>JBFHRO010000069.1:0-14632 GCA_041591635.1 Oleiphilaceae bacterium | reverse complement strand
GCCCCCACCGCTGACGATTCAAGTCGTCCAGGAAGCCTGTGATTGAACATGTTCGACGCGCATGTAGGATCTCAGCGACGACACGGGCATGACCTCCACTTCCATAGGTAACAAGACGAATCGCTAGATCCTCAATGCGATGCAACCAGCTCGCGCCGATCCACATGCCAAAGACTGTTGAGAATGGTGCCGGAAAACGTACGCAACGCCTGCTGCAGTGAAGCTTCCGAGCGTTTGATATCGCTTTGATACTGGACCCACACCTGAACCGAGGCTACGACCGCACCAAAAATCGAGCATAAAACAAAAACATAGGTCAAGATCCGACCACTCAATGGCCGGATCTTTCCATGTTGCGATGATTCTGGCCGCCTCAAAAACATCCTGCTCCAATGCTGTTAAACCTGTGAAGCCTCACAAGCTGATTTCCTGTCATTGTTATTTTTGAGGCTGTGTCTTGCCGGCAAACGGCCCGGGACGGGCGCATCACCTGCAACAACAGTCTGACATTGTGGAAAAATTGAAAACGATTGTTCAAAGATTGTCTTTCATCTCCTGTTCGCGTTCCAGAATCGATCAGCCAGATGCAAGACAAACGAGGTGATTCTATCATGCAAAGGCTGAAAACCAACGTTACCCGCCCAAAAACACTGACTGGCACGCTAATTTATTGCGCAAAATTTGCAATTACTTCGGCAATCCCAGTTTCTCAAAGACCCACATGGCAGGGCACCAGTGCGTAAACGCCGACTGAATCAAGTTGAGCGCCACAAATCCCGTAAGTAAAAACCAGATATGGCTTACGTATATTCCCAGCAGCAGACTAATCAACACGACAATACCCGCCAATAATCTCAGTGCTTCATTAATGTTCATCGTTATGTTCCTCGCTAATGTGATGACTAAGTCATTAGTACCGGTGAACTATTCACCAATATAAGTGGCCGTCACGGCCTGAGCGCCTTTCCCCAAAAGGGCATCGTGCGCTTTTTACGCCTTGGGCGTGCGCCTAGAAATTAAGTCGCAATCTTGCATAAACATTGGAGTTCTCTTCGATCGCAGCGAAAAAGCCAGGCTCCGATTGGCCGCCAAGTACACGTCCACCCAGGGCCGCATGCAGTGTGTCACTCAGGCGATACCGAACCTCGGGCAGCACGAAGTAGTCGCGCTCAGACGGCGAATAGAACACGAACAGGGAGTTCGTCCAGTTGCCTCGCAGCCGCTGCTCGGTCAGCCTCAATGTGTAGACCTGTCGCCACGCCCGCGCCTGGCCGGCTGGCCCCGCCAGTGCTTGCTTGTAGGCGTGATAGTCGGCCATCTTTTCGACGTAGAACTGCAAGCTGGCGCTAAGATTGGTCACCAGTTCACGCTCAACGCCGAACAGATAGCGCCACTGCGAATTGGGGACGTAAGGATTGGTGCCATTGCGATCATCCACCGAGTCGTAGTAGGCGGTTTCGAAATTTACTATGGCTCGCTCCAGCGTTCCCCTGACACTCATCCCGACACTGTTCAATGCCGGGAAATAGGGTTGCGCCAATGCCGGCTGATAGCCCTGGGGCTGGCGGTAATACCCCTGATAGCCATACAGCGCCAACTCCAGACCTTCAACCTGGCGAAACAACCGCAGTGCGACTTCATCCGACACGGGATCGGTATCGGGCGCAGGGGCCATCAAGCGCGGTGGCGCAGCCGTTTTGCGGCCCTGCAGGGGCGAGAAATAGCTGAAACGCTCACCCGTGAGGTAGTTGTCCTCGCTAAAGCGCGGCAGCCAGACCAGATCCAGATTGACCGCCGACGAGAAAAAACTGAGCTTGAGTGCATCGGCGGGGGCTTTGAGATACTCCATGTCCCGGCCGGCAAGCAATGCCTGCCAGTCTTTGGGAAACAAATCATTGACAAACAAGAGATCCCCGGTGCCCCAGGTCAGTATCTGGCGTCCCAGTCGCACATCCGCGACGCCTCCCACGGGCAACTGCAACAGCGCCTCACGCAATTCAAGATCCAGGGCTTCGGTCACCTGATCCCCCGTGGCGTCCAGCTTCACCACAGCAAAGAGCTGATCGAAATAACCACTGACTTCACCGCGCAGGCGCACCTCTGCCGCGGTCATATCATTGTCGAGATAGGGGTTGTTGCCCGTACGAATACCCGCGAGCAGTTCGGCAAAACCCTGCCACTGCAAATTAGCGGCGGTGTCGGTGGTGGTTTCGTCCCCCCATTCCTCCCAGGAGTCTGCCGCCTCATCAAGCTCAGGCAATGTCGGCAGTGCCGGCGTTTGCGCCGCCACCAAGCAGCTTGCGCAGGATAGCAACATGCCCGCGACACTTTGGATAACCCGCTTCATTGAAACCTCGCTCAATTCGCCAAGTCGGTCCATTCCCGTGGTACCGCGCGCAAGCTGCGCTCGGTAAATACCGCCTCGGGAATTCCCAGGTTATAACGAACCCCTCGCATCTGCGTCAGGGTGTAGCCACCGGTATCAAGATCCGTCATTCGCAATACAGTCCCGGTGGGGATTCCCTCGATCATTTCGACCTTCAGCAACTCCGCCCGCCGGTAAGCTTTGCCTTGGGCATTGTCGTACTCCGCCACCAGGGGTAAAAAGGAGCCCTTGTCGACCGTCACCCGATAGCGGCTAAACTCCACGCTTTGGGGGTTCTTGGGCGTGCCCTGGATGACCCAGGTACTTTTCTCATCCGCCATCAGCGCAAACTCGTCTTCATTGATATTGCGCCCCGAGATATCCTCGTAATAAAAATGCGAGCCGACAAAACTGGTACGTTTATCGCCGGCAGAAATGCGCTTGACCAGATCCAGCCCCGGCAGATAGAGCCAGCGATCATCTTCCTGACGCACCTGTTTTTTCACCAGAAAAGCCGTGCGATTGACCTCGGCCGGACGAGAAAACAGCACATAGAACCATTGATCCCCGCCCTCCTGCAGATCTTTACGCATGATCACAAACTGACGTACCTGTTCGCGTCCCTGGTTGTCGACTATCTTCATCCTCGCCTCAGCCCGGCCATCGTCACCGGGATAGAACGCCGCCAGGTTGGCGCGTGTCATGATGTCCAGGGCGCTCAACGCCTGTGTTTGTGCCTCGGCTGTGGCTGTCATGAGCGCCACAAATCCGGCCAGCAGAAACCTGCCCAGACCACGGCTGCCTTGCTTGATATTGCCTTGTGTCGTAGTGCTGTGCGTCAATTGCTCGGTGCTTGCCATAATCGTTTTCTCCACCCAGGTCGGATTCATTGTGAAACTTTCTGTCTTGTTTTCAGATGCCAAAGCGCCGGCAATACCAGCAGGGTCACAAAACAGGACAACAACATGATCAGCGCCAGAAACACCCCCACGGTCTGATAGGGAATCAAAGGCGCCAGCAGCAGAGGCGTAAAGCCCAGCGCAATCACCACGGCATTACGGGTGATGGCTTGTGCCGGCTCGCCAAACATGGCCTTGAGCGCTTCATGCCAGCAGCCCAGCGTTTGATAGAGTTCGCGCAAGCGCTGCAGGAAGTGAATGGCGAAATCCACCGACAAGCCCAGCGTCAGCGACGACAGTACTGCGATGGGCATGTCATAGTCCTTGCCCGTCCAGCCGACAAGACCATAAATGCCGCAAATAGTAATGGTCAGAGGCACCATGGCCAGCACGCCAAACACCAGCGAGCGGAACAACACCACCATCACCACAAACACGGTGACAAAGGAGCCCAGCAGGCTGAAGAGCATTCCCGACACCATTTCCCGCTGCCAGATCACATTGATATAGGTAAGCCCGCCCCAATCCAGCGTCACCTCAGGAGGCAGGGGATGTTCGGTCAAATACTGCTCGACCTTGCCCAGCAAGGCATCCATGGCCTGATTGTCGCCCGACTTCAACTGCAGCCAGACCGCTGTCGAGCTGTAGTCGGGCGTGACCATATGCCACAAATCCTGCGGCCGGTGCGAGCTCTGATAACTCAAGAGCGTTTGCGCTATGCCCGCCTGCGTCTGGGGCAGGCGATAATCTGCGGCGGTACCACTGGTCAATTCCCGGTAGACGGTTTTGACCAAATCCACCAGCGAGTTGGACTTGCCCACATCGCCCGTGGCATTGACAAAGGCCTGCAAGGCATCGAGGTACGCCAGTGCCTCTGGCTGCTGAAAGTACTGCTGCGACGACTGGGCACGGGCAAGTTGCCCGGCCATGGCTTCAAGAAAATCGCGCGATCCGGTATCCGCATCAAACAGTGCATCGTCAAGCCGTTGCAACCATTGCTCCAGTGACGCGTTGGCGTCCATTGACTGCGCCATACCGCGCCACACGTCACGATAAGCCGGCACGGCGTCGGCCGGCGCCGATGCGAGCACCTTTTCCAGCGTTGCGTTAATGACTTCATTGACCGGCGGCGAGGTCTTGCTCAACACCATGAAAACCTCATAAGTGCCGGCAAAATGGCTGTTGAGCACCCGATCTGCCACCCGTATTTCGTGCTCGGGCTCAAACCAGCGCACGGGATTATCGTTAATCTGAATCTGGCGCATACCGTAATAACTGGCAAGCAGACTTGCCCCCGTGATGAGCAGCACCCATTTCGCGTGGCGCATACTGAAGGCCCCCATTGCCGCCAGTGCTTTGCCCAGCGTCCCTCGCGAAGCCGTAGACGCATCATGCGTGCGGCGCTGCGTCAATCTGGCCAGTTGCGTGGGCGACAGGGACACGATCCACGCAGGAATAAAGGTCACTGTCAGCAAAAACGCCAGCAGGATGCCAAAGGCCACGAACAGGCCAAACACCTGCACCGGAGGAATGGGCGTCAGGGCCAGAGAGGCAAAACCAATGGCAGAGGTGAGCGAGGTAAACCACATGGGCGTAAACAGATGCCCGAGCACGGTTTTGATTTTGTCCCGCACGTTATCACCCGGACGAAAGCGGTCGGAAAACTCGCTAAGAATATGCACCGAATCGACCACAGCCACCGGCATGAGAAAGATCGGAATCATGGAACTCATGATATGCACCGTATGCCCCGTACCTATCAAGAGCCCCATGGTGACAATCACCACCACCATCGCCATCACCATGGGCGCCGCCACCAGCGCGGGGCTGCGAAAGAAAAACAGCATCAGCACATAAATGGTTAAGGCCGCCAGGGGCGCAGAAATTGCCATCTGGACGAACATCTCGATACCAAAGGTGTCTTCTGCCACGGGCAAACCCGTGATATGGAATTCCAGGTCCGTGTCTGCCGGCAACAAGGCACGCACCGCCGTGGCAATACGATGGCTTTGGCTCTTTTCGACCACCGGAATGTAGATGGCAGCGGCCCTGGCATCTTCTGATACCAGGGTGTTATGCAGCAACGGCAAGCGTTGCACCGCCTGCGCAACGGCATCGCTGGCGGCGGCGGTTTGTGGCATGGGATCAAGCATCCAGCTAAAGCGGATCTCACCGGGCGCCGAGCGGATGATGTTATCCACCCGGCTGAGTGACATCAGATCCGTGCCTACCACCCCGTCAATAGCGATAATGGCACGGGAAAGCGTATCTATCAGCGCCAGGGTTTCCGGGGTATAGATACGGGTGGGGCTGACAATGCCCAGCACAATCATGTCGGACAGATTAAAACGGGTTTTGATGGCCTGATGGACAAGCCGGTCTGGCTGGGTCGCCGAGAGCATGTTTTCCGGGTCGGTATCGACCTGAATACGGGCAATCTGCAGGCCCAGCGCCAGGGTTACCGCCAGCACCAGCGCAAACAGCCGCCGAGGATGTGTCAGGGAAAAGTTCACCAGCCAGGATTTCATGACAAGACTCCAGAAGATTTTGAATAACTATATAACCACATAGTTATTTTGTCAAAGCACTATAATTGAGTATCTTTGCGCTATGATTCTTTTAGTTACGCTCTTATTCCTGTAAAAGGTACGCCCTCACCATGACCCCCGTTGTCACCGAGCTCAATGATGCCGCGCTGGAGCTGATCGCGCGTCGCTTCAAATTACTGAGCGACCCCATGCGCCTCAAAATCCTGCACCTGCTGCATCACGGAGAAAAAAGCGTAACCGAGATTGTTGAAGCCACCGGCAGCACCCAGCCCAATATCTCCAAGCACCTTGCCGCCCTGCGTGCCGGCGGCATGGTGCGCCGCCGTAGCGAGAGTAATCTGGCCTACTTCTCGATTGCCGCCCCGTTTATTTTTGACCTGTGTGATATCGTCTGCGCCGGCATTGCCGCCGAGCTGGCGTCACAACACAAGCATTTCTCGACTTCCGCTGACTAGAGGCCTACCTTGCCACTGATTCCCTTACTGGCCCGACTGTCGGGCGCTGCGGTACTGGCGCGTTTGTGTTTCACCCTCTCTGGCGCGCTGGTGTGTTTCGTCCCCGGCGCCTTCGCGCAGACCGCCCTGACCCTGGATCTGGACAATCTCAATCCACTGCAAGCCAACCGCGGGCTGGCACCGCTGTCGGATCATTGGGCCGGAGTCGATCAACAGCAGATCGCACTGAGCTGGCAGCTGGCCAATTACTACGCCTCATCCCGAACCACCGAGGAAATGAGCTGGGTTGACGGAGAAACGCACCGCCTCGACCTGGTGTGGCAGTACGGCCTGGCCGAGCACTGGCAACTGGGGATCAAGCTGCCATTGTTCAAGCATGGCGCGGGCTTTCTGGATCGTTTTATTTTCAATTTTCACGAAACCACCTCACTGCCCCAGGCCGGGCGTAAAAGCGCCCAGAATGATCGCTATCTGGTGGCCTACGAAAATCCGCAAGGGGAACTCTTTTACCGGGACCGGCCCCATACCGGCATCGGCGACTTGCGAGCAGACCTGACCCGCCGCGACGCCACCGCTTCGGGTTGGCGTTACCTGGGCCTGAGCCTCGAACTCCCCACCGGAGACGGGGATAAGCTCACCGGCAACGAGGCAGTGGATGTGAGCCTGGGCAGTCTGTTCACGGCCAATACAAGGCTCGCCGGGCAGAACCTCGATTATTGGCTGGGGGGCGGCTTGAGCCTGCACCTGGATGCCAAAAGCCACATCGGAGCCTCGCCTGTGCCGGTGAGCTTCAGTGGTCGCGCCGGTTTATCCTTACCCCTGCCGCACCACTGGGACCTGCGCGCCCAGACTGACATTGCCTCACCGACTTACAACAGTGGCGCCAAGATCACCGGCTTTACCCAGTGGCAACTACATTTGGCCGGCGTTTACCACGTCAGCAAGCAGCAGCGCTGGTCGCTCGGGTTAAGCGAGGACTTGCTGTCCAAATCCTCACCCGACATTACATTTCATTTAAGGATCGAAATTGATACCGGTTTGACCGGGGATCGCTAGCTTCGCCCCTTCACATGGGCACAGCAAAGCTTTACCATTCCCGGCGACTTCTGGGTACTGTTGCTGCCCGTCTCCTTCTGTTCATTCATCTATCCGATTCAAGGCTTGCTCATGAGAACTAACCCTATCGCGCTCGCATTGGTTGCGCTTGGCCTCTCGTCGTTTGGCGTATCTGCACAGGCCGCCGAACTTGATGCCAAAATCAGCACCGACAGTGCGGCCGCCCACATCAGCCACAATCCCAAAGAAGATATGCGCATCGGCACCGGCTACCTGTATCACGAAGGTGGCACCCACTTAGCGAATCTGGCGCTGCATGCTACGGGCCGCACCGCCCTTGGCAATTTGCCCACCCAGGTGGCCGTTGGCACCAAGCTCTACTATTTCACCAACGATCCTATCGATGGCGGTGCAGTAACCCTCGGCGGTGAAGTGCGGGTCAACATTCCTGAGGCACCCGGCCTGTCGGTAGAACTTGGCGGCCACTATGCGCCCAGCATCCTGGCTTTTTCAGATGCCGATGACATGGTCGATGTCAATTTTCAGGTGAATTACCGCGTTATTCCCAAGGCCGATGTTCTGGCCGGTTACCACTACCAGGTATTCGAACACAAGAACAAGCACCGCACGCTGGATGAAGGCCTGTTTGTGGGTGTGAGGCTGCATTTCTGAGCCTTGGCTGTGCAGAGGCAAACCGGATTCTGCCATCTTGGCAGAATCCTGTCTGACATCCCCCCCGGAATCTGCCATTATTTAAGCGCTGCCGATTCTTTGCCTGCTTGACGAGGGATACATTGATGCATCCGACCCGATCCTTACTTGTTTCATCGCTGACCCTTTGTGCGCTGCTGCTCGCCGGTTGCGGCGGTGGCAACGATGCCGTCAAGGCGGCTGCCAAGGCGCCGAACTCGTTCAAACCCAAAGACAAAGGCGACAGCCAGCAGCAAAGTGAAGGCAGCACCACGGAAATCAATGCCTGTCAGGCGGCGGGTAAAACGGTTGCCTTTTCCTATTGCGTTACGGTCGAAGGCACCGAAGCCATGCTTGCCAGCTGGGATCGTACGCTCTTCGACTGGCTGACACCGCACAAGGCCTATGCGCTGCGCGGACTGGGGGCCATTGAAGCCAACAGCATCGAGGTGGTGCAGCTGAACTCCCAGGGCGCCATTCTCAACCCCGATGTGGTGCCGGATTACAACGTGGTGAACAACAAGGATGGCACCTACTCGGTGAACTTCGTGGCCGAGCCTCCGGCACGCGCCGATATTTTTGTCAAGGCCACGCTGGCCAATGGCCAAACACTGATGGCCCCGTTTCAGACCAGCGGCCAGAACGTTATCAACGTCGCCTCCCAATACCTGGTCAATCAGCTTTTCAGCACCGCCACTACTGCCCAGTTCGAAAACCTGCTGCCCTGTGCCAAAGAAACAGGCTGTCCGCAGCAGCCCGAATCGAAACTGGAAATCCTCTGGGGGCTGACCTCGGTGGTGCAAAACTACGAGCTCGACATTCCCGCCACCGCGACCATCCCGGAGGCCCTGACGTTTCTGGGTAACACCGTCGACTTCAAACAGCACGTGGCCCGGGCGCTCGACACCATACTCTCTGCCACGTCGCCCTTCGTTGGCGCCACCACCCGGGAGATTCCCAAAGCGGATGATCCCCTCTATGCCGACTTTGTAAAAAACTTTGCCCGCTATGAGCGCTATAACGCCAATTATTTAGGCTTCAACTTCAACCGGGCTTTTTCGGCCGATGCGGTTGAAAGTACGGTGCTGGCCACCCAGATAGCCACCCAGGTGGGCACCCCCGTCACCCAGGGCGGCCTTGCGTTCACCTACCCCAACCTGCAAATACTGGTGCTGACATCCAACCGGACCGCCACCGCCATTTCGGGCGATGTGCCGTTCCTTCGCACCGAACTGCAGGACCTGCCGGGCGGCAACAAGGTGCTGGCCAGCTTCACCGAGCCCAACTCCTTCGCCACCGGCAACAGCAATACCTTTCTTGGCATCACCGGCAACTACCTGACCGGCAAGGTGCCGCTGCAGACCATTACCGATAAGACCGGCTCGACCGGTACAGGCTGGCAATACAATCCGGTGGTATCCAACGTGTTTCGAAAGCAGGAGTCTTCCAGCACTCAAGATGCGCTGCACAACGCCCATTTCGGCACCGGCAACCGCTACCAGCTCAGCCGGCAAACCCAGAACAGCTGGCTGCGCACCTACCGCAGCGAAGCCCAGAACATGTTCAGCTTTTTCTCGTTTTTGCCTGCCGCCCCCGACGCCACGCCTTTCAGCCTCACGTCACTCAATGGCAAAAACTACGGCGTGGTGAGCTTTGCACTGCAACTCTCGGATACCGGCACACTGCTGAACGCCACCGGCAAGCTCTCGCAGTGGAGCATCACTGGCAGCACCGCCACCGAAACCCAGCCCAATGCCAATCTGGTCACGTACCGTATGGGCCGACAGAGTGACAACAGTGTCACTGCGTTGAGCAGTGCCGCCAGTGGCACCAACGACATGAACATCCTGCTGGAAGAAAATCTCGAAACCGGCAATTCAGGTTCGGATGCCACCACCATTGCCCAGGTGCCTTACCAGCGCGGACGGTTGCGAATTGCGGGTAATTTTGGGGCCGCCGCACCCGATGGCTCACAGATCGCGCTCACCCTGCGCAACGCCGGCCATGGTCTGAGTCACGCCATCCAGTTACGCACCGCCAAACCCGACTTCCTGGCCGGTACCATCTTTGATTTGCAAGGCCATAGTCTGGGCCTCACCACCACGACCAACAGTGCCATGAGCTATAGCGGTTCGACCCTGCGCATCATTAACAGTGCCAGTGCCGAGCTTGTGCTGCGATCAATCCAGACCCAGCATGATGTCACAACCCATCAGCTAAGCGCCCCGACCGAAAACACCACCCAAACCCTGTCCGGCAGTTACAGCAGCGAGAATACCGGCTTTATCAGCTTTACGTTCCCGGCCCAGTCACCCTCGCAAACCGAGCTGAAACTGCAAGGCTTTATCACTGCACCACAAAGTACCGGCGCCATTACCGAACCGGGCAACCAGATGGTGCTGTTGCTGCAACAAGGCAACCGGCTGGGACTGGTGTATGCCGGCAAGCGCCAGAATCTGCCCACCGACTGATGCCGGGGGACGAAAAGCGTCAGCGCGACTGCCTTGTCAGGCGTGCTTTCTCTTTTAGCAGCAAGGGCAGCACATGAAAAATGCCGAATATCAGCACGCGCATTTTGTCGTACTTGGGTTCGAGGCTGTGAGTAGACAAGAGCGAAGCGAACATCACCACCTCGATCACATGCAGCACCAGTACGGCCACCGCTGCCCAGCCCAAAAGGCTGGCCACCCTATCTGGAAACACTGAAAACAGACTCAGTACCACGGCTCCCCAAAAGCACAGAGTAACCCCTTTCCCTATCCACAAAAACGCGTTCATTTCTACCCATTCTCCTGATTCAGACTCCAATACGCTCGCAGCAACGCAGCACCGGGCCGCACAGACTACACTAACCCTTAACCCGGTTCGAGCCATCAGCGCCACCCTTGGCTTTTGTATCTTGTGGCGCCTCCCCTTTTCCCATGATCCGGCAGGAGTTCTCTATGATTAACGCCTACGCGGCACTGCAACCCGGCGGCCCCCTTCAACCCTTTTCTTATGATCCGGGCCCGCTGGGAGATGACGAGGTAGAAATTCAGGTCGACTATTGCGGCATTTGCCACAGCGATCTGAGCATGCTCAACAACGAGTGGGGCATCACTCAATACCCGTTTGTTCCTGGCCACGAGGTTGCCGGGCGAATTGGCACCGTAGGCAAGCGCGTGCGCAAGTTCAAGCCGGGCGACCGGGTAGGCCTGGGATGGCACGCAGGTTATTGCCTCGCCTGCCCCAGTTGCCTTGGTGGCGATCACAATCTCTGTGAACAGGCCACGGGCACCATTGTTGGCCACCACGGCGGCTTCGCCGACAAAGTGCGAGCCCAGGCGACCAGCGTGGTAGCATTGCCCGACAGCTTGTTATCGGAGCGCGCCGGCCCCTTGTTTTGTGCCGGAGTGACCGTATTCAACCCGCTGATCCAGTTTGCCATCCCGCCTACCGCCAGTGTCGGCGTCATTGGCATTGGCGGCCTGGGGCATATGGCACTGGCTTTTCTGCGCGCCTGGGGTTGTCAGGTCACGGCCTTTACTTCCTCTCCCGCCAAGCGCGAAGAAGCCTTGTTATTAGGCGCCCACCGAACCATTGACTCCCGTGATCCCCAAGCGCTGAAACAGGCCGCGGGGCAATTTGACCTGTTATTGTGCACAGTCAACGTCACGCTTGACTGGGCCGGCTATTTGTCGACCCTCAAACCCAAAGGTCGGCTGCATTTTGTGGGCGCCCTGCTGGAGCCCTTGCCGCTGAGTATCCCGCTACTCATGGGCAAACAAAGGTCTGTCTCTGCCTCGCCTGTGGGGAGCCCGGCCGTTATCAGTCAAATGCTCCGCTTTGCTGCCCGCCACGATATCGCCCCGGTCATCGAGGTATTTGATATGGCCGAGGTGAATCAGGCCATCGCTCACCTTGAAGCCGGCAAGGCCCGCTATCGGGTGGTACTCAAGCGTTCTGGCTGATCACCGCCTGCCGGTTTAGCTGGCGGCACCCGGTCAAGCATTCAGTCAGAATGACGGTTCTTGGCCTCGATCCACTGCGCCATGTAACGGGTGCTCTGGTGCTGATGATGGCGCAACATGGCACCGGTGAAATTTGCCAACCTGTGTTGGGCCAGCGTGCCGTGAACCCGGTTGATCGCCGCGATGAGTGCCGGCTCATGCTGCTTTCGGTCGAACCTTTGTGTCAGGGTGAGCGCACACCGCTGCTGCGCCTGCTCCCACGAGGTTCGGTGCTGATACAGATGCACCGCCTGTGCGACCAGCGTTTCGGCTTCATCCGCCACCGCCCCGGGCCAGCCCTCTGTACCTGTCATCGACTCGCTGCCGATCGCGGTCGTGATGCTTGGTGTGCCACAGCGCATGGCATCGGCCAGCTTTCCCTTGATGCCGGCACCAAAACGCAAGGGAGCCAGGCACAGGCGAGCCGCCAGCATCACCGCATCCACTTCGCTTGCCTCTCCTTTGACCAAAAATCCATGACGCGGATTGTGCAGTTGCATCATTGCCGGGCTCGGGTAGGCGCCATAAACGTGCAGTTCGGCATCGGGCAATTGCCTGCGCACCGCCGGCCAGATCCGCTGCTGCAACCAGAGCACCGCATCCCGGTTGGGCGCATGGCGAAAATTGCCGATGCTGACAAAGTGCTGACGCGCTTCCCAGCCCGGCCAGGGGCCAGCGCGGGTGTCAAACAGAAACGGACAGTAGTGCAAGAGTTGCGCCGGCACCCGAAACCCGTCGGTCAAGAGCGCCATTTCGAAGGTGGAAATCATTAACGTCAGATCGCAGCGAAAAATCGCCGCCACCTCACGCAGCGCCAGATCATGGCTTGCCATCAAGGCATAAAGCGCGTTTTCTGTACACCGGGGCACGGCCTCCTGCGCTTCTTTTTCTGTCATCAGCGTTTTTTTCAGATGGCGCTGACGCGCCTCACGCAGGGCGTGCAGATCCTCGGTATTGAGCACCCGTAGCGCCTGAGGGCACGCCTGTTCGACGCGCCAGCCGAACTGCTCTTCCATCATGAAACGATCAAACAGGACGATATCCGGAGCCAACCCGGTGACGAACACATCAAAACTGCGGCAGTTGAGGCGAATCTCGTGCACCCCGACCCCCAGCGCGGGCAAATCCGCCTGCCGGGGCGATGCCTGCGCGGGGGTGGCAAAATCCACCTGCCACCCCTGGGCCAAAAACGCCTGTATCAGCGACAGCATGCGGTAGCCTGCCGCCGAGGAGCGAGGCTCAGGCCAGACATAGCCGATCACCAGCACCCGGGTTGGTGGCTGATCGGTGCGGCTCAAAGGGCTTGCCACAAGAAATGGCGAAACTCCCGGGCATACTTGCGCGGTTCGTCAACCTGCAGCAAATGGCCCGACTGCTCAAACACGACCACCCGCACTTGCGGCAAACGTGCCGCCATGTCGAGCTGGCCTGTCGCACTGTACAGCTGCGACTTGCGGCCGACAAACAGGGTCACGGGGATATCCATTTGCGCCAGTTGGGGACGGTAATCCTGGGCGTGACAGGCATAGCCTTCGAGATACGCCAGCAGATTGTGCACCGTCATGCGCCCGAAGAAACGGGCAAACAACCGCGGGAATCGCGCTGCCTGCCGCAGCACCCGCGTGAGCGAGGGATTGCCGGCGGCAATGGCCAGAATAGCGCACAGATCGGGCATGACATTGTTTAGCGTCGGGCGTGGCAACGCCAGCAGATCGGCGCACTTGGCATACTCCGTGAGCTGCTGGCGTACCTTGTCGAGCCGGGCAAAAAAGGCCGCCTGTTTCACGCCAAGCAGGCCGTGGGGCCAATCGGGCTGGTTATACAGGCAGGGCGTCTGATCCATATGCAGATACTGGCGAACCTGGCGAAAACCACCGATCTTGTGCAGGTGCAGGGCAACCGAGCCCCCGAGGGAATAACCCACCAGCAACACCTGAGTCAACTGAAAATGGGCAATCAGGTCTTCAATATCCTGGGCAAGATTTTCAAACAGATCCGGTTGATTGACCGGTATGGCGGCCGACTTCCCTGCCCCGCGAAAATCGGGCAAATAGAAACAGAAGCGGTGCAAATGCGGCAGCACAAAGGGCAGCCAATGGCCACCGTGCATGCCGACACCGTGCAGCATGATCACGGGTGTGCCATGCCCGATTACCCGGCAATACAGTGGCTGGCGGTCACGGGTGCGAAAAATGGCCATGTTGAAGCGTCCTCATCAGCGAATGGTCGCTGCCGTGCGGCAGGTAACCACCAAGTGTAGGCGCTAATCGGGCATTGTCAGATTCTTCAACCGGTTAGCCCGCCACTTGAGCGCCTGAAGGCTGGCAGTCGCCTTCCTTGCGTGTCAACCATTGATACAGAACAGGCACCAGCAACAAGGTCAGCAAGGTCGACACCGCCAGCCCGCCGATGATTGCCCAGCCCATGGGCGCCCACATCATGCCGCCTTGCAGGGTAAGTGGCAGCAGCCCGCCCACTGTGGTGAGGGTGGTGAGCACTATCGGCGTCAGGCGTAGCTGAGTTCTGCCCACATTATCTCGAACTTGAAGTTAAGCGTGCTACTGTTTCTAAAAAAGCCGTCGCTGCACGCATAAATGGTGACGCTAAACATAATTCCTTGAACCGAAAG
>JBFHRO010000068.1:0-14889 GCA_041591635.1 Oleiphilaceae bacterium | reverse complement strand
CCCATGGTTGCGTCGTCAAGTGACTTCATTTCTGCTTGTGCAGCAAAAGAGGCAGCAGAGATGGCAGAAATCAGAGCAAGTTTCTTCAGGCCTTTCATTGGTATTCTCCTTGGAATGGAATTCTTCATTGTTGTTATCAACGTTCTGATCAGGTGTCTGTTCTTGTTACGAGTGCCGATCAGATGGTGCCCATTGTATGTAACTGCTGCGTTAGCTTCCGTGAAAGTGCGCACAGTTTTGTTACACTCCAAAACACGCCGACATTTAAAATCACAAGGCAAAACACTGAAACATACACGCCTGATGTGGCGTCAAAATGTGCTCTAATACGGATCAGCCGCACCCTGGCACGCACACGCAGCCTGTCATCCGGGTTCGCGCCAGTTTTTTTTGCATCAACCCTCCGAACCCGGTTTTACCCATGAAGATCAGCATCCAACGCATTGCGGCAGTTTCGCTCCCGGCACTGGTGCAGCAGTTGCGCGCTCATTACCCAGGTACGGTTTGTCTTGGTCACGACACACCCTTCCCCTCGGATCGCTATTGCATTGTCAGCGCGGCACCAATTAACGAAGCACGAGTGCAGACAGGCCAGCCCACTACAAAGACCCGGCTTCGCGACCAGATTGCTGCCATTGAAGCACGTCATGCCGCGCTGAAATGCGCCCCCGAGCCATCCATTCCCTTTGTCGGGGGCCTTATTGGATATGTCGGCTACGATATGGGAAACATTCAGGCCGCCATTGAACCTGCCTCAATGCTGACCGCAGGGGGCGCACCGCTGCCTGTGTTGCACATAGGGTTATATCTTTGGGCACTGGTTACAGATCATCACCAGTCGACCCAATATCTGGTTTTTCATGCCGATTGCCCGCCCACTCTGCGAACCGGGATTGAAGCCCTGATCACGAGCCTCGCCAGCCGCCCTCCATCACTTCTGCACTCGTCCGGCTTTCAACTGACGTCCCACTTTCATCACGACATGACAAGAAGCACTTACACGCAGGCGGTGGAGAGAATTCAACAGTACATAAAAGAGGGCGACTGCTATCAGGTCAATTTTGCCCAGCGGCTATCCGCAGGCTGCCGGGGCAACGCACTGGATGCGTACTTTGCCCTGGCGAAAAACACCAAAACCCCCTTTAGCGCCTATCTCGACGCCGGAGATCACGAGATACTGAGTTTCTCGCCGGAGCAATTCATCGCCTGTGATACGGATGGCAACATTCAAACCCAACCCATTAAGGGCACAAGGCCCCGCAGCGCCATCGATCAGGAAGACCGGAAACTCAAAGAGGCGCTGATCAACAGCCCCAAGGATCGGGCAGAGAACCTGATGATCGTGGATTTGTTGCGCAATGACATAGGCAAGTACAGTCGCACTGGCAGCGTCAAGGTCACCCGGTTATTTGAAATAGAGTCATTTTCCAATGTTCACCACCTGGTTAGCACCATTACCGGCAAACTGCGCGCTGATTGCACCCCGCTTGATCTGCTGACCGGATGCTTTCCTGGCGGATCGATCACCGGTGCCCCCAAAAGACGCGCCATGCAAATCATTCGGGAACTGGAGCCCCATGGACGAGGCCCCTATTGCGGCTCGATTTTCTACTACAGCCTTGATGGCAGACTGGATAGCAATATTGCCATACGCACCCTGCTGCGCTGTGACGATCAAATATACTGCTGGGGAGGAGGTGGAATAGTGTCGGATTCGCAAACTGACAGTGAGTACCACGAATCAATGACGAAAATCAGTCACTTGGTGTCCATGCTGGAAAGTCGTTTTTTCAGCGACCAGGGTGCGCACCAACCTTGAACCGCTGGCGACAGGACACTCATTCCCGAGAGTGCCCTGCGCGCCCGCCGTACTGCCCGGGTCAGAATACTCGGGTGCTGGCTTTGAGAAACTCGGCTTTAAGCTCGTCATAAGTATGCACCGCAGGGAATTGGGGAAACTCCCGAATGACGTTGTCTGGCGCATGGAACAATATGCCTTTTTCGGCCTGGGTCAGCATGGTGGTATCGTTATACGAATCACCGGTGGCTATGACGCGGTAATTCAACAACTGAAAGGCGCGAACAGACTGACGCTTGGGATCTCGCTGACGCAGGAGGTAATTGACAATACGCCCCTTTTCATCCACCTCCAGCTTGTGACACAGAAGCGCCGGATACCCCAGTTTTGCCATCAGCGGCATGGCAAACTCATAGAAAGTATCAGACAGAATCACCACCTGAAATCGCTCGCGCAACCAGTCGAGAAACTCCCGCGCTCCGGGCAATGGATCCAGTTCGCCAATGACTTCCTGAATTGCTGCCAGTCCGTAGCCATGCTGATCGAGCAATTTCAGCCGCTGCTTCATCAGCACGTCGTAGTCGGGAATATCGCGCGTGGTGGCCTTCAGCGCGTCAATACCGGTTTTTTCAGCAAAGGCAATCCAGATTTCCGGAATCAGTACGCCTTCCAGATCAAGGCAAGCAAGTTCCACAATAAACTCCCGTGAGTATTTTTGAGCAGGTTAATGACAGGTGGCAGCGATTATAGTGGAGCTGTCGATTTTGGGCAAAGCGCGTATCGCCATACGCCCATGACGACAATCCAGACTTCATTCACCTGCCGGGATCTGGTAACTTCGCCTGTCACACTCTCCACCGAAACAGGCTTACCATGAACGAACAACAGATAGAGGCGCTCAACAATGAACTCTGCACAAAGTCGCCTCGTGAAATCCTCAAGTACGCACTGAATCACTTCAGCAATATCGCCATTTCCTTTAGCGGCGCCGAAGACGTGGTCCTGATTGAAATGGCCAAATCCATCGGCATTGCTGTTGAGGTTTTTTCTCTGGATACCGGGCGCCTGCACCCTGAAACCTACCGATTTTTTGAAAAGGTACGCGAACACTATCAGGTAAACATCCATTTCTTGTCGCCCGATGCGACCGAGCTTGAAGCCTTTACCCAAGCCAAGGGACTCTTCAGTTTTTACAAAGACGGCCACAGTGAATGCTGTGCAATTCGCAAAGTCAAACCACTGAAAAGAAAACTGGCCACGCTGGATGCCTGGATTACCGGGCAGCGCAAAGACCAAAGCCCGGGGACCCGCGCCGAGGTTCCGGTGGTACAACTGGATAAGGGCAACGCTGGCGCAGGAAAAACACTGATAAAATTCAATCCGCTGGCCAACTGGACGTCAAAAGATGTTTGGGACTACATACGCATGACCGAAGCCCCCTATAACAGCCTGCATGAGCGCGGCTTTATCAGCATCGGTTGCGAACCCTGCACCAAACCGGTACTGCCAAACCAACACGAGAGAGAGGGTCGCTGGTGGTGGGAAGAGGCGACCCAAAAGGAGTGCGGCTTGCACCAGACCAACCACACAAAATAGAAGTAACAGAAGAAGCAGAAGTAACAGAGGCAGCGAATTATCCCGGTGGTATCCAGATACCACCGGGATGGATCAGTAAAGCGGCAGTTCAATGCCTTTAAACAAGTCGTCAAGGTCTGCCTTGCTGGCATGCCTGTTGTAGGCCTCATCAACCAATTCCCTGGTAAGGTGCGGCGCAAAGCGCTGAATAAAGTCGTACATATAGCCGCGCAAAAACGTGCCTTTGCGAAATCCTATTTTGGTCGTGCTGGCCTTGAACAACTTGCTTGCATCCAGGCACACCAGGTCTGAATCGGTGGTTTCATTGTAGGCCATGGTGGCAATGATCCCGATACCCAACCCCAGTCGCACATAGGTTTTGATAACATCGGCATCGGCCGCCGTAAACACCACGTTCGGATTCAACCCTTTACTGGCAAAGGCTTCATCGAGCTTCGAACGCCCGGTAAACCCAAACACGTAGGTGACCAGCGGATACTGGGCAACATCTTCCAGCGTCAGCGTCGTCAGGCGCGTCAGCGGGTGGCCGGCTGGCACCACGATACAGCGATTCCAGCAATAACAGGGCATCATGATCAGATCAGAAAAATGCTCCATGGCTTCAGTCGCGATGGCAAAATCCACCGTGCCATTGGAGGCCATTTCGGCGATCTGCATGGGCGTACCCTGATGCATGTGCAGTGACACGTCGGGATAGGCATCAATAAACTTTTTGATAATGCCCGGCAATACATAACGCGCCTGAGTGTGTGTCGTGGCAATGGCCAGATCACCCTTGCGCTCATTGCGAAACTCCTGGGCAATCTGCTTGATGCCCTCAACTTTGCGCAACACTTCGCCGGCCACTTTAATGATGACTTCACCGGCGGGGGTAATTCGGGTCAAGTGTTTGCCACTGCGAGAAAAAACCTCAACCCCCAGCTCATCTTCCAGCAAACGTATCTGTTTGCTGATTCCTGGCTGCGAGGTATACAGACTTTGTGCCGTGGCAGAAACATTGAGATCGTGATGAGCCACCTCCCAGATGTAGCGCAGCTGCTGTAGCTTCATTTGCTCCCCCCCGAAACGGCCCGTATTTTATTGCTATGATCGATCTAAATGCTCATACATGGATTTAGAAGGAATAAAACTGTGCGCGAGGCCGACTTCACGTATCATCCTGTCCAGTCAACTGCCGTCTGTCGTCTCTGTTATCTGCTAGTGTAGACCAAAACCCGGGAAACACCGGTCAGACAATGGATATGGTTCGCACACCCCAGACAGACATGAAACCGGGCCAAGCGGTTTTTTTGGTAAAAACTTGATGCGCACAGGTACCAGCGCAGACTTGTCGGACGATCTCCTTGACATGCCCGGCAAATAACGGAAAATTCGCACCATTTGTGTTCTCTCTTCCCCCGGAGGCACGTTTACGCCTGGATTGATGCAGGCTCAGGGCTCAACACGACACATGTTGTTAAAAACCAAGTTCCTTGCACCGGCAATCAATTCCCGCTCAGTTGAACGTTCGCGGCTGGTCAAACACCTCATGTCACGAGCGGGCAGAAAGCTGATTTTGCTGACCGCGCCCGCGGGATATGGCAAAACTACGCTCGTATCCCAGTGGTTGCATACCTTTGAAAAGAATTTCTGCTGGCTATCCCTGGACGCCTCTGACAACCATGCACTGCGGTTTTGGCAGTACGTTATTGGAGCCATTCAGCAAAAACAGGCGTCTTTTGGGGTCGAAGCCCTGAGCCTGCTGAATAGAACTGATACCTTGCCCATGGAATCCGTCATCACCGCCATGGCAAACGAGCTCCACGATCTGGTGAGCGTACAGCAAGAAACACTTAGCCTGGTACTGGATGACTTCCACGCCATAAAGGACCCCGACATTCATCGCCAGCTGGCCTATTTTGTTGATTTTCTTCCGCCGGGATTTCAGATCATTATCACCTCACGGGTGGAACCGGCGCTCCCCCTGGCCCGGTGGCGAGTAAAGAACTGGATCGACGAAATCCATGCCACCGATCTGGCCTTCAACGAAGATGAATCCGGGCGTTTTTTTCGGCAGTACCTTGACCTCGACCTGGACACCGAACAAATCAGCCGCATTCGTGAAAAAACCGAAGGCTGGGTGGCAGCCATGCAGCTGGCCGCCATGTCTGCCCGGTCGATCAGCCACACCGGTGGCAATTACATCAAGCCTCTGTCGGGCGAAGACAAACTCATCAACGACTATGTGCTGTCGGAGATACTGGATCAGCAGTCGGCCGAGTTGCAGGCGTTTCTGCTCGACTCCTCCTGCCTGCTGCGCATGAGCGCCGATATCTGTGACTACATGCGTGAAGGCAGTGGCAGCCAGCAGTTTTTCGAGCTGCTTGAACAGCGCAATCTGTTTCTTATTCCACTCGACACCACGCACTCCTGGTATCGCTACCATGACCTGTTCCGGGAATCCTTGCATCTGCGACTCAAGCAGCAGGCACCGAAACGGGTTCGGCACCTGCAAAGCCGGGCAGCGGAGTGGTTTCTCAGTCATGACCTGGTACAGGAAGCCATTAGCCAGCTTATTCTGCTCGAAGACTGGCCCTGGCTGGGGCAGGTTCTCGAAACCCACGGAAATACGCTGATTCACAGAGGCTACAATCTCCAGGTGCTGGGCTGGGTGGCACAGCTGCCGGATGAGATGATTGAATCTAACCCGCGCTTGCTGATGCTGCAGGTATGGGCCCTGTTCTTTAGCAACAAACTGGACGTCATTCACCCCCTGCTCGATCGCCTGGAGGATTTGCTTGATCAGCGTGTCGCCGATTCGCATCCCGACGCTGCCGGGGCGCTCGCCCTTCACTCTGAAATCTCCTTGATCCGTTCGTACCTCGCTCGCCTCAAAAGTGACCTGCAAAGTGCCGGTGCCCTTTCCGAGCGGGTACTCAAGGATCTGGATCATTCCAACATGCCGCTGAAATCGGTGACCTATTACGGCATCGGCATGGACTGTTATATGAAAGGCGATCTGAAATCGGCGCGATCGGCACTCACCTCGGCCATCGAATACGGCAAACTGGAAAAAAGGCACCCTACGGTACTCTCAAGTACCGGCCTGCTTGGCTGGGTGTTGATACAACAAAACGAAATCGATCTGGCGCGGGAAACCTGCATCAGCTCACAGCAATGGATAGACAGCTACTGCCTGGATCCTGAGCAACCGAGACTCGTGTCCTGCTGGCAGAATACGGCACTGGCGGAGCTATTTCGCGAACGCTTCGAACTGACCGCCAGTCAGTCTTATATCAATCCCCTGCTCAAACATCTGGAACGAGGTACGGAAGCCGGGCAACACATCATGATTCAGTACGTCAGGGCGCACCTGGCATTTGCCCGCAAGAATTATCGCGAGGCCATCGATTATCTCGATGATGCCATTAACGTGTTCGAGCACAAGCAGGATGCCATTATGTTCGATCCGCCACCGCTGGGCGCTTTACGCGCACGCTGCTACCTCTTCAATAACGACCTGGAAAAGGCGAAGCACTGGCGTCGACAAATAGACAAACATGATAATGCCACCAGCCCTATTCATCGCATCCAGAACCGCATTACCGCCGTTCGCGTACTGCTGGCCGAAGGGGAGCTTGCTACCGCAACCGCCCGCATTAACGAGATCATTGCGAGCTGTCGCAGTGGCAGGCAAACCCGCAATCTTACCGAAGCGCTTTGTGTGGCCTCGATTGTCAGCCTGCTGAATCAGACCCCGGAGGCCGCTTGCGAGACCATCACTGAGGCGCTGGAACTGGCCGACAACGACAAGCTCTATGGCCTGTTTATGGAAGAGCTCGCACCGGTAACCCAGTGCCTGAAACTGGCGGATATCGGTGAAATCAGTGAGTCTTTCAAGCAGCGACTCGAAGAACTGCTTGGCATCAGCATTGGCAAGGAGGCAAACCCGACCGACGCGACGGCCAAAAGGTCACTGGTTGTTCCCGCCAAGATATCTGCACCGGAATTGCTTGAACCTATTAGCCAGCGCGAGCTGGAAGTACTCGAACTGATCAATCAGGGACTGGCCAATAAAGAGATTGCCCAGAAACTGCATCTCTCACCAGCGACAGTGAAGGCCCATATTCGCAACCTTTACGGCAAAATCGGAGCAAAGAGTCGCACCGAAGCCCTTGCCAAGGCGCGCGACATGGAAATCATCAAATGATTATGTGACGCATGTCACAGGTGAAGCCGGCCGCCCATCGCCTACGCCCTTTGGACGATCCAACTACGCCTGCCGCACCGCTAAAGTACAATCATTGAAGGAAAACGCGCCCGGACTTGAAATTCAGGCCTTCAACAACGGGCGCACTCTTCTTGGTTACAGCGGTCAGTATGACTCATTCCAGTGTTACGATGACATGAAGTTTATGTCGTCGTTTTTTTTGTTTTTGCACCTTTCACCTGCGTTCGCACCCTCTGCTCTCTGCTCTCTGCTCTCTGCTCTCTGCTCTTGCGGTTTTATGTTCCGGACTTGGTTATCGCGCCCCTGTTGTGCGATTTCGTCAATGGATTTGGTTTGGCGAGCCATTTTGTCCTGTGCTGCAATCAACTACCTTTTGACACCAAGGCAACACCTGCCCCCTTGCACGTTCGCTTCTGACGAGCGCTCGACGGCTGCACCACAGTGCTTGGGCTGCCAGGCTATCGTGACTTTTCACTACCACTCAAGAGCATTTCGTTATGACGCCACAGGCCTATATTTTCGATGCAATTCGCACCCCGCGCGGTAAAGGCAAGAAAGACGGGGCGTTATACGCAATCAAACCCATCGATCTGGTGACGGGCCTGCTGCAGGCACTCGAACGCAGACAGTCGCTGGATACCTCCTGCGTGGATGATGTAGTACTGGGCTGTGTTACGGCCGTTGGCGATCAGGGGGCCAATATTGCCAAAACGGCAACCCTCACGGCGGGCTGGCACGAATCCGTTGCCGGTGTCACCCTGAACCGTTTTTGTGCCTCAGGGCTTGAAGCCGTCAATCTGGCTGCCATGAAAGTGCGCTCTGGCTGGGAAGATCTTGTGGTTGCCGGCGGTGTCGAATCCATGTCGCGCATCCCTATGGGGGCCGATGGCGGTGCCTGGGCACTCGACCCGGCGACCAATCTCAAAACCGGCTTTATGCCCCAAGGCATTGGAGCCGATCTGATTGCAACCATTGAAGGTTTTAGTCGCACGGACGTTGATACCTTTGCGCTGAATTCACAACGAAAGGCTCACCATGCCAAAAGCCAGGGCTATTTTTCAGGATCCATCATTCCTGTTCGCGACCAAAACGGTATCCCGGTGCTCACAGAGGACGAATTCATCCGCCCTGACACCACACTGGAGGCCCTGGCAGCACTGAAGCCTTCATTCCAGGCGATGGGTGAAATGGGATTTGATGGCATTGCGCGCAAAAAATACCATGCCATCGAGCGCATAACCCATATTCACACGCCCGGCAACTCCTCAGGCATTGTTGACGGTGCCGCCCTTGTGCTTGTGGGCAATGAGCGCAGTGCCAAGACCTTTAACCTGACACCCCGAGCCCGAATCGTCGCCACGGCGGTAACCAGCACCGATCCGACCATCATGCTCACCGGTCCGGCCCCCGCCGCACGCAAAGCCTTGGCCAAAGCCGGCCTTGGCGTTGACGCGATCGACCTGTTTGAAGTGAATGAAGCCTTTGCTTCCGTGGTCATGAAATTTCAAAAAGAGTTGGGGGTGCCCGACGAAAAAATCAACGTCAATGGCGGCGCCATTGCCATGGGGCACCCGTTGGGGGCCACCGGTGCCATGATTCTGGGCACGCTGCTGGATGAACTTGAGCGTCAAAAACGGCGCTATGGCATGGCAACCTTGTGTGTCGGCGGCGGGATGGGCATTGCCACCATTATTGAACGCCTGTAACCACTGCCCTGACGGATTCAAGCCGCCACCACAACCTACCAAGGGTGCCAACAGGGTGCCGCAACGGGAGCACAGAATGACCGCCATACAGTATTCGATTGACGACAGCCAACTACTGACGCTGACCATCGACATGCCCGGCCAGAGCGCCAACACCATGAATGCCAGTTTCCGTCAGGCCCTTGGCGATACGGTTGCAAAGGTATTGCAGGATGCCCCTCGACTCAAAGGCATCATTATCACTTCCGGCAAAAAAACCTTCTTTGCCGGCGGCGATCTGAACGAACTGATTGCGGTAAATCCCGATCAGGCAGAGGCATTTTTCACACTGGTGCAAGACCTTAAGCGCCATATGCGCCAACTCGAAACCCTCGACATTCCTGTGGTGGCGGCCATTAATGGTTCAGCCTTGGGCGGCGGATTTGAGATCTGCCTCGCCACACACCATCGCATCGTTATCGATGACGCCAGCATTCAGCTCGGCCTGCCGGAAGTGTCGCTCGGGCTCTTGCCCGGAGGTGGGGGCGTGGCGCGACTGGTGCGCATGCTGGGCATCGAGAAGGCGTTCACCTGTCTCACCGAAGGGCGCAGGTATTCTCCAAAGGCCGCACAGGAAGCCGGCCTGGTCGATGAACGGGTTGCTACCCGGGAACAACTGCTCGATAGCGCAAAGGCCTGGATTCTGAGTCACCCCAAAATGCAGCAAGCCTGGGATGACAAGCACTATAAACTCCCCGGCGGTGCGCCCGACTCGCCCAAGGTGGCGCAAATGCTTGCCATTGCCCCGGCGCTGCTAAAAGAGAAAACCAGGGGCTGCTACCCCGCTCCCGAAGCCATTTTGTGTGCCATGGTGGAAGGTGCACAGGTCGACTTCGATACCGCCTGCACCATCGAATCCCGCTACTTTACCCAACTGGTCGTGGGTCAGGTGGCCAAGAATATGATCGGAACCTTTTGGTTTCAGCTCAACGACATCAAACAGGGCGCCAGCCGACCGGATGGCGTCGCACCACAAAGGATGCGCAGGGTCGGGGTGCTGGGGGCAGGCATGATGGGCGCCGGCATTGCCTACGCCTGCGCCAGTCGTGGCCTGGAGGTGGTATTAAAAGATATATCGCTCGAACAGGCGGAAAAAGGCAAAGCCTATTCGGAAAAACTGCTTGCGCGACAGGTCAGCAAGCAACGTAAAACCGCCACGGACAAAGACGCCATTTTGGCTCGAATCAAGACGACTGCCAGCGCGCTCGACCTGCAAGGTTGCGATCTGATCATTGAAGCCGTTTTTGAGGACAGCAAACTCAAAGCCCAAGTAACGCAGGAGGCCGAACCCCAACTGTCGGCTGGCGGTATTTTTGCCTCAAATACCTCGACCATTCCCATCACGGCGCTGGCCGAAGCCAGCCGTAATGCCGAGAACTTTATCGGCCTGCATTTCTTTTCGCCCGTTGACAAAATGCCACTGGTCGAGATTATCAAAGGTCGCCAGACCAGCCCCGAAACCCTGGCCAAAGCCTTTGATTTTGTATTGCAAATCAACAAGACTCCGATCGTGGTTAACGACAGCCGCGGCTTTTTTACGTCGCGGGTCTTTGGCACCTTTGTCAATGAGGGTATTGCCATGCTGGGCGAAGGCTACAGTCCCGCTTCGATCGAGAATGCGGCCCAACTGGCGGGCATGCCGGTGGGGCCGCTGGCACTGTGTGATGAAGTCAGCCTGACACTGATTACCCATATCCGGGATCAGAGCCGCAAGGATCTTGAGGCCGCAGGCGGCCAATGGATGGCGCATCCGGCAGAAAAGGTAATCGATCAGATGGTGGCCGAATTTGGTCGCCAAGGCCGGGCGGCAGGCGCAGGCTTCTATGACTACCCGGCCGGCGCCAGGAAAAGCCTCTGGTCGGGCTTGTACACGCATTTTGTGCAAGCAGAGCAGGTCAGGCACACGGACTTGCAGGAACTGCAGGATCGACTGCTGTTTATCCAGTCGATAGAAACGCTCCGATGCCTCGAAGAAGGGGTACTGACATCGGTCAGAGATGCCAACGTCGGCAGCATTCTGGGGATTGGTTTTGCCGCCTGGACGGGCGGAGCGGTACAGTTCGTCAACCAGTACGGCGTGCGCAAGTTTGCCGATCGTGCAACCGCGCTGGCACAGAAATTCGGTTCACGCTTCGAACCTCCGGCCCTGCTACGGCAGAAAGCCCACTGCGATCAGCCCATTGAATAGCCGGCATCACGACAGCCACACAGGCAGCCGCCCGACGCGCACTGGCGTCAGGCGGTTTCGATCAATCCCGCCTGACCCTGCCCTAGAGGCGCACCGTCAATCCATCGGCAAGCGAGTTGCGGTAGGCACGCCAGGCCGGAATCATCCCCACCATGAGCCCCACTGCGGAAAACGCCAGCAGCATGTACCATTGGCTTTCATAGAGCCCGCCAAGGGTAAGATAGAACCCGAAATCACGCGCCAATACCGGTGCCAGTAGCCACAGAATGAAATAGAACAAGGCCACGCCCACCAGCAGGCTTATCAGCGTGATAAAAGCCGACTCCATGATCAGTAACACAAAAACATGTAAGGGTCGGGCGCCTACCGAACGCAAAATCGCCATTTCGCGCCGTCGCTCGTTGAGCCCCGACCACAGCACGGTCAAAAGGCCCAGCAGGCCGGTAAAAGCCACGCATAGGGTTACCAGCAACAAAGCCGACTCGGCCAGACCTACCAGCTGCCACAGTTCCTGCAGTGCCACACCGGGAAGCACCGCCTGCAGCGGCTCGCCACGGTAGTCATTGATCTGGCGCTGCAACCTGAAGGTTGCCAGCCGGGTGTCGAGCCCCAGATAAAAGGCCGTTATTGCCGTGGGCTGCAAGCGCGGCGAGGCCATCGTCAAATCATCGGCCGTCACATCTGCGGGTTTGGCCGCCCCGCTTTGCCAGCCGAGATGGATGGCCTCAATGCCCTGCAGGCTCACCAAAACTGATCGGTCGACGGGCGTGGCTGTGGGTTCCAGAATGCCCACCACGCGAAATGGCATGTCACTGTGCTCGGCAAAACTGACGGCTCCGGCACCGTGAGACAGCACTATGCTGTCACCGAGGCGGTATCCCAGCTTTGCGGCGACCTCTGCCCCCAGCACCAGCTCAAACACGCCGGCAAAGGCCGCGCCTTCTTTGAACGCCAGCGATTGCTTCTTGCCGTACTGAAAATACCTAAAGTAGTCAGTCGTAGTCCCTATGACCCGGTAGCCCTTGTGCGAATCTCCCAGCGAAACCGGTATTCCCCATTTCACCCCAGGTAGCGCCCGGATGCGCTCATAGGTCGTCCAGCCAATATTGTTGCTCGGATTGCCCAGATGAAAAACGGAGAACAACAGCAACGGCACGCTGCCGGTGCGCCCGCCCACGATCAAATCCGTGCCGGAAATCGCGGCAGAAAAACTGCTTCTGGCATCTTTGCGAATCTGCTCGACCAGTAACAGGAGCGTGACGCTCATGGCAATGGAAACCAGCGTAAGCAGGACCGTCACTTTACGATGACAGAGGCTTTTCCAAGACAATTGTGGAAGAAACATAAAACCCCGGATGCTATGACAAGATTCATGGCAGTGATATAGGTGTCACCGCGGCGCTTCGGTATATTCAGGCACCAATTGCCGGTGCACGGTTCAACGCCCTCAGGCCAACCGTGCGATCAAACAATCCCGCCAGTGCGGGGTCGTGACTGACGAACAGCAAAGTGGCAGATGAGGCCCGAACCTCATTGAACAGCAATTGAACAAAATTTTCCCGCGCATCGCTGTCGAGTGCTGAGGTCGGCTCATCCGCAATGATCAGCTCAGGGGCACCAATGAGGGCTCTGGCCGCGGCCACCCGCTGTTGCTGCCCCACACTGAGTTCCGTGACCTTGCGACAAACGGCCACGGACTCACCAACGCCCAGGCACTCCAGCAAGCGCAGCGCTTCCTGCTCCAGACTCCTGCCTGTGGCCAGGACGTTTTGCCGGCGCCGGACGCTGAACCGGCAGGGTAAGATCACGTTTTCCAATAACGACAGGTAAGGCACCAAATTGAACATCTGAAACAGAAACCCCACATGATCGGCCCGAAACTGATCCCGCCGGGCATGCGTCATGGCAGACAATGACTCGCCCAAAACACGGATGTCGCCCGAGTCTGGCTGCAGAATTCCGCCAACCAGATTGAGCAACGTCGATTTGCCACTGCCGCTACTGCCCTGCAAATAAAAGGTTTCACCGGTGGCGATGGTCAGTGCCGGAATATCTATGACCCAGTCCTGATTCAGTTGCCAGCGAAACTTGAGGTTATCTATTTCTACCATGGGGTACCCGCCTCCATCGACGCACTGTCACCGCTGCGCCACCTTCCACTGCCAAATGCTAATGGCCAAACGACAGCCTTGGTTGCTGGCGAGTCAAGTGCCCGGCGCCTTGCCCGTCAGGGGTAACCCACTGCACCGAGATACGATCAAGCTGGGGAAAATGTGCCCACAAACGCCCTTCCAGTTCCCCAATGGCCTCGCCTTTCGCGCAGATAAAGAGCCATTGCACCTGAATATCCGCGTGTTCTGACGCCTCCTCATGCTCCGGCGGCTCATCATGCGCGGCATGCTCGTGCTTGTCATGGCCGTGCTTGTCGTGGCCGTGCTTGTCGTGAGACGGCTTCCCGGAAACCGGTGCGGACGCGTCCGCAAACAGGGGGCTGGTCACCTTGACGGCCTGCTGCTGACAAGCACCCTTGCTACCCAGGTCGAACAACGACAGCGGGCGACGCAACAGTTGATGGACCTCATCCACCCGCTGCCTCTGTGCGGCGGTCGTCGGTCGATGCTCAAAGCCGAGCAAACTTTCAGCCGGCGCGACGAGAACCAGTTCAACCCCTTCATCGGCCACCACCAGGTCAAGACTGGCTGACCCATGGGTATGCACGGCATGCTGTTCAAATTCGGCATGCACCGAAAAAATCGCACCTGCCAACGCCAAACCTATCGCCACCCTCATTTGCTTCTGCGCACAGAGGCTAGTATCACGCCAATCCCAATGTGTCAGTTTCATACCCGTCCTTTGTCCTCCCCCTGGTGAAAAAACGCGGCATATAATAGCAACGAATTCTGTTTATTTAACCCGCGCAATATTAGAATAAGTTCCCGTTACCAACCAATGCAGGAAAAACCAGCCAAGATGCGTGACCTACGCGTTCACTCCAGTTTCCGGGTATTCGTTCAATCAATGATTTCTTGCTTGCCTGTCCGGTCGTGCGCACATCCGTTTGCCCACATCGCCATGCCAATGGGTTTGTGGCTTTATCGGCTGGGTCGAAATCTGTCCCTGCTTGCCGGTTTGCTACTGGCATGTGCACCCGCACTGGCTGACAACAGCCCATCCTACAAGAAACTCGAATGGCAAGACCTGATTCCCGAATCGACACTGCAAAAAGCCTTGACCGGGGTAGCCGAACACGGGCAGGCACCGCAGGTGGACAGTGCCACGGCCACCGCCATTGTCGCCGAACTGCATAACACCAGAGTCTCTCTGGCGGGGTTCATCGTCCCGCTCGAGGGTG
>JBFHRO010000067.1:0-14950 GCA_041591635.1 Oleiphilaceae bacterium | reverse complement strand
TGCCCTTCGGCATCCGAGAGTGACAGGCCCAGTGACTGCGCCGTTAACCAGTGGCGAAACAGCTCCATCTCGC
The DNA here is from genome assembly GCA_041591635.1 of Oleiphilaceae bacterium. GTDB lineage: Bacteria > Pseudomonadota > Gammaproteobacteria > Pseudomonadales > Oleiphilaceae > JACKOD01. Next base: position 14,877 of record JBFHRO010000067.1, on the reverse strand, counting down.
GCCACAGCATGGCTTCATCGTAAGGCGGCAGGCTGAAATCAGGTGGCTCGTTGCAGGCCTGAATCTGGTGCAAGCTGGCTATGGCAGCGCTATAGCAGGCACGTGTGGCTGCCTCATCGGCCTTGGCGAGATAGCCCAGATAGAGGGTGTCGCCAAAGTCTTCCAGGAGCAGAAATCCTTGTTCCAGGTCTTGCGCGATCAAGGCCGGTACGGCAATGCCGGCGCGGGCCCAGTGTGTGGCAATGGCGATAAACGGCCGGCAGTCTTCCTTGTCGGGAGGGGCGTCCATGGCAATCAGAGCGGGGTGGCCGTCGCGGGAGACGCGAAAATAGCGGCGAAAACTGGCATCGCCGGAAACCGGGATGACAGAAACCGGCCCGCCGAGCGTTTGTTCTGCCCAGTGAGTCAAACGTGCCAAACGAAAATCCATCACAGCCTCGCCCAATAAAGCAAAATTTGGTTGTTGCAATTGGCGCACAGGATAACGTCTTTCCCTGATGGGTAAAAGCATGAATTCAGGGTAAAAGCGGTGGAGTGTGGGTGCAGGAGCGTTTATCATTCTGCACCTTGCCCGGGGTTTTATGTGTCACGCGGGTATTGCATCAGGGTGGTTATGGAGACAACGACTGAATGACCAGGTATTGGCGAGTGCAAGACTCGCAGGCAGGCCCGCGAATCCGCGTCACAGTAACCTCTGGCGGCGTGCGCTGGCGCTGCCTGGGACTGGCGGCGATCTGCGCAGTGAGTCTGTCGTCGCTGGTCCGGGCTGAGGAATCTGTGCCGCCATCTCCCGATACGGCGCGAGCCAGCGCCGCCGAGATAGACTGGCGCCCCCTGTCACAACTGACCGATGCCCAGCGCGCCGGGATACCGCCCTATTGCTCCGGGGCTTATGTTCAGCCGCCCTTGCCGTCATTTGATACCCGCATCCCGCAGTCGTCGCTGCCGATTTACCTGCAGGCGGATGAAGCCCAGTGGGAGGAAGGCCGGGCAATCGAAGCGCAAGGCAATGTGTTTCTGCAGCAAGGCGCTTACTCCCTTGAGGTGGATCGGGCCAGCCTGGATCTGGCATCGGGGGTAAGTGATCTGCAGGGGCGGGTGCAGTTTCGCGGCCCCGACTTTATCATGACCGGCGAGGAAGCCCGCTTTCAGCAAGGCACCGGCAAGTTTGAGCTGGATGAGGCGAGTTTTCTCTTGCATGACTCGGAAATCCGCGGCTCGGCGCGCCATGTGCGTCGTCCCGAGCCCGAGTTTCTGATCATTGAAAAGGGCGTGTTCACCACCTGTGATCCGGATGACAAATCCTGGTCGATCCGCGCCAAGCGGGTGAAACTGGATCAGAACGAGGGAACCGGGCGGGCACGCAACGTCACTTTCCGCGTGCAGGATGTGCCTGTGCTGTACCTGCCCTGGTTTTCGTTTCCGATTGACGACCGGCGCAAAAGCGGTTTTCTTTACCCCATGGTGGGCACCTCCAACACCGGGCGGGGCATGTACCTGACCACCCCGTACTATTTCAACCTGGCACCCAACTACGACGCTACGCTCACGCCCCAGTACATCCATGGCCGCGGGCTGCACAATGAGCTGGAAGGCCGGTATCTGGGCTGGTACGGCCAAACCGATACCGCCATTGGTTACATTGCCGAGGATGACGAGTTTGCGCGCAAGCATCCCGGTAAATCGGGCGAGCGCTGGGCGCTGGATCTGGACAACCAGTCGCGCTGGAACCGCCAGTGGACGACCACCGTCAACTACAATCAGATTTCGGACAACCAGTACCTGAAGGATCTGAATCACTCGTTGTCGATTGATCAGACCACGCACCTGGATCGGGAATTGCGCACCGATTTTGTCGGCGAAACCTGGCAGTTCAGCAGTATCCTGCACGGTTACCAAACCATCGACAGTACCATTCTGGACGCCGACAAACCCTATCAGCGCCTGCCTGAACTCAACCTGGGTGGCGTCTGGGCGGGCGATACCCTGTCGTGGCGGTGGGATTCCCAGTACGTGTATTTTGAACGCGACAATCACAACCTGACCGGACTGAGTCGGGCCACTGGCAGCCGTTTGCGTCACACCCCCAAGGTATCGCTGCCACTTGAGAACGAATACAGCTTCGTGATTCCGGCGTTCAGTGTCGATCATACCGATTACCTGCTCGAAGACTACGATCTGGGTGAGGATCACCGCAGCCGTACCGTCCCTTTTTATACGCTCGACTCGGGGCTGTATTTCGACCGATTGTTCAGCATGAATGACCTGGCCTACAACCAGACCCTGGAGCCACGGCTGTTTTATGTATACTCCGATGCGCCCAATCAGGATGATGTACCGGTATTTGATACCTCGCTCAAGTCCTTCAGTTTTTCCCAGCTGTTCAGTGACGACCGCTTTAACGGTGGCGACCGGGTGGGTGACAACAACCGTCTGACCGTTGCCATGACCACCCGCTTCACCGAAGACAGTCGCGGCATTGACCGGGCCGTGATCAGCGTGGGGCAGGTCTACTACTTCGAAGACCGGGAAGTGGGCCTCAACGGGGTGGGTGCCAACACCCGCAGTGATTCCAAGCTGGCGGGCGAGTTGCAGTTGCGGCCGCTGGACTGGATTGATGCCTATGTCACAGGGTTGTGGGATGCCCGTTCATCCGAAACGGCCGAGGGCAGCAGCCGCCTGGCCGTGCATTCGCCCGACTATGCCTGGGTGCTCAACGCCGGCCACAGATTCAAGGATGACCTGGTGGTGGCAGACCGGATCGAGCAGTCCGACGTATCGGCCATCATGCCGGTTTCGGATCAGATCTCGGTGTTTGGGCGTTGGCTGTATGATCTTATCGACCAGCGCACCATAGGGACCCTGGCGGGGCTGGAGTACAAGGGCTGCTGCTGGCGGGCCCAGCTGATGTCGCACAGTAAGCTGCAGGATGACACCCGGCTCAGTCATGGCATCATGTTCCGCTTCGAACTCAAGGGGCTGGGCGGCACCGGAGCCAATGTGCGGGAAATCGATCAGGAAATCCCGGGCTATGAGTCTCACAACAATCAATGGCGGGGCGTGAAGTAGAAGTGCCTGCCAACACTATTTCCGGTTTAGGATGTTTCTATGAAGGGTAAGAATCGTACCAGCCAATGCGTGGGCGGCCTGCTGCTGGCCCTCGCCAGCGTTCTTCCGGCGCCGGCGTTGCTGGGGAGCTGGCTGTTGTTGCAGACACCCGGTGTGGCGGCGAAGGTGCAGCCCCTGGACAAGGTTATTGCACTGGTAGATGACGATATCGTGATGGAATCCGAACTCAACCGGCGCATGACCACGGTGGGAACTCGCCTGGCCAGCCAGGGCACCGCCTTGCCGCCGCGGGAAGTATTCAAAAAGCGGGTACTGGATCAGCTGATTCTGGAGAACATCCAGCTGCAGATGGCGGAAACCCAGGGGTTGCGCGTCAGTGATAACCAGCTCAACGAAACCATGGCCAATATTGCCGAGCGCAACGGCCTGTCGTTGCCCGAGTTTCAGGCCGCGCTTAAGGCCGAGGGCTTGTCCTACCCGGAAGCACGCGAACAGATTCGCCGGGAAATGATCATCAGCCGCCTGCAGCAGCGCAAGGTGGACCGCCGGGTGCGGGTGACAGATCAGGAAATTGGCGTTTTTCTGGCGTCTCAAGAGGGACGCGAGCGCACCGCTGCCGAATACTATCTGGGGCATATCATGGTCGCACTGCCCGATCGGCCGACGCCCGCTGACGAGGCGACCGCCAAGGCAAAACTTGACACTATTCTGGCCAAACTCAAGGAAGGCGTAGACTTCAAACAGGTTGCAGTGGAGTTTTCCGATGGCCGTAACGCCCTGCAGGGCGGGGTGCTGGGATGGCGCAAGGAAAACGAATTGCCTTCGATTGCCGCCGATGTGATTCCCTCGCTGGCACTCAATCAGGCTTCACCGGCGGTGCGTACCGGCAGCGGTTATCACATCGTGGCGGTGCTCGACAAACGCGGGGGCGGCTCGCATCTGGTGGAGCAGGCCCGGGCCCGGCATATTCTGATCAAGCCCAGTGAAATCCGCTCCGAAGAAGAAGCGCGGGAGATGGTGTTCAAGCTCCACGACCGGATTGTCCAGGGCGAAGATTTTGGCGCACTGGCGCGGGCGAACTCCGATGACCCGGTATCGGCCATCAGTGGCGGTGAAATGGGGTGGCTCGGCCCCGGTGACACAGTACCTTCGTTTGATGAGGTGATGAAACGCTTGCCCCTGGGCAAACTCAGCCAGCCGGTGCAGACAGAGTATGGCTGGCACCTCATCGAGGTGCTGGAGCGACGCACCCACGATATGGGGGCTGCATTGCAGGAAAATCAGGCGCGCCAGATCATTCACCGGCGCAAGTACGAAGAGGAACTGGTGAACTGGCTGCGGGAAATCCGTGGCGAGGCCTTTGTGGAAATCAAGGACGGGACGGCATCTGCCGACGCGGGCTCAGTCAGTGAATAGGATGGCGCCTCTGGCCCTGACCTGCGGCGAGCCGGCGGGTATCGGCCCGGATCTGTGCGTGCAACTGGCCCATGCCGGATTACTCGATGGGGTCGTGGCCATTGCGGATCCCGAATTGTTACGCCAGCGTGCATCACTTCTGGGGTTGCCCCTGACGATCAGACTTTGGCAGGGAGAGGCCGGCCCGCCCTGCCAGGCAGGTGAGTTGTGGGTCAAGGCGACGCCACTGGCCGAGCCAGTAACCGCGGGCCGCTTGCAGGTTGCCAACGCGCCCTATGTGCTGGAAACCCTGCGTCTGGCCGTGGCGGGGGCCCTGGCGGGCGACTTCTGTGGCATTGTGACTGCGCCGGTGCACAAAGGCATTATCAACGATGCCGGTATTGCCTTTACCGGCCACACCGAATACTTTCAGGATTACTGCGGCGTGCCGCAGGTAGTAATGATGCTGGCAACCGAGGGCCTGCGGGTGGCGCTGGCCACCACTCATTTGCCGCTGCGTCAGGTGGCCGATGCCATTACGCCTGCCTTGCTGCGCCAGGTGATATCGATACTGCACGGGGATCTGGTCAGCCGGTTTGGCATTGCCCGGCCCCGGATTCTGGTGGCGGGACTCAACCCCCATGCGGGTGAGGGTGGCCACCTGGGGCGCGAGGAAATCGACGTGATCACACCGGTGCTGGAAACCTTTCGTACCCAGGGCATGCAACTGACCGGCCCCTTGCCGGCCGATACGCTGTTCACGCCAAAACTGCTGCACGATGCCGATGCGGTTTTGGCCATGTACCATGACCAGGGGCTGCCGGTGCTGAAATACAAGGGATTCGGCGCGGCGGTCAATGTTACTCTGGGCCTGCCTGTCATTCGCACCTCGGTGGATCATGGCACCGCCCTGGATCTGGCCGGCACGGGGCGGGCGGACTGCGGCAGTCTCAAGGTTGCCTTGGCCTATGCCCGGCAGATGCAGGCGGCCGGTGATGCGGGCCGCGCGGGTGATGGCAAGGGCAGTTCCAGATTCCCGATGAGCGAGAAAGGTTAAATGGCAAAGCACACAGGGTTGCAAGGGCATCAGGCGCGCAAGCGCTTTGGCCAGAATTTTTTGCAGGATCATGGCGTTATCGACAAGATAGTGCGCGGAATCGGCCCGCGGGCGGGAGATAACCTGGTCGAAATCGGCCCTGGCCTTGGGGCACTCACCCAGGTGTTGCTCGAAGAAGGCGATGGCAAGCTGCAGGTGGTTGAACTGGATCGGGATCTGATTCCCGGCCTCAAGGTGAAGTTCTTTAATTATCCCGATTTTGTTGTGCATGAGGGCGATGCGCTGAAGTTCGACTTTAACCGCCTGGCCAGTGCCGAACGACCACTGCGCCTGGTAGGCAATCTGCCCTACAACATTTCAACCCCGCTGATCTTTCATTTGCTGCAACACACACGCAACATCAAAGACATGCACTTCATGCTGCAAAAAGAAGTGGTGGAACGGCTGGGCGCCCAGCCGGGTGACAGTCACTACGGTCGCCTGGGCATCATGGCGCAGTATTATTGCCGGGTGCAGCCCCTGTTTCTGGTGCCGCCCCACGCCTTTCGGCCCCAGCCCAAGGTGGAATCGGCCATTGTCCGCCTGGTGCCTCACGCTCACTTGCCAACGCCGGCCAAGGATGTGCGCTGGCTGCAGCGGGTGGTGCGAACCGCTTTTACCCAGCGCCGCAAAACCTTGCGTAATGCCTTGGGGTCGCTGCTTGAGGCCTCGGTGATGCAGGAACTCGGGATAGATCCGGTGCGCCGGCCTGAAACCCTGACACTGGCCGAATTTGTGGCACTGGCCGACTGGCTGGCCGACCATGCACCAGAGGCGGATAATCTGCAGAACGAGCCAGAGGGGGTTGAGTGACCCAGTATGCCGTGGGTGACCTGCAGGGTTGCTACGACGAATTGCGCCGACTGCTCGATCAGGTGCGCTTTGATCCTGCCTGTGATCAGCTCTGGGTGGTGGGGGATCTGGTCAACCGGGGGCCGAAATCGCTGCAAACCCTGCGGTTTGTGCGTGGGCTGGATCAGGCGGCCCGCGTGGTGCTGGGCAACCATGACCTGCACCTGCTGGCAGTGGCCCGCGGCGCCCAGAAATGCAAACGCAAAGACAGCTTTCAGGATATCCTGCAAGCCCCGGATGGCAACGAGTTAACCCACTGGCTGGCACAGCAACCTTTATTGATCGAAGACCCAGCTCTGGGGCTGGTCATGACCCATGCCGGGTTGCCCCATATCTGGACTCTGGCTCAGGCGGCGGGTTATGCCCGCGAGGTCGAGGCTGTGCTTCAGGGGCCGCAGGCCAACGCCTTTTTGACCGCCATGTACGGCAACGAGCCAGCCTGCTGGAGCGATAGCCTGTCAGGGCTCACGCGCTTGCGGGTGATCACCAATTATCTGACCCGGATGCGTTTTGTTGGTGCCGACGGCACCCTGGATTTTGGCAACAAATTCGAACCCGAAAATGCGCCGCCGGGGTTTAAGGCCTGGTTTGAGTACCCGCGAACCGAATCCACCCGTATTTTGTTTGGCCACTGGGCCGCACTCATGGGTAAACTGCAGCATGAGCGTTATATAGGTCTGGACACCGGCTGTGTGTGGGGGAATCATCTCACCTTGCTGGACTTGGGTTCGCTGTGTGATCGCTCACGCCGCTTCTGGACCCAGGCTTGTATCGGGCCGGCCGCGCAGGACGATTAAGGCTTGTCCGCAAAGATCAGCCAGGGTGATCGATTATCGATGAATTGACTGGGTCGAGAAATAGTAGAGACCCTAGAGGCATAGAGAGTCAGAAATGGACATTAGCGTAAACGGTGAGCACAAACAGCTGCCGCAGCCGCTGTCGGTACAGGAGCTTATTGTGCTGCTGGGGCTGGAAGGGCGCCGTCTGGCCGTAGAGGTAAATCTGGACATAGTACCGCGTAGCGAATATCGCCAGACCTTGCTGCAACAGGGCGACCGGGTCGAAATCGTGCACGCTATCGGTGGCGGCTGAGGCAATTTGCACATTCACAACGGCAGTAATTGACAGAACAATAGAGGTGTTATGACGACCATGCGAAGCGACACACCCTTGGTGATTGATGGCAAAACCTACCGCTCACGCCTTTTGGTGGGCACGGGAAAATACAAGGATCTGGACGAAACCCGCCGCGCCATAGAGGCCAGCGGTGCCGAGATTGTGACCGTGGCCGTGCGCCGAACCAATATCGGCCAGCATCCCAACGAGCCGAATCTGCTGGATGTGCTGCCGCCGGAGCGTTACACCATCTTGCCCAACACCGCCGGTTGCTACACCGCCAAGGATGCCATACGAACCTGCAAGCTGGCTCGCGAGTTGCTGGATGGTCATGCCCTGGTAAAGCTGGAAGTGCTGGGTGATCAGAAGACCCTTTACCCCGACATCACGGAAACCCTGGTGGCCGCCCAGGCGCTGATCGACGATGGTTTCAAGGTCATGGTGTACACCACCGATGACCCGCTGATTGCCAAACGGCTGGAAGAAATGGGCTGTATCGCCGTCATGCCCCTGGGGGCCCCCATTGGCTCCGGGCTGGGAATCCGCAACCCCTACAATATCCGCCTGATCCTGGAAAATGCCAAGGTGCCGATTCTGGTGGATGCCGGGGTAGGAACCGCCTCCGACGCCACCATTGCCATGGAGATGGGCTGTGATGGTGTGTTGATGAACACGGCCATTGCCGCCGCGCAAGACCCGGTGCGTATGGCCCGTGCCATGAAGCTGGCAGTGGAATCGGGGCGTGAGGCCTGGCTGGCGGGCCGCATGCCGCGCAAGCTGTATGCGTCGGCTTCGTCGCCGATCGATGGCACCTTTTTTTGACAAGCGGTTTCACACGCTACCGTCGGCCTGTGGCTCGCAGGCCGTTTTCGAGCTAGTCTGTTCGGCAGCAGCAAAGGCATTAGCCGCTTGGTTAATGCCCTACGTATTTGCTAGGATGTTGTTCCCGCCGGATCGCCATGCACCAGGGACGCCATGAATTCGTTGCTCACCTTTCGCCCGTTTACCTACGTTCTTGCGTTTTTTACCAGCCTCTGGAGCCAGATGCCTGTGGCCGAGACCTTTCGCGTTGCCACCGGCGAATGGGTGCCTTATGTGTCCGAGGATTACCCGCACCAGGGCGCCATTGGCCATGTGATAGAGACCATTTTTGCCAGGGCCGGCATAGAGACGGCGTTTGGCTACTACCCCTGGGCGCGCGGCTACCAGATGGTCAAAGATGGTCTGCTTGATGGCACCATGCCTTATTACTGTTCAGCCGAACGGGAGGAGGAGTTTTACTGCAGCCTGCCGATTGTGGAAGGGCAGCAGGTGTTCTTTCATCTCAAAAGCTATGATTTCGACTGGAAAACCATTGCCGATCTGAAGGGGTTGAACGTGGGTGCGACCCTTGGGTATTACTACGGTGAGGCGTTCGAGGCCGCAGAGAAGCAGGGAGTGTTTCAGTCACACCGGGTGGGGCGGGATGAAACCAATTTCCTCGTCATGTCGCGCCACCGGATTCAGGTGTTTCCACAAGACAGAGACGTGGGTTACGCCATGATTCGCCGTCTTTTCAATGCCGAGGAACAGGCGCTGTTCACTCATCACCCCACGCCCTTGCACACCAAGTCGCTGCATCTGATCTTTCCCAGAACCTCGGCCAACAGCGAACGCTACCTGAAGATCTTCAATACGGGCCTGACCAAAATGCGCCAGTCCGGTGAGCTGGCGCGTTATCTTGAGGACATGCGCGCCGGTCGGTACGAGCAACCGGCCCCGGCGGCCGGTGAGGCGGCTTCCCTTGCCCGCTGAGGTGGTAACTCGCTCTGCCGGTCAGCCGCACTGATCCCGGGAGGCACCTGCAAGCAACTGCTGCAGGGGGTCAAACAGGGCCGGGGTGCTGATCAGAATGTCTTCTCCCCACAACTCCACCGATTCCCCGGCGGGAACGGCACTGAAATGGCCACAGGTAGCGCCGGCTTGCCGGGCAATCAGGCGGGCAGCGGCGAAATCCCAGGGGCTGACGCTTTCGTAATAGGCATCCAGCCGTCCGGCGGCGACCCAGCAAATATCCAGCGCCGCAGATCCCAGGCGACGAATGTCGCGGCACTGCTCCAGGGTGGCGGCAAAACGGCGCACAATGGGTGCCAGCCTGTCCTTGGCATAGGGGAAGCCGGTGGCAACCAGCGCCCTTTGCAAGCGGGTTTCACCGCTGACTTGCAGGGGGTTGTGGTTGAGCGTGGCGGGTTGCCCTCGCACCGCACAAAAGGTCTCCTCAAGAAAGGGGTTGCGAACCACGCCCAGCTGCACTTCACCCTGCTCCACGTAGGCAATCGAAACCGCCACCTGTGGGTGACCGTGGGCGTAATTCACGGTGCCGTCGATGGGGTCGATAATCCACAGGGGATCGTCAAGGTTTTGCAGGTAGGTGCGATCGGGATCGGCCTCTTCCGATAAAATCCGGTGTTCGGGATACACCTTGCGAATATGTTTGGCAATCAACTCATCGACCTTCAGATCGGCACTGGTGACCAGCTCATCGTTGGATTTGTAGTGGTGTTCGAGCTGATTGCGTTTGCGTTCCTGCACAATCAGCTCGCCGGCGCGAAGGGCCATGTCCATGGCGAAAATGCTCAGTTCCTGCGGAGTGTGACGAGGCATGACGGATCCTTTTGAGGGCAGAGGGAGAAGCCTGATGATGGAAGCGGGCCATTGGCAGCCAGGCAGCAGGATCCTTGGCGGGCGTGGTAGCCCCGGGCCGTTTACAGAGGCGATGGATCTTGCTAGTCTACTGTATCTATATACAGTTGCTGATTGCCCGCCGTGAAGCTCTATATTGCCGAAAAACCCAGTCTTGGTCGAGCCATTGCCGAAGTGCTGCCCCGCCCGCACGAACGCAAGGATGGCTATATCCGTGCCGGCAACGGGGACTGTGTCAGCTGGTGCATCGGGCATTTGCTGGAACAGGCCGAGCCCGAGGTCTACGACCCGCGCTACCGGCAATGGCAGCTGGCGCATTTGCCGATTATCCCGCAGCAATGGCAACTGCAAGAGAAAGCCGCCACCCGCAAGCAGTTGGGCGTGCTGCGCCAACTGGTGCGACAGGCCGAGGTACTGGTGCATGCGGGCGACCCTGACCGGGAAGGCCAGTTGCTGGTGGATCAGGTGCTCGCCTTTTTGCAGGTTCCCCGTGACAAACGCCTCGCCACCCAGCGCTGCCTTATCAGCGACCTGAATCCGGCGGCCGTGGCGCGTGCCCTGGCACAGCCCCGTCCCAACCGGGATTTTGTCGCGCTTTCCACCTCTGCACTGGCCCGCGCCCGGGCCGACTGGCTGTACGGCATCAACCTCACGCGCGCCTATACCCTGCTGGGTCAGCAAGTGGGCTACCAGGGGGTGTTATCGGTCGGGCGGGTACAAACCCCCGTGCTGGGGTTGGTGGTCAGGCGCGATGAGAGCATTGAGCAGTTTGTCAGCAAACCCTACTACGAGGTGCTGGCACACCTGCGCACCGGACAAGGCGAAACGGTGATCGCGCGCTGGTCGCCCAGCGATGCCTGCCAGCCCTATCTGGACGAGGAAGGGCGGGTGCTCTCGCGGGCGCTGGCCGAAAACGTAGTGCGCCGTATTGAAGGGCAGCCGGCCCAGGTCACCGCCGTGAGCCAAACGCCGCAATCCCAGCCGCCGCCCTTGCCCTTTAACCTTTCGACGCTGCAAATTGAAGCGGCCCGGCGTTTCGGCTGGAGTGCCCAGCAGGTGCTGGATGCCTGTCAAACGCTTTACGAAGGGCACAAGCTCATTACCTATCCGCGCTCTGACTGCCGCCATTTGCCCGAGGATCATTACGCCCGCCGTGACGCGGTGCTGGCAGCCATCCGGGCGAACTGCGACGGCTTGCAGGCGGCCTGTGACGGCGCCGACCCGACGCGGCGCAGCAAGGCGTGGGACGACAAAAAGGTCGAGGCCCACCACGCCATTATTCCTACCGAACGCCAGCTGCCGGCCTCACGTCTTTCTGCCGTCGAAGGGCAGTTGTACGAATTGATTGCCCGCCAGTATGTGTGTCAGTTTCATGCACCCTATCGCTACAGCGACACCAAAGCGGAGTTTCGCTGTGGCGGGGGCCTCTTCAAGGCGTCAGCACGGCAGGTGCTGGAGCCGGGATGGAAGTCGCTGTTTGCCACCCGGGAGCGCTCGCACGCGGATCCCGAGGCACAGGAGCCGAAGTTGCCGAAGCTGGTGGTGGGTGAGGAACTGCAGTGCGAACGGGGCGAGTTGCTGCAAAAGCAGACTCAGCCTCCGCTGCCTTTCACGGATGCAACGCTTCTGGCCGCCATGACCGGAATCGCCCGTTTCGTCGAGGATCCGCCGCTGCGCAAGATTTTGCGCGATACCGATGGACTTGGCACGGAAGCCACCCGTGCCGGCATCATCGAGCTGCTGTTTCGACGCGGGTTTTTGCGGCGTGACGGCAAGAGCATTCGCGCCACGGGTGCCGGTCGGGCGCTGATTGCCAGTCTGCCCGCGGTCGCCGTGACACCGGACATGACGGCCCGCTGGGAAGCATCGCTTAACAGTATCAGCACCCGTGACTGCAGCTATGAGGCCTTTATGGGGCCGCTGCAGGTGGCGATCGGTGAGTTGATCGGGCAAAGCCGGCAAAAACTGCCCGATGCCTTGCGTGGCGTTGCCTGTGAATCGCGTGGCAGGGCTAAACCCGGTGCCCAAACCCGTACCAAAGCGCGGGGGCGAAGATCAAAGCCCAAGCGGCCATCGGCAGACTAGGGCGATGGTGCGGCCTTGATCAGTATGCCGCCGAGGTTGGCACATACGCGCTCAATGTTCTCGGATGTCCACTGCTGAACCGGGCCGAGATAGTAATGATTGCTGTAGTAGACACTCTGCGGATCGTGGGCGTTGTAGACGTTGTTGGTGCAGCGCGCCAGGCGCCCGGCCTCGGGGCAGGCCGTCATGGCAAAGGTGCCGCCCATGGATTCGCAACCGTCGCGTAACGGCACGGTTTTGACGGCAGCTTCCTCGGTGAGCATCCGGTATTCGCGACACTGCTCCGAAGTCTGTATCAGGTTGCACGAATACAGGCTGGTACCCTCCATCACCCCGAATCGCTCTCCCCAGGTGTTGCCCAGTCGCATCATCATCAGCTTGCGGCACTGGGGTGAGTAATCCTTGAGGTTGCAGGCGAGGGCATTGCCGGGCTCGGCGTGCAGCGATGGGCAATTTCCCCCTGCCAAGGGCAAGGCGATCAGCCAGATCCCCGTGCGGCGGGCAAACCTGTGAGCAAGGGATTTTTGCATGAGCATGACAAACTACCTTGTGGTGTCGGGTGCGGCGGCATACCCGCCTTGACTTGGGTAATGATGCCGTGAAAGCGCCAATCAGAACATGAGCAAACCTGTCACTGTGTTGATTTTGCCGTTGGCGTCACAAAGTCACCCCCTATGGGCCAGCCAGGTGTGAATGCAGGGTATGGGTGGGGTGCTATGATGCGCTGACTGGCGATTAAAACGAGGTGATTCAATGAAACGAACCGAGCTTATGCTGATTGTTCTGGCGATGGGGGCGGTGCCATCGGTGCATGCTGCACCCGCTAAAGGCGCCGGGGTGTTTTCGTGCAACCTGGTGGCGCAGGCCGGACAGTGTCGCGAGTATTCGGTGGCAGAAAGCGCAACCGAGGTGCTTGAAAGCTTCAGCTCCGGCTGTGTTTCCATGGGGGGCACCTTTGCGGCCCGGGCCTGTCCGGCTGAAAACAGAATCAGCCGTTGCCTGAATGTCATTCGGGGCCAGCCACTGATGAAAGAAATCCTGCTCAAGACCAACTTCCACAGTCCCAACGATGTGATTTACCACAATCATTATTATCCCGGGGGAGATGCCCAGTGGACGCTGGACGCTGTTCGCCAGACCTGTGCCGAGCTTGATGGGGTGCTGACCGAACCCTAGGCAGGGCAGCCAGCCAAAATACGAGAGGCTGATAGCGCTTTCGTTGAGTAACAAAATGACATAGAATGCGAATCATTATCATTAGCAAAAATAACCTGATAACTTGACGAGCAAAGGAATTTTTCATGATGCGATACTCTACATTGGCCATGGCCATTTCCGCGGCCACACTGCTGCTGGCCGGCAATACGCTGGTGCAGGCGGCTCCCAAGGTGACGGTGCTGGATAAAACCTGCAAGCCCGCAAGCACCTTTTTGGCCTATACCGAGTTTGAGCTTTCCGGCGAGCCGCTGGCCGAAGCCCTGGGGCTGGATCTGGACACCCTTGATCCAAACCGGGTTGATCAGCCAACCGTTTTTGATTACGCCGCGGGTATCGAGAGTTATGAATACAGTGAAGAGGCCATGTATGCCCTGAATTACCAGTCCACCATGGGGGTGCATCTGGTCAACGGGCCGCGCAATGCCAAGCGTGGCGGCAAGCTCAAGGCACTGGGTGGGCGTTTCAGGGAAATGGCGCAGGCGGTAGGTTTTCCTGCCGAGGATATGCCGCTGAATATGTATCCGCTGTCACTGCCTTATCAAGCCGGTGTGCCTGAATTGGCGCAGGCGCCCGATCTCGCCGTGATCAATAGGGATCAGGTCGAGGCGCTTGATGCCAAAGGGGTTGAGGCCAGGCAGCAGGTGGTGTTTCCGGCGTACCACCGTAATTTCAAAAGCCTGGCCTGGGACGCCAGCCGGTTTGAGCGGGTGATTAACCCCGCCAGCGTGGGCGGGATTCTGCTCAAGGAAGTCATGTGGTCGCAGGACTTTCTCGGTGGCATGCATGTAACCCAAAGCAATGAGGAAGTCGAGGCGACATCCAGCACCATGGATCAGGACGGCAAGCACAGCCTGGGAGTGTCGGCCGCCGATGGGCTTAATGGCATGGTGCTGACCGAACTGTCTATCGACAAGTTGCTGATTATGCAAAATCAGCTCGGCTTTGACGGTGAAAAGCTGGGGGCTGTCTTTGATCCGGCCTATGACCCGGCCAAAAAGCCGATCTGGTTTGCCCATCAGGTGGCGGTCAGTGAAAATCAGTCCAATGGCGTGAACGGCATTGAGTCGCTCAAGGTGACTGACCCCCGCTCGACGCTTGAAGATACCTGGCTGCTGCTGTGGGCCGTGAGCGAGTTCTACGGTTACACCGATCAGCGCAGCGCCAACACCGGCAAAAACCCGGCCTTTGTGGCCGTGTTCGATGGCGCGCCGTTTGAGGCCAGTCCCAAGGTAAATATCGATGATCAGGTCGATAATGATATTGCCGCCGATGATGCCTTTTCGCTGGCAAGCAATCTGGCCAATTTGCTGTTTCGCAACCTCACGGCGATTCATTTCAACCGGGTTGAAGGAACACTGGTCACC
>JBFHRO010000066.1:0-14960 GCA_041591635.1 Oleiphilaceae bacterium | reverse complement strand
GACCCTTGTGCTTGCATCACCCGGGGGCTGGTATAGTTTTCGGAAGCAATCAGCTCAATATGCTCTTCCTGACGTTTGGCCTCTGCCTGAATCGCATTCCACACTTCGTTGTCAAAACCAGCTATGCTCATATCGCGCGTAAACATGTATTGCCTCTATCACTTGCCCGCGGGGCGGAATGAATGATCTGCCTGCCGGGTTCCGGTCGGCGTTGCGTCAGGGTGCCGGCCCAAACCCAAAAACCGGCATCCATCGTAGAAACCGGCGATTTTAAACTATTGGGATCATTTTCGGAATTCTTTATCATTGTGCCCGCCAGCCCGGCAATTGCCTTCGATTGGGTTATAGGCTACCTTTTTCGCCCTGCCTCCCCTTTGCACAACAGGTATAACAACAGGTACAACAACAGGTATAAGAGACCTATGGCCCAATACGTTTATTCAATGAACAGGGTGAGCAAGATAGTGCCACCCAAACGCGAAATCCTGAAAAACATATCGCTTTCGTTTTTCCCTGGCGCAAAAATTGGTGTTCTGGGTCTCAACGGGTCCGGAAAATCCACCTTGCTCCGAATCATGGCCGGCGTCGACACCGAGATCGATGGTGAAGCCCGCCCCATGCCGGGAATCAAGGTCGGCTACCTGCCCCAGGAACCTCAGCTTGACAACAGCAAAACCGTACGCGAGATCGTCGAGCAGGCCGTAGATCAAATCAAGGCTACGCAAAAACGCCTTGACGAAGTGTACGCCGCCTATGCCGAACCCGATGCCGACTTTGATGCACTGGCCACCGAACAGGCCAAGCTTGAGGCGATTTTGCAGGCCGCCGACGGGCACAACCTGGAGCGTCAACTCGAAGTTGCCGCCGATGCCCTGCGCCTACCGCCCTGGGATGCCCGCATCGAGCACCTCTCTGGCGGTGAAAAACGCCGCGTTGCGCTCTGCCGCCTGCTTTTGTCGGCACCTGACATGCTGCTGCTGGATGAACCCACCAACCACCTTGACGCCGATTCTGTCGCCTGGCTTGAGCACTTTTTGCACGACTTCCCCGGAACCGTGGTCGCCATTACCCACGATCGTTACTTCCTCGACAACGTAGCCGGCTGGATACTGGAACTGGATCGTGGCCACGGCATTCCTTACGAGGGCAACTATTCGGGCTGGCTCGAAGCCAAGTCGGCCAGATTGGCACAGGAATCAAAACAGCAATCTGCTCATGAAAAAGCCATGAAGCAAGAACTGGAATGGGTTCGCCAAGGCGCCAAGGCGCGTCAGGCAAAATCCAAGGCCCGTCTCGCACGATTTGAAGAAATGCAGTCCCAGGACTTTCAGAAACGTAACGAAACCAACGAAATCTACATTCCGGCCGGCCCGAGACTGGGTGACAAGGTACTGGAGTTTCACAATGTGTCGAAGGGTTTTGGTGATCGGGTACTGATTGACGATCTGTCCTTTACCGTTCCGCCGGGTGCCATCGTCGGTGTGATTGGTGGCAACGGCGCGGGCAAGTCAACCCTGTTTCGCATGATTACCGGCCAGCAAAAACCCGACAGCGGTGAAATTGTCTTGGGGGAAACCGTGGTGGTTGCCAGTGTTGACCAAAGCCGCGAACACCTTGATGACAACAAAACCGTGTGGGAAATGGTTTCTGATGGCCAGGACGTGATTCGCATCGGCACCTACGAAGTACCTTCTCGCAGCTATATCGGCCGCTTCAACTTCAAAGGGGCCGACCAGCAAAAGCTGGTTAAGGAATTGTCCGGCGGTGAGCGAGGCCGACTGCACCTTGCCATGACACTCAAGCAGGGCGCCAACCTGTTGCTGCTGGACGAACCCTCCAACGATCTCGATGTCGAAACGCTCCGTGCGCTTGAAGAGGCCCTGCTGGCGTTTCCCGGCTCGGCGATTGTGATCTCTCACGACCGCTGGTTTCTCGACCGGATTGCCACCCACATTCTGGCCTACGAAGACAACTCACAGGTTGTGTTCTTCAGCGGCAACTACACCGAATATGAGGCGGACCGGAAAAAACGCCTGGGTGACGCCGCGGCCCAGCCTCACCGGGTACGCTACAAAAAGCTCGCCTGAAGACGCACCTGCACGAAGGGCTGGCAGGTGCCAGCCCTTCCCTGTCGCTACCGGCCAAATGCTGCAAAACCCCCAAAGCAAGCTATAGTTAGCTCATATTGCTATCTGCTTTTGACCTATCCTGAATGCTGTGAGGTGCGTGTGGCAGGCCCGGATGAAAGAAGACAGTTCAGTCGCATCAGCTTTGATGCCGGCTGTACGCTCCATTGCGGTGACATGCGGTGGGAGACTGAAGTGCTCGATATTTCCCTTAAGGGGCTTTTGATGCGTCGCCCCGAGGGGTTTTGCGGCACAGCGGACGATGCTTATGAAGCAACCATCAAACTGACCGACGAAGGCGATGCCATCATTATGTCGCTCAGGCTCGCCCATGAAAAAGCCGAGGTGCTGGGCTTTCATTGCGATTATATCGATATCGACAGCATTACCCACTTGCGCCGGCTGGTCGAACTGAATCTGGGCAATGCCAATCTGCTCAATCGTGAGCTTGCTGCATTAAGTCACGACTCCAGTTCATTCTGATACCGGGCATCCCTAAACCAACTCGAGCACATCCGCCAGGCGCTCGACGGGAATCACCTCAAGCCCGGGCGGCACTTTTTTGGGCATATTGGCCTTGGGCACTATGGCTTTGCGAAAGCCGTGTTTTGATGCCTCATACACCCGCTCCTGGCCACTGGGTACGGGGCGAATCTCGCCCGAAAGACCGATTTCGCCAAAAACCACCGTATCGGAAGCCAACGGCGTATCTCTGAAGCTGGACAATATCGCCACCAGCAGAGCCAGATCCGCACTGGTCTCGGATACACGCACGCCACCAACAACATTGGCAAAAACATCCTGATCCCCGGTATGCACTCCGCCGTGGCGATGCAACACCGCCAGCAGCATGGCCACCCGGTTACTATCAAGGCCAACCGTTACTCGACGCGGGTAATTCGATTGCGTATCGCTAACCAGTGCCTGCAACTCAACCAGCAAAGGCCGTGTGCCTTCCCACAAGACAGTGACAACGCTGCCGGGCATCTCCACGGCACCGCGATTGAGAAAAATTGCACTGGGATTGGTCACCTCGCGCAGCCCGTTTTCCATCATGGCAAAAACACCCAACTCATTGACGGCGCCAAAGCGATTCTTTA
Source organism: Oleiphilaceae bacterium (assembly GCA_041591635.1). Lineage (GTDB taxonomy): Bacteria > Pseudomonadota > Gammaproteobacteria > Pseudomonadales > Oleiphilaceae > JACKOD01. Next base: position 11,734 of record JBFHRO010000066.1, on the reverse strand, counting down.
TTCCGCGCAAGGTTCGAAAACGGCTGTCGTCTGCCCCTTCCAAAAGCAAGGAGCAGTCAATCATGTGCTCAAGCACTTTAGGACCTGCGATAGCGCCATCCTTGGTAACATGCCCGACGAGAAACAACACGGTACCCGTCGTCTTGGCGAAGCGCGTGAGCAATGCAGCGCACTCCCGAACCTGGGATACGCTGCCCGGTGCCGATTCAATATCTTCGGTGTGCATCACCTGAATGCTGTCAATCACCATCACCTTTGGTTGCACCTGGGCGACAACCTCGAGCAGTGACTCAACATGGGTTTCCGACAGCATTTGCAGATTATTGGTCTTCAAACTCAGGCGGTGGGCACGCAGCGCCACTTGCTGCAGTGACTCCTCACCTGTGACATAGAGTGCCGGCACATCGGCAGCAAGACGACACAGGGCTTGCAGCAGCAAGGTGCTTTTACCGGCCCCGGGGCTTCCGCCAATGAGAATCGCAGATCCGGGCACCAGACCACCACCGAGGACCCGATCAAACTCGCCAATCCCGGACGAGAAACGCGGCTGCGCCTGCAAATCGATCGAATCCAGAGACTGAAGTGCCGACAGATGACCGGCATAGCCATCGCGGCGCGAGGGTTTGACCGCTGCCGACTTGCCCAGGCGAACTTCGGCAATGCTGTTCCACGCCCCGCAGGCACTGCACTGGCCATTCCACTTCGAATAGTCCGCACCGCAGTCGTTACATACAAAGGCACTACGCGTTTTGCCCAAGTCCTGCTTTCTCCCGCAATCCTGTTTGCTACTTTTGTCAGGCACCCGCCAACATAGCTTCCGGGGCGTCCATCCCGCTAGCCTTGGTGGTATTTGGCGCTGAGTTCATGCACAGCGTCAATAAACCCGGTCACGCGATCAGGATCAACGAACTGATGTATACCATGGCCCAAATTGAACACATGGCCAGCGCCGGGGCCATAGGAGGCCAAAATGGCCTCGACTTCCGCACGTATGGTCGCAGGGGAGGCATAAAGCACACAGGGATCCATGTTGCCCTGCAAGGCAACCCGGTCGCCCACCTGGGCGCGAGCAGTGCCTATCTCCATGGTCCAGTCGAGTCCCAGTGCATCGCAACCGGTATCCGCCATGGGCTTCAACCACAGGCCGCCGCCTTTCGTAAAAAGAATAACCGGCACCTTACGCCCCTCGTGCTCACGAATCAGCCCGTCGACGATCTTCTTCATGTAAGCCAGGGAAAATTCCTTGTAAGCGGAATGACTGAGATTACCGCCCCAGGTATCAAATATCTGCACAGCCTGGGCACCTGCAAGAATCTGGGCATTGAGGTAATCGGTAACCGACAGAGCCAATTTCTCCAGCAAGGCATGCATCACTTGCGGCTGCTCATACACCATGGCCTTGACATGACGGAAGTCCTTGGACGATCCGCCTTCAACCATATAGGTGGCGAGCGTCCAGGGACTGCCGGAGAAGCCAATCAAGGGCACGCGCCCCCCAAGCTCCCGCCGAATTGTGGTAACCGCATTAAGGACGTAATCCAGATCACGCTTTGTATCAACCACTGGCAAGGCATCAACATCGGCAGCCGTTCTGACAATTTTCTGAAATCTGGGCCCTTCGCCGCTTTCGAAGAATAACCCCAATCCCATCGCATCGGGAATGGTCAGAATATCGGAAAACAGAATGGCCGCATCCAGTGGGTAGCGCTCGAGCGGTTGCAGTGTGACTTCGCAGGCCAGGTCGGCGTTTTTGCAGAGATCCATGAAGTCACCCGCCTTTTGCCGGGTCGCCCGGTACTCGGGCAGATACCTGCCTGCCTGACGCATCATCCACACGGGGGTCACATCGACGGGCTGGCGCAACAACGCCCTGAGAAATCGGTCATTCTTTAACTCAGACATCAATTCACTCTCTCTGTCATTAAGTTGGCTTTCTGACATTGACATCCGTCACCGGCAGCAACGAAGGTACGATTCAAAAGGTCACATATAGTCACCGCATTATGCCAGACTCCCGGCTGAATGATCTGCTTAACATCAACTCAAGAAACGCCCGACAGTCGCGCGTCTGGTCAAAAAAAACACGGCACAAGCCGTGTTTTACTGCCCCTTAGCCCTGGCAAAAACTGACTGAATCACACACTCAGGTAATTCAGGATTCCCTCAGCGGCCTGGCGACCTTCCCATATGGCGGTTACTACGAGATCAGAGCCCCGAACCATGTCACCCCCGGCAAAGATTTTGGGATTGCTGGTCTGAAACGGATAAACGCTGGCCTCCGGTGCAATCACGCGGCCCGACGCATCCATGTCGATTTTCTGGTCATTAAACCAACCGGCAGGACTGGGTCGAAATCCAAACGCGATCAACACCGCATCCGCTGGCAGGATTTCTTCACTGCCAGGAATCACCTCTGCACTGCGTCTGCCGTTGGCATCCGGTGCACCCATGCGGGTTTGCACTACCTTGATCCCCTCAACCTTGCCATTACCCACAATGGCTAGCGGCTGACGGTTAAACAGGAACTGCACCCCTTCTTCTTTGGCATTGGCGACCTCGCGGCGAGATCCGGGCATGTTCTCCTCATCGCGACGATAGGCACACACCACACTTACCGCCTGCTGGCGTATGGAAGTGCGGTTACAGTCCATGGCGGTATCGCCACCACCCAGAACAACCACCCGCTTGCCTTTCATGTCGATAAAGGCATCGCCGTCTTTCTGAAACCCGAGGCGCCGATTGGCATTGGAAATCAGATACGGCAAGGCATCATAAACACCGGGCAGGTCTTCACCCGGAAAGCCGCCTTTCATGTAGGTATAGGTTCCCATACCCATGAAAACCGCATCGTAATCACGAAGCAGCTCATCAATCTGGATATCCTTGCCTACCTCGGTATTAAGTCTGAATTCCACACCCATCGCCTCAAAAACTTCGCGACGACGCGACATCACATTTTTTTCAAGCTTGAACTCAGGAATACCAAAGGTCAGCAAGCCACCAATTTCCGGGTGCAAATCAAAGACTACCGGCTTGACGCCATTGCGCACCAGGATATCAGCACAAGCCAGCCCGGCGGGACCTGCACCAATCACAGCCACTTTTTTGTCGGTCCACACCACTTTCGACATGTCCGGGCGCCAACCCAGTGCAAACGCGGTGTCGGTAATGTATTTCTCGGTCGCCCCTATGGTCACGGCACCAAACCCGTCATTAAGGGTGCAGGCCCCCTCACACAACCGGTCCTGGGGGCACACACGTCCACACACCTCGGGCAAGGAGTTGGTCTGATGGCACAGGTCTGCAGCCTCAAGGATATTGCCTTCAGACACCAGCTTAAGCCAGTTGGGAATATAGTTGTGAACCGGACATTTCCACTCGCAATAAGGATTGCCACATGCAAGACAGCGATGCGCCTGGCTTTCTACCTGATCCTTTTTGAACGGCTTGTAGATTTCCCCAAACGCTTGTTTGCGGGTGTCGGCCGGAAGCTTGTCCGGATCCTGACGTGCCACTTCCACAAACTGAAAGTCATTATTCAACCGCTTTGCCATCACCAAAACCTCACTATTTTTAACACCTGCACCTCTGGCGAATTCGTCATCAGCCTGCCGTTATTCCGGGCGGGCCCGCGTGCTGTCCAGCAAGGTTTTCAGACTGGCCGCCTTTGGCTTGACCAGCCAGAAACGCCCCACGTAATCGTCAAAATTATCCAGAATGTGTTGTGCCCATTCGCTGCCGGTTTCCTCGACATGCTCGCCAATCACGCCCCGCAAATGATTGCGGTATGGTTCCATCTGCTCGCTGGATACACGATGGATTTCAACCAGCTCATGATTGTATTTGTCCACAAAGGTATTCTTCTGGTCCAGAACGTACGCAAATCCGCCGGTCATTCCGGCACCAAAGTTGTAGCCGGTATCACCCAGAACGGTGACAACTCCGCCTGTCATGTACTCACAGCAGTGATCGCCCGAGCCTTCAATCACCGCAAAGGCACCCGAGTTGCGAACTCCGAAGCGCTCGCCCGCGGTACCGGCAGCAAACAGCTTGCCACCGGTAGCCCCGTACAAACAGGTATTGCCGATAATCGCCGCCTCGTTGGTTCTAAAGGCACTGCCGACAGGGGGGCGCACCACCAGCTTGCCACCGGTCATGCCTTTACCCACATAATCGTTGGCATCGCCTTCGAGGTACAGATGTAACCCGCCCGCATTCCAGACGCCAAAACTCTGCCCTGCGGTGCCGCGCAAGCGCAAGGTCACAGGGTGATCCGCCATTCCCTGGTTGCCGTAGCGTTTCGCGATCTCCCCCGACAGGCGCGCACCGATAGAACGGTCGCAGTTGCACACATCAAAGGCAAACTCGCCACCGGAACAGTTTTCAATCGCCGTCAGAACTTCGCCGAGCATCCGCGTTGCCAGCTCAGCCTTGTCGAAAGGCTCGTTAAAGGGCAGCTGACAGGTTTGAGGCTTGTCTGCCGGAATATGATCATTGCGAATAATGGGCGACAGATCGAGCTTACTCTGCTTGTCTGTCACACCGGCAACCGCTTCAACCAGATCCGAACGACCGATCAGCTCCTCCATGGTTCGCACGCCTATGCTTGCCATCCATTCCCGGGTTTCCTGAGCCACAAAGCGGAAGAAATTCTTCGCCATTTCAACCGTGCCAATAAAGTATTCGTCACGCAATCTTTGATCCTGGGTGGCGATACCGGTAGCACAGTTATTCAAATGACAGATGCGCAAGTACTTGCATCCCAAGGCAATCATGGGTGTGGTGCCAAAGCCAAAGCTTTCGGCCCCCAGAATCGCCGCCTTAACAACATCGAGGCCGGTTTTCAGGCCACCGTCGGTTTGCAGTCTCACCTTGCCCCGCAGATCATTCAGGCGCAGCGCCTGGTGCGCCTCACTCAACCCCAGCTCCCAGGGTGACCCTGCATATTTTATCGAGGTCAGGGGGCTTGCCGCCGTTCCACCATCGTAGCCAGAAATCGTAATAAGATCCGCATAAGCCTTTGCCACACCCGCAGCAATGGTTCCCACGCCAGGCTCTGATACCAGTTTGACCGACACCAAGGCATCCGGATTCACCTGTTTGAGGTCAAAAATGAGCTGCGCAAGATCCTCGATCGAATAAATATCGTGATGCGGCGGCGGCGATATCAGGGTGACCCCGGGAACCGAATAGCGCAAGCGGGCAATCAGATCATTGACCTTGCCCCCGGGCAGCTGACCGCCCTCACCCGGCTTGGCACCTTGGGCCACCTTGATTTGCAGCACCTCGGCATTCACCAGATAGTGCGGTGTCACCCCAAAGCGCCCGGAAGCCACCTGTTTTATTTTGGAGCTTTTGAGCGTGCCATAACGCGCCGGATCCTCGCCCCCTTCGCCCGAGTTGGAGCGGCCGCCCAACTCATTCATGGCAACTGCCAACGCCTCATGCGCCTCGGGTGACAGGGCCCCCAGAGACATGGCGGCCGAGTCAAAACGCTGTACGATGGACTCGATTGGTTCCACTTCGCTCACATCAATCGGAGCCACGCTTTCCTTCAACCGCAGAAGATCACGCAACGTTGCCGCGGGGCGCTCGTTGACCAATGCCGCATACTTGCGGTAAATGTCGTAGCTTCCCAACTGCACGGCCTGTTGAATAGTCGCTACCACATCCGGGTTAAAAGCATGGTACTCGCCCCCGTGCATGTACTTGAGCAGCCCACCCGGCTCGATCGACTTGCGCAGCTTCCACGCCTTGGCGGCCAACACTTCCTGATCTTTCTGCAAATCGGAAAAACTGGCCCCCTTAATACGACTGGCCACATCCTTAAAACAAAGTTCCACCACCTCGTCCGCCAGACCTATGGCTTCGAAGAGCTGAGCTCCCCGATAAGAGGCAATGGTCGAAATTCCCATTTTGGAGAGAATCTTCAGCAAACCCTTGCCGATACCCTTGCGGTAGTTGTTCTTGGCCTCGATAGGGTCGATCAGCATTTCGCCCGTGGCGATGAGATCGTTCAAAACCTGATAGGCCAGATAGGGGTACACGGCGGTTGCCCCAAAACCGAAAAGAACCGCGAAGTGATGCGGGTCGCGTGCAAAGCCCGTCTCCACGATGATGTTCGCATCACAACGCAGCCCTTTGGCCGTGAGGCGGTGATGTACCGCGCCCGTGGCCATGAACGCATTGATCGGCAACAGATTTTCGCGAATATCCTGATCCGAGAGAATAATCAAGACGCTGCCACTGCGAACAGCGCGCTCGGCCTCATCGCAGACATGCTCAATGGCCTTTTCAAGGCCCAACCCCGGCTCGAACTGCAGTGCAATCTTGTGGGCGCTGAATCCGGGACGGTTAAGCGCAGAAATGCGCATGAACTTCGCGGGCGTCAACACGGGCGTGGCAAGAATCACACGCTGCGCATGCTCTGGCGTTTCTTCGAAAACGTTCTTTTCGGCGCCAAGACAGGTTTCCAGCGACATGACCACCGCCTCCCGCAGAGGGTCGATTGGCGGGTTGGTTACCTGAGCAAATTTTTGCCGGAAGTAATCGGCCACGGAGCGGGTCTTGTGCGACAGAACCGCCATGGGAGTATCATCCCCCATGGATCCAACGGCCTCCTGCGCCCCCTCAGCCATGGGGCGCAGCACCTGGTCCCGCTCCTCAAGGGACACCTGGAACATTTTCATATAGGTGCCCAGCTGGTCTTTTTGCATGATCTTGAACTCGGGCGTACCCTTGTCCAGCGTGGCCTCTACACGCAAGGCATTGTCTCTCAGCCACTGCTTGTAGGGGTGGGCGCTTTTTAATCGATTGTCAATGTCATGCGCCTTGAGCACCTCACCTGTAAGCGTGTCAACTGCCAATATCTGCCCAGGCCCGACTCGCCCCTTTGCAACCACATCTTCTGCCTGATACTTGTGCACGCCGATTTCTGAGGCGAGCGTTATGTACCCGTTCCTGGTAATAACCCAGCGAGCCGGCCTTAATCCATTGCGATCAAGCAAACAGACGGCGTAACGACCATCGGTCAGAACAATGCCCGCCGGGCCATCCCAAGGCTCCATGTGCATGGAGTTGTATTCATAAAATGCCCGCAAATCGGGATCCATGGTATCGACATTTTGCCAGGCCGGGGGAATCATCATGCGCACGGCACGAAACAGATCTACGCCACCTGCCAGCAACACCTCGAGCATATTATCCATGCTCGAGGAATCAGACCCCGTGCGGTTTACCAACGGCTCGATTTCGTGCAACTGGGGCAACTCAGGCGAACTGAATTTTGACGCTCTCGCCAACGACCAGTTGCGATTGCCTTCTATGGTGTTGATTTCACCGTTATGAGCCAGATAACGAAATGGCTGTGCCAATGGCCAGCGCGGCATGGTATTGGTCGAAAAACGCTGATGAAACACGCTGATCGAGGTTTTTAGCTCAGGATCGGCCAAATCGGGATAAAAATTCGGCAAATCGACCGGCATCATGAGCCCTTTATAAGAGATCACGCTTTCGGAAAGACTGCAGACATAGAAGTCCGCATCCTGCGACAAGGCATTTTCTGCCTTGCGACGCGCTACAAACAGCTTGATACCAAAAGTACGCCCACAGAGCGTGCCGCCATTAATAAACACCTGCTCGACATGAGGCATGCACTCCAGGGCCATGCGACCAAGACAGGCAGGATTCACCGGCACCTTGCGCCAACCGATCACCGCCAGCCCCTGTTCCTGCAGTTGCGATTCAATCTCGGTACGCGCCTGCTGCTGCCGTACCGCATCCTGGCTCATAAAAATCATGCCCACGCCATAACGCTCGCCAAGATCGGCGCCAAACAGGGTGCGGGCTTCTTTGCGAAAGAATTCATCCGGTTTTTGCAACAACAAGCCGCAGCCATCACCGGTTTTACCGTCGGCATTGATACCTCCGCGATGAGTCATGCAGGTAAGCGACTCAATGGCAGTAGACAAAAGTTCATGACTTGCTCGCCCTTCCATATGAGCAATCAAACCAAAACCACAGTTGTCCTTGAACTCGCCAGGACGGTACAAGCCAGTCATCATATCTTACACTCTCGCGTTTTAACTCTTTAGTAATCAGAATGTTAGCCAACAAATACCCGACCAAAACGCTCCTGATCCTCAAAAATTGGGCTGGCCATTTTACACGCCCACTCTCGACCAGACAAATATATTGCCAGATTCCGCCAATAACCGGCCAGAATTGATGCTGCAAACCACGGAGTTACATGCTGCAGATCAGGGAAGTGTATCTTTGATGGATTCAAAACTTCGAATCCAGGGTTGTTGCTTTTTCAGTGTCGCTGGCATTTTGTCAAGCTCGGCAAGTGCCAGCTCCTTCGAGGCAAAACGACTGTACAACACAATAAACCAGGGCTGATTTTTTCGGCGGGCCTCGCAGTAGTAAAGCGGCTTGCCGGCATGCGCAGCGATAAACTTGCGAGCGGTAGCCTCGTTATGGCTCCCCAGAACCTGCATGGTGTAGTGATCGTTGGGTTGCGCCTTCACCCAGGCATCGGCCCGCCCTGGACGAGGCAGCGTGTCAGCGTTAGAACTGCTCGCGGCCCGCGGCTTTTCCGGCGAGGCGGGTAGTTGGGCTGGCGTTTTGGATACCGGCGGCACAGCCGCTTTCACAGACACAGGAGCCTGCACCAACGTCACGCTTTCGGCCTGATCAGGGGCTGCATGCTCAGCCGTTGAAACAATGGCAGCTGATTGCCCAGCATCATTACCCTTCCTCGCACTGGATTCATCTGGCGCCGCAGGAACGTCCGTCATGACAGGCTCTACCGCTTCAGACGGCAATGCATCAGCATCAAGCGCAGAGAGCACCGCGTTAACATCACTGGCAACAGCGTGGGCCGCCTCGGCCTGGGCAAGCTGTTGTTCAAGCGACGATGCTTCAAGCTTTGGTGCTGGCGATTCAACCACTGTCGAAGGCGAACCAAAGAAATCGTACTGGTAAGCGATAACGATAAAGGACAACAATAGCAACAGCGCCAGTCCAAACATGAATCGGCTTGTAAGTGCACTGACCGCATCGCGTTTTTTGTCGGTAACAGCCCGATCCAGCAGCACTGGAATGGCAATGCGGTTGATTCTGCCGGGATTTCCCTTACCGCTCGACATCAACATGTTTAGCTGTTGCGCCGTCAATGACAGCTGGGAAGCGAAGCCTGCAGCGACAAAACGGGACTCGATATAGGCTACCACTTCACCTTCTGAAAACGGCTTTAATGGTATCTGATACAGCCACTGGCACTTTTCAGGATCCACTCCCTCAGAGGTTACCTGTGCAACCAGCGCTGGCTCTCCGATCAGACACAAAACAACTCCATTTGGGCCAACCACGCTTCCCTGACCACGACGCCGAAATGCATCAATCAGCACATGGAGCAGGTCTTTTGGCAATCGGTGTGCGTCGTCAATCGCAACCACGACACGACCGCTCTTCTCACACTCCTCATCACATCGCCTGAGCAGACCCGACAAAGTTACCTTGGCCGTCAGTGATTGCCCTAAATGACCACTCAAGCGGGAAATAAACTCTGTCTCGCCGGCAAGGTCTTTCCCAGACAGACGCAACATCCGCAAGGAGTCGCCCAGTGCGGTAATCAGTGCCTGCAGCATGGCCGTTTTGCCGGCACCGCGGTCACCCGTCAGCAACAGCACCATATCGCCAAAACTGACGAGATGCTGCATGGTATCAAGATTATGTTGGCGCTGCCCGCCGCCGAAAAAGAAGTTCTCATTCAAAGCAAACGGGTCTTGCTTGAGCCCGAACTTCGTCACCAGCTGCTGCTCAAGGGCTACGCTCTTGTTTGCCGTCACAGATCCGCCCCGCCTCTCAACCCACAGTCCATAGCATCAGCGATAAACTGCTGCCAGCGTTTGCTGTAACAGTGCTGGATCATAAGACGCCGTCACTTCGGCCCACCCCAGTTTTTTCAGCAACACCAATCTTAAACTGCCGTCCAGCACCTTTTTGTCTACCGCCATCAGCGCAATGAAATCAGCAGGAGTCATCTCTGCTGGCGGGGCAACAGGCAGCCCGGCACTTCGAATCAGGCTCACGGACCAGTCATACTCCGCCTGGCTAATCCATCCTTGGCGACAGCTCAGATTCAGCGCCATCACCATGCCTGCGGCTACTGCCTCACCATGCAGCCAGTTACCATAGCCCTCGTGATTTTCAATAGCATGTCCGAAGGTGTGGCCGAAGTTCAGTATCGCCCTCACATCTGCTTCCATTTCATCTTCAGCCACCACTTGTGCCTTGCATTCACAGGATTTCATAATGGCGTAAGTGAGCTTCTCGGAATCCAGCGCCAGAAGCCGGTCCATATTTGATTCAAGCCACCCCAGAAACTCCCTGTCTCTTATGAAGCCGTACTTGAGAACCTCTGCCAAGCCGGCCGAGATTTCTCGACTTGGCAACGTCTTTAACGTATCAGTATCGATCAGCACGGCCTCTGGCTGATGGAAGGCACCAATCATATTTTTTCCCAAGGCATGATTGACGCCCGTCTTCCCGCCCACCGAGGAGTCCACTTGGGACAATAACGTGGTTGGTATCTGGATAAAGGGCACGCCACGCTGATAGCAGGCAGCCGCAAACCCTGTCATATCGCCGATGACGCCGCCTCCTAACGCGACAAGCGTTGTCTTGCGACCGTGACGAGCGACAAGCAGGGCATCAAATATTTTGTTCAGGGTATCCAGATGCTTGTACTGCTCGCCGTCTGGCAGCACGACCGTTTGAACATCTCGCCCTGAAAACAACGCTTTTGCGCGCTCAAGATAAAGCGGCGCCACGGTAGTATTGGTGACAATCATCACCTGTTTGCCGGTGAACTTGCACAAAACCTCCGCAGAATCCAGCAACCCCGCCCCCACGTAAATTGGATAACTACGCGCACCCAAATCGACGGTCAGTTCTTTCATTTAGCCTCCATCTCACCTCTGGAAGCTTTCGATAGAAAGTCCAGTATTTGCTTAACCACGGTTTTGGGGCCGCGTTTATCGGTCAGAACAACGAAATCTGCCAACTCCTGATATAAAGGGTCGCGCACCGCAAACAAATCCATCAGGATCTGTCGGGGATTATCCTTCTGCAAGAGCGGTCTGTTACGATCCCGACGGGTTCTTTCGTATTGTTGATCAACCGAGGTTTTGAGATAAACCACAATACTACGCACCTTGAGATTGACGCGATTGGCCGGATCAAGAACCGCCCCCCCTCCTGTGGCCAAAACAATACCCTCTCGCTCGGAAAGGTCTTCAATCGCCTGTCGCTCTCTGGCCCTGAATCCCGATTCGCCTTCGACATCAAAAATCCAGGGAATATTCGTGCCACATCTGTTTTCTATTTCCTTGTCAGAATCTACGAACACATACCCCAGCTCTTTTGCCAAGAGCCTGCCTATCGTAGTTTTTCCAGCCCCCATAGGGCCGACGAGTACAACTTTGCCAAACACTTTATCCCCTTTTACTGGCGTCACTTCGTCCATCAGGTAAATCCTTGAATACAATGAACCGAAGGATACCATACCATAGCAAAACACAGCCGCTATTAAACGCTGAAGTCAGCATCCCAAATACGCCGCTTCAAATGTGATTTCCCAAAAAAAAAGCCACTAGCTTGGACTAGTGGCTTTTTTTGCTTTTCTTGGTTACTGATCAACAAGACCCTGTCTGATCAGTTTTGGTGTGAT
>JBFHRO010000065.1:0-14994 GCA_041591635.1 Oleiphilaceae bacterium | reverse complement strand
GGGACGCGGCAGGGGGTCTCTCTCGCGGGTTATTATTTGCCCGACTTTTTGGGCGCCACCAGTTCACGGTCATAGGCCAGGCGTTTGGCGGCATCCAGTGTCAGTAGTTGCATAAAGGTACGAACTTCGCTGTCACCGCCGGAGGGTACCCCCTCTCCCCCGCCGATCACGTATTGCGGCACCCGCCGGGTCGCGTAGGCGGCAGCCCAGACTTTGTGAATCGCGATTTCGGCTTCCAGCTTCTGTGCCAGCGCATTGTCTGCTTCCAGAATCACACGCTTCTGGTACGACTCGGCATCGGCCAGAGTGCGCTGGGTTTCAGCTTCGATACGCGCCTTTTCAAGGTTGATCTGCGCCGTTTCCCGGGTAATCTGCGCCTGCTCGCGCAGCTTTTGCGATGAGGTGATGGCCAGCTGTTTTTCAGTCTCGGCACCGGTGGTAAGCTCTATCTGCTCGACTTTGGCCTTGGCCTGGCGCTCGGCAACCTCTCGTTCACCCCGGGCAATGGCAAGCAGACGCTGCTCTTCTTCCTGAATACGCTGTTCACGGGCAATGGCCCGATCGGCAGAGGCTTTTTGCTTTAACTGCATACGCTCCACAAAACGCTTGTTGGGGCGCATGTTGGTCACCCGCGCATCTACCACCGAAATGCCAAAATCGACGAACTTCTGCGCCTTGCGAATGGGCACGCCATTACCGTCCACCATTTTGCGCACCACAAAGGTTATCCGGGTTTCATCACCGTACTCTTCCTGGTCGGTACCCAGGGCAACATTGGCCGAACCCTTCTGGCGCCTGGGCATGGCAGTACTTACTTCCTCCCGACGCACCACATAGATGCCATTACTCATCTGATTCTCGTATTCATTGTTGAATTCGGTTCGACCACCGGAGTAATAGTCTTCGGCACTCATCAGCGAGGCAGTGGCCTGCAGGGTTTCCTTGAAAGCCGGAATCAGCGCCGTTCGCAACAGATTGGCGGGGGTGCGGTATTCGTGGGTCAGGCGCAGAAAGCTTTCCTTGTCGGCGGGAATGCTAAAGCGAACCGTCGCTTCGGCATCGGCATCCACCTGATCCAGAAACATGATGTTCATGGGCGGCATCTCGGCCGAGGTTTCGGTATGTTCCACTTCGGCGTAGCGCTGGGTATTGTCCCCCCCCGCCACGGCCTGCACCGTCATCGCCCGTTTCCAGGAATTCCAGCGGCCAAAAAAGTAGAACTGGTAACCAATGTCGGTGACCACGTCCTCGTTTCCGGTAATGGAACGCACATGATAGATATATCCTGGCTCGGCATAGAAAACCGAATTCGCCGCGACCACCAGCACCGTGGCGATCACTGCTCCAGCAGCCGCCAGTTTTCCCAGCAGTTGCGGCACAATGGTTTTGATTTGCATGTCACACTCCTTGTTGTGTGTTGTGTGTTGGTGTTGGTGTTGGTATTCATACCCGGATGGCAAGCCGTCGGACAAGCTGCCCGAATTCCAGGACAATTCACGGCTGGACTCGATCAGAAAACAGGTACCGCAGCTGGGCAGCAAAGATACCATCCTTCCTCGCTCTTGCGCCATGACAAGGCCATGGACAGATACCTGCCCGAATATTGGCTATCCTGATCAAGAGTATCAAAACAGATTCACGCCATCGGCACCGAATCCCGTTTCTTTGGCTGTTACTTGTCTATGTCAACCGCACCCATGCACACATTGCCGAAAGTGAGGCCTGTTATCCGGATGTTGTTTGCCCTGATATGGGCGATGACGCTGTCGATCACTGTCCATGCCAAGGAGAAAATTCGTATCGGACTTATGGTCTTTGATGAAGTTCAAAGCAAGGCATTCGCCGACCTGTCACGTGCCTTCGCCCGGGTCTACCCCGACACAGAGATCGTCTGGAAATACTACGAAGAAAACGAATACAAAAAAGGCATGGATTTCTGGCTAAGCCAGCAAAGCCCGGTGGATGTTCTGTATTGGCAGGGGGGCGAGCGACTGCGTCACTATGCCAAAAAAGGCTATCTGGAAGCTCTTGACCATCTGTGGCAGGAGCAAGGCTTTGATCTTTCGGTCAGCAGCAATACCCGGTCTGTCGTGTCCTGGCAAGGCAGCATCTATGCCATTCCCTACTCTTACTATCACTGGGGCATTTATTATCGCAAATCGCTGTTTGCCAAATATCATCTTGCGCCACCCGCCAATTGGGAGGATTTGCTTTCTCTTTGCAGCACATTGCGGCAAAAAAACATAGCTCCCTTTACCATCGGTACCAAAAACCGCTGGCCCGCTACGGCCTGGTTTGACTATTTGAATCTGCGCATCAACGGTCTGGCGTTTCATCTTGCACTCACACGAGGTGAGCAATCGTTTGTCGACAAGCGGGTTGAGGCCGTTTTTGAACACTGGCAGACCCTCCTCAATCACCAATGTTTCATCGACAACCGTGTCCATGACCAGTGGGACTGGAGCGACTCGCTCACCCCCCTGTACCGAAAGAAAGCGGCCATGGTGCTGATGGGCAATTTTTTTGTCAGCACGCTCACACCTTCAATGGCCCAGGACATAGGTTTTTTTCGTTTTCCCGTCATTGATCCGGCCGTTCCGCGCTACGAGGAGGCTCCTACGGATGTCTTCATTCTCCCGAGAAATTCCCCAAACAAGGAAATGGCTAAACGATTCCTGGCATTTATCGGCCAAGCCAGCGTGCAATCTGATCTGAACCAGCGGGTAGGAAAGCTCTCTACGCACCTCAAGGCCGAGAGTGGCAATAACGATTTGTTGAACGAGGGCCTCACACTGCTGGGCTCGGCGGCGGGCATTACACAATTCTTTGACCGGGATGCCCCCAAAATGCTCGGGGATGAAGCCAACCGGCTTTTTGCCGAATTCATGACACACCGCAACACCCGGCGCACGCTGACCGAACTCGAATCTGCCCGGGTTCACTACATCAACTCCCAGGTAAAAAAAGGCAGCCTGATCGGCATGTAACAGAACGCCAGTTGCGAGCACTGCGTGACGGGTCAGGCCATTAACTTGCGCAGCGATCGCTGTTTTGCACGCAAAAGACGCTGTCGTTCATACTCGAGTACATCCGCCCGCTTGATATGACCCGAAATCGCTTGATAGCTGCTGCGAAACGAAGGCGACATATACTGGCGCAAATGAGCGACTGTGACACCAAATGGCGCACGCTGGCCGTGATAGTTGACCACCTCGCCAATCCGGGCCAACGGAAACCCGATGCGATTGATGTGTGCTCCCAGGCGCGGCTCCAGCATGGCATAAGCCCGGTCATGCGCGTTCTGCGTCAACAGATGGTGCGCCACCGTCAGATACAGCAGTGGTGCAATGAGCGAACAAACAGCGTGCGACATCTGGCTCTGGTCGGCTATACGCCGACGGTACTTGCGAGCAATCGTCAACCGGGACAATTCACAAAACCGGGTATGGGGTTGAAGGTGTTCTGGTCTGTTTCCTGTTTCCTCACCGTACAATCGGTGCATCGGCGAAAGGTGCCCCAGCGCAGGATCGGCATGCACGATTCGAACGGTGCCTACCGACTCCTGATCCCTTTTGGTTCGAATCAGGTAGTGACTCGACCAGGCATCACAGGCATCGTATTCGAGGCGATCGGGGAACTGACGCGGATTTTCAAACCCCAGTTCCTCACAGTACACATCGAATCGTAATCGGTGCACCGCACGACGTGTCTCATTGGTATTTGCCAAGAGAATTTCAAGCTGCTCCAACACGGACGTTGTCACGAAACCACCTGCCTGGTCGGCCATTGTCAAAACGAGTTCAAACCTCCTTATCCCCCAGCACTGCTGGTGCTTTCAGTTTCCTTCTGAAAAAGCACTTTCCATCACAATCCTCGCACCGGCCAATCCTGCATCACGACAGCAGATCGGCCGGTGGTATCGAGTTATACCATGCTACAGCCTCAATAACATCTCGAACTCATCACAGGTTTAAAACAAAACCCATTGAAATCGTTGGTAAATAAGGCGTACCAGCCTGCCTGTGAAAACACCCGTAAAAATGCACGGGCCTGGAGCAAGTCACGGCGTTATAATCAACGCAGGCATCCGACGCCGCCTCCGGTGCGTCATGCCGCCACCGACCACCTCGGGGAGTCACTGTCGAATGGCCAAAGGATCACAAACACAGCGCTGGTTCAAAATTGCCTTGCGCACGGGGCATCTTGTGGGCATTTGCGGCGTAGCAGGGGGCATTTTGCTCACGCAACCCTGGCACACCTTGACGCTCTACTGGGCGTTGGCCATTGCCACCGGTGCTGGCATGATTGCTCAGGATGCGCTCAAAAACTGGTTGTGGCTGGTTCAGATTCGTGGCGTGGTAATCATTGCCAAGCTGCTACTGCTGCTGGCACTGGGGCACAACGCCCATGCCGATCAGTGGTTGATAGTAGGCGTCATCCTGTTATCGGGGGTAGTGGCTCATGCCCCTGGCAACGTACGTTATTTTTCCCTGCTGCACGGTCGACGCATGGATTCACCACGCGATGTTAAAGGTTGAGACAAAACCAAAGAACCGATCCACGAAGGCATGCCAAACCAACCTGATTGAAAGAAGAGACTGTCAATGAAGCCGGTTCACCGCCCGCAAGCCAAACCCGCTCGCAAGCCCTGTCAGCGCTGCCGTTTAATTCGCAGCTTTGTTCTGCTTATTACGGTGATGGCGATCATCGCAGCCAATCACCTGCAGTTTTTTGTAGCATCCTGAACCGGTGGCAGGCCATCCTTGCAGTGCACTTCCGGCCTGCCGCCGCTACCTTGTGATCTGTCCGAAGTCTTCAACCCGCGAAATCGTCAGGCCTGGATTTCAGCGGCGAATTATTCCCGGGGAATGCCTTCTCCATCAAAGGCTGGCTCGCCCTCATCCACGTCCATCTGCTCCAGCCGGGTCATAATCTGACCCAGAAATGGCTTAACTGCGGCCTTGTCGGCAGGGGAAGCATTGCTGAGCGCTTCCAGGGTTTGCTTGCTGGACTCCATCATCGCAATCATCTGATCCTTATATTCCTGTGGAATGTCGGGATTGCTGCGGATTTTGTCGATCTCGGCCTGGATATCGGTGTTTTGTGCTTCAACCTCCATTTGCAAACTCATGGTAGCCTTCATGATGCGAACCTGCACATCGGCCCACTCTTCAGGCGAGTTGAACCCCTGCTTGCGCATCAGCGCGGCAGCATCCGAATACAGACCGGTCGCCTTCAATTCCGAAATCATAACCTCCGGTGACAGGCCATTGTCCTGGTCATTGGTTTCCAGGCGATTAAAGGCCTCCTCGTTTTTCTTCGACCATGCCTCGAGAGCATCAAGCGAGTTCAGCCAGTTGGTGATCACTTT
The DNA here is from genome assembly GCA_041591635.1 of Oleiphilaceae bacterium. Classification (GTDB taxonomy): domain Bacteria; phylum Pseudomonadota; class Gammaproteobacteria; order Pseudomonadales; family Oleiphilaceae; genus JACKOD01. The sequence continues at coordinate 9,623 of JBFHRO010000065.1, read as the reverse complement.
CTGGGTGAGGGGCTGCTCGGCGTGGGCCAGCCCGGCAAACGTAAAAAACGACAGAAAACAGACCGACACCAACGATCTGGCCATCACCTTAAAACACAACACAGAGCTAACCATTGTCATTCCTTGGCCTGATTCCAGGCAACCTGAGTAGTAGCGCGATTTCTTGAACCATTTGCCGCGGGAACACAGCCCGGCGGCGAAACAAATCGTACCCCAAACTCCGGGATGACAGCTATAGAGCCAAAAAAAAAGGCATTGCCACGCTAAAAAAGCCCGCCCTGCCTCTCAATAAACCCAAAACCCTCGCGCCCGCCCGCATCTGTTCAAGACACAGGCCCCGGCGCTCAGGCTCATTTCAGTTATTCGGACCAAACTCATTAAGCTGATACTGGTAGGCATCGCGATACCGCTCTTTGTAAGGAATCTGATCCCGCTGCTCCTGCTCTTTTTTGTACGCAGGATCATAGGCACCATTACCATAACGGTTGTTTTCCCAGCCATCCTGTCCTGCCGCTGTTGATGGTAGCGACTCCAGCATATCCGACACGTTGTAATTGGTTTTCCACTGCGAAACCGGCATATCATTGCGTCTGTCTGCCTGTCCTTCTGCCGCCGCCGTCATCGGCACGGCCGTCAGCGCAGCAACCAGCGCAATCCTTACACACACAGGGCTGTTCATACTGTTCACCTCCCTCAGGTTAGGTCTCAGAGCCGCACTCAACGCCAACTGGCGGAACACAACCCTGCCTACACTAAGTCTGGCACAAAATTACCACAAAAGTGCACAATTTTTATACAAATTAGCTATGAACCCCCGCTGCCTTGTGCCTAACACTTCCACCGGATCACAAGCCTAAAATGTGACTGTGTTAGCAATCCAGGATACACAAATACTGCAAAACGTTACTCAATGTTACAATGCAGTTACCAAAGCGCCCCGTTCGGAGCAGTGCACTACCTATAAGGCGTACGGTGAGAAGGTGACGGCTTTCGTGCTGGCCACGGCAATTTGTGTGGCTATCTTTGTTCGACTTTCCATAGCCATAAAAAGAACATGAAAAAGCCGCACGTTCACATAAAGCAAGACACCAAGGACACATGACACCAACCGGCCGATCGGGCCGACAGGGACAAAAAAGGATACCGCTATGTCTACATTCAATCTTGGCAGCACACTTCCCGCCGTCGAAGTGACCAGCAAAGGCGAAATTCTCCTCGAAAACGGAAAAATTCAGTATGCCAACTGGTCTAGCGCCTCGCTCAAAGGCAAGATCAGAACGGTGCACCATCTGGCAGGGCGCTCGGCCGCCAAAGAAATCAACGAGCCTTTGATTGACGCGCTCAAAAAAGCCAATCTGCCGCAAGATTGCTATCAAACCACGACCATCATCAACGTTAACGATGCGATTTTCGGCACAGCCGGTATCGTCACCATGATGGTTGAAGGTGGCAAAAAGGAGTTCCCCTGGAGCAGCATTGTGGTTGACGCCAAGGGCGCCGTACAAAAAGCCTGGGGGCTGGAAAAAGAAAGCTCGGCCATCTTTGTATTGGATGCCAACGGCGCTATTTTGTTCAGCAAGGATGGCGCCCTGAGCAGCGCTGAAGTCAAAACTGTACTCAATCTCATTGAAGCAGAGCTTGCCAACGCTGAAGCCTGATACACGGCCTCCGGGGCCAGATCAGCTCCCCTTGCGGAGCTGATTTTCAGGCACCCAAGGGGCTGGCATCCACCCACCTTGCCAGCACCTCATCAATCTCCAGCTGCTCCAAAAGAATTCTGGCCCAATCCTCAGTGGCCTGCAGTTCCCGCAACAAGCGTATCGCCATCACGCGCACCGCCCCAAGCTCGCTCCACGCCGTCACCTGCAAACAATGCCAGTGTTTTTCGTCCAGACGGGCAGGATGCCTGAGCTGGTCACGGCACACATCACACACAAAAAGCAGTTTATCGATATCCGGCCGCGCCGGTATGGGGGCGATTTCATAGATAGACAAAGGCACAGCGGCCGCACGGCAGAGTTCGCAATGGGCGTGCGAACGTCGCACCAGATCACGGCCGAAAGCGTCCAGCTCGCCGCGGCGGTGCTCGTGCCTCTCGTGTGATCTCGACATATCCCGTTACCTGTAACGCCTACTGATACTGACCGAAGTATAGCCAAAACCCGGCGACATCCCATGCCGACCACCACGCCTTTTGATCCCGGCCATCGCCCAACTGAGCTAAACTTGAATTACCCCCTTTCGCAAGAGGCCGTCACCATGACGACTGCAGCATTTCAGTGGCAGGACCCTTTTCTTCTTGAACAGCAACTCAGCGATGAGGAACGGCAGGTGCGTGATGCGGCCCGGCACTATGCACACACCCGGCTTCGACCACGAATAACCACCGCCTTTGCCGATGAAACCTTTGATCGAGCCATCATGACGGAAATGGGTGCGCTGGGCCTGCTCGGTGCCACGCTTCCCAGCACCTTTGGCGGGGCTGATGTCAACCACGTCAGCTACGGCCTGATCGCCCGGGAAATCGAAGGGGTCGATAGCGGCTATCGCTCGGCCATGAGCGTGCAGTCATCACTGGTCATGTACCCTATCTATCGTTTTGGTTCCGACTGGCAACGCCACCACTACCTGCCGCGTCTGGCCAGTGGCGAATGGGTAGGTTGCTTTGGTCTGACCGAACCGGATTCGGGATCAGACCCCGGCAGCATGCGCACCACCGCTCAACGGGAAAATAACGGCTATCGCCTCAACGGCAGCAAAATGTGGATCACCAACAGCCCCATTGCCGATGTGCTTGTGGTGTGGGCAAAGCTTGATGGCAAAATTACCGGCTTCGTTCTCGATCGCGCGACACCCGGCCTCAGCACCCCCGTCATTACCCGCAAGGCATCCCTGCGCGCGTCTATCACCGGCGAAATTGTCATGCAGGATGTCTGGGTAGACGAAACCCGGCGCCTGCCAGGGGCTAACGGTCTGGGGGCACCCTTTAGCTGCCTTAACAAAGCACGTTTTGGCATTGCCTGGGGGGCACTGGGGGCCGCGGAGGACTGCTGGCATCAGGCTCGCACCTACGTATTGAACCGGCGGCAGTTTGGGCGCCCGCTGGCAGCGAACCAACTCATCCAGCTCAAGCTGGCAGACATGCAAACTGAAATCAGTCTTGGTCTACAGGCATGCCTGCAAGCGGGCCGCCTGATGGATCAGGACAAGTGTGCGCCCGAACTCATCTCACTCATCAAGCGCAACAGCTGCAAAAAGGCACTCGACGTCGCTCGCGCGGCGCGTGACATGCTGGGGGCCAACGGCATCTCGCTGGATTACCAGGTGATACGTCACTTGCTGAATCTCGAAACCGTCAACACCTATGAGGGCACACAGGACATACACGCCCTGATTCTGGGGCGAGCGCAAACCGGCTTGGCGGCATTTAGCTAGCGCAAGGCCACGACTAATCGGCAAACAGGGATTCGAGATTGAAGGTTACCTCTTCTTCTTCCCGCAACGTCAGGCTCTGGGGGCGCAGGTGCTTTTCCATCGCCACCATGGCTCGCAGCGCTTTGGTGATGGGCGCCTGTATTTCCTTGATGGCCGGATCGCTACTTTGCTCAAGCGACTCCAGACAGCGCATGAACCGCACCAGCAAAGCTTCCAGAATCCACTGCAGCAAATAAATATCCTGCATTTCCTCCGCCGCCTCACGCAACACGTTCTCCTCGACGTGAGACACCCAGCGCACCATGCCTTCAGACAAGACCCCGCTGGAGGAAACCGTTATCCGTATGCTCTGGGCAAGATTGATCAGCGCACCTGTGTGCTTGCCTTTGGTGGCCTCCCAGATCTTGACGGTGACAACCTGCACCTCCTTAAACCAGTTGACCAAAAAGGCATAGCGAAACAACAACGCCGACACGAACTGCCGAAAACGCTCCGGCGTATCCTGCAACTGGGGCAACAATGCTTTGGTGTGGGAAACCAGCACAAAGGCCTCGCCAAACACGGCACGATTATAGAGGGTGCTGTACACCCGCAAGGCGGGCAACAACTGCCCCAAAAGAAAGGGACGATCCGCAATCCCATGCTGGCAATCGAAAATCAGATTACAAGCCACCGTCAACTGGGCCAGCAACGGCATTTTCTGCACGGCTTTGGCAAAGGGGATTCCTGTGCCCTCAAAATTCTCGTGATGCACCTGGATCAGTTCAGCCACCTCGCGAGGCAGCGTCGGAACCAATTTCGCAAATGCCGCCGCAATTACCGGATGACTGCGGTACATTTTTATCAGCCTGGCGTCACCTTGCGGTGTCAGCGCCTCGGGCGCCAGGTGCAACAAACCTACATCCTGGAGCAAGGCAGCCAGAAAGACTTGCCTGCACTCTGCCAGTGGCAGCTTCAAGCGTTTGCAAAGCAGCAATCCAAACCAGGCACAGAACAGGCTGCGCGGCAGTTCGGTTCGCAGCTCAGTCGCGAACACGGTGAATTTCTGTACCAGCAGAGGATGGCCGGCGTAGGCCTGACACATCTCTCGAAGCAGGGCTTCATCGCCGTGGACCTGCTGGATCCGCTCACAATCGTCATTGCACCGGAAGAAATTCTGAAACTCCTCGAACAATTCGTCGGCCGAAATCGAGCGGGTCAAGGCGACCTGCTCCTCCAGTGCCGCCGCCAGACGATGCTTGAGTATCTTGTCCGCCACGGAGGCACTGATTTCCGTGCCCTTTCCCGCAAGCAAGGCACCTGCCGAATTATAGATATCGACACTGGCCATCACGGGATTGCTTTGATTGATCTGCGCAAGGCGCCGCGTGTATTCATCGGGGACAAAACGATCGTAAGCCACGGGACTGATGCCTCCATCAGCATTCGTAAGATAACTGAGAGTTCGTTTCAAATATCACCCACAACATCAATCTGCCAGACAAACACAAGGCATCCCGTCCTTGGGCGTAACCCAATAAGCTTAATGCAAAATTGGCAACATACCAGAGATGCACGACCATCTTCTGCGGCTTTCACTTGAAAGACTGTTGCAAACGGGAACGAGACAAGTGTTATTACAAAACGAAGGCCGCAAGCGCCTGAAATTTCAGGCGCTTGGCAAATACGAGAAGATTAATTGGGGTATTTACCGGTGATGCCGTGATAAAAAGCGCGTATCTCGGCAATATCCTTGTCGAAATCCCCGGTGGGGTAGAATGTTGGCCCAAAACCGCCGATTTTGCGTTGATAGTCAAGAAAACCAAGCGCTATTGGCACCTTGGCACCGTGAGCGATGTGATAAAAACCGGTTTTCCATTTTTGCACCTGCGATCTTGTGCCTTCCGGTGGAATGGCCACTACCAGACTGTCATGGCTCTGGAACTGGGCAATCATCTGATCGACGACATTGTTGCTTTTGCTTCTGTCGATGGCGATCCCCCCCAGCCAACGCATGATGGGTCCGGCCATGCCATTGAAAAGACTTTTCTTGCCCATCCAGTAAATGTCAAATCGCAACACAAATGCCATGGCCAGCGTAATGGGAAAATCCCAATTTGACGTGTGGGGGACAGCAATGAGGACATACTTTGGCTCGGAGGGCGGTGTTCCCTGCAATTTCCAGCCGGTGAGTTTCAGGCACAACCAGCAAAGGCCGCGCATGATTTCCCGCAGTATCGGGGTATGGTAAATAGTTCGTTGCACAAGGCCTCCGAAGAAAAGATTTGGCGGCCTATTTTACATGAGGACAAGCAGACTCACACCTGTAAGCTCAACCGCAAAGCAAGTCTAGCCTGAAAAAATGCGTTGCGGTTGACCAATGTCAGTGGAAGTTTAGCTCTGCGACGTTGGTTTGCGCCTGTGGCCTTCACCCGGCTTGCGGCCTTCATCCGACCGACGCGGGCCTCCTGGCTTGCGATCAGAATCAAAACGTCGACCACCACCGCCGCGCTTGTCATCGCCACGTTTATTAAATCCACCGGCGGGGCGCCCCCCCGGCTTGCCACCCGGTGCGCGCCGTGCACTGACTTCCGCCTGTGCATCGTCCGCGGTCACCGGACGAATACCCAGCTGCTTTTGGCACACCCACACCTTGCGCAACTCCTGCTCAACCTCTGCCGGCATCCCCGCAGGCAAGTCGATGGTGGCGCAATTATCGTAAATCTCGATGTGACCTATATAGGCACTTTCGATGCCGGCTTCATTGGCAATCGCGCCAACCAGATTTCCGGGCTTTACCCCATCGTCATACCCGACATCAACGCGGTAACGCACCATGGCCACCTCAGGATGCTCTTTCAATGGCCGCGGCTGCAGCTCAATAGTGCGGATCTCCTTGCGACGCGGCTCCCGCGCGTCGTCACGCCCCGGCTTTTCACGCTCGCCCCTCTCCCTGCCCGCGCTGGCGGCAACTTCGTCTTTCTTTGGATCCAGAAACAGGGGCTCGTCGCCCTGAAGCAGACGTGCCAGCGCGATCGCCACATCTTCTGCTTCCACTCCGTGCTCTTGCTGATATTCCTGGATCAGGCGAGCAAACTCGTCGCGCCCTTCCAGAGCCAGCGCATCGGTGATTCGCTGCTTGAATTTGATGACACGCTGATTATTGACATCCGACACCGAAGGCAGCTGCATGGGCGTAATTTTCTGCCGTGTCGCCTTTTCGATGGCCGCCAGCAGGCGGCGCTCGCGGGGGGCCACAAACAGGATGGCATCGCCTGTCCGGCCGGCCCGGCCGGTGCGACCGATGCGATGCACATAGGCTTCGGTATCGTACGGAATATCGTAGTTAATCACGTGACTGACCCGTTCAACGTCCAGGCCGCGAGCGGCTACGTCGGTAGCCACCAGAATATCGAGCTTGCCAGACTTGATCTGCTCCACGGTGCGCTCACGCAGAGCCTGGGAAATATCGCCGTTCAATGCCGCCGCGGAATACCCGCGTGCTTCGAGTTTTTCTGCCAGCTCAACCGTTGCCGTCTTGGTGCGCACAAAAATGATCATGCCGTCAAACGATTCGACTTCCAGCATCCTTGTAAGTGCATCAAGCTTGTGAATACCGCTGACCTGCCAGTAGCGCTGGCGAATGGTGGCTGCCGTGGTGGTCTGGACTTCGATTTTGACTTCTACCGGAGAGCTCAGATAACGCTGGGCAATTTTGCGAATCACTGGCGGCATGGTGGCCGAGAACAACGCAATCTGACGCTGGGGAGGGGTTTGCTCAAGAATCCACTCAACATCATCGATAAAGCCCATGCGCAGCATTTCGTCGGCTTCGTCCAGCACCAGCGCTTTCAGGCTTTCAAGTTTGAGCGTGCCTTTACGCATGTGATCCATAACCCGCCCAGGCGTTCCGACCACAACGTGCACGCCACGCTTCAACTGGCGAATCTGGCTGTCATAGGCCGCACCGCCATAGATTGGCAATACATGAAAACCCTTCATTTCACGGGCATAGGTCTGAAATGCTTCGGCAACCTGAATGGCCAGCTCCCGCGTGGGTGCCAGTACCAGCACTTGTGGCTGCGTCATGGAGATATCCAGCTTGGTCAGCAAGGGCAGCGCAAAAGCCGCCGTTTTGCCGGTACCGGTCTGGGCTTGCCCCAGCAGATCTTTTCCGAGAGCCAAATGAGGAATACTGGCAGCCTGAATGGGGGAGGGGCTCTCATAGCCAATCTCCTCCAGCACTTTTAATAAAGCGGGAGCAAGTTCAAGATCCTTGAAACGAAGGGGTTGGGACGACATCAAAAATTACCTTTGCGGCTAAGCACTGAGGAGGAAGAAAAAGGGGACGAAATTATATCTGGATTGCGCAAACCTTGCACACTTTATCACAATTTTGCGGGAAAAATTGTATCGCAATGTACTCGTGGCGGATGCCTGCTCATTCACCACGACAAACGTCGACTCAGTCGGCGCGCCCCATGAAACGCCGCTCACCCGTGTGTATCTTTATCCGCTCACCCGCCTCCAGGTATTCAGGCACAGTAATCACCAGACCGGTCACCAGGGTGGCGGGCTTGGTGCGGGCACTGGCAGAGGCCGCTTTCATGGCTGGCACGGTTTCGACAATCTCCATCTCGACCCACTGAGGCAGTTCAATGCCGATCAGGTCGTCTTCCACCATAAGCACCATGATGTCCCGGGTGTCTTCGGTGATAAACGCCAACTCGTCTTCGATGTCGGATTTTTTGAAGGTAAACTGGGTGTAATCTTCCGCATCCATGAACACATAGTCATCGCCGTCCACATAGGACAAGGTTGTCGTGCGACGCACCAGATCCACCCGCTCAAGCACCTCGTCACCCTTGAAGCGCTCCTCGACCTTGCCGCCCGAGCGTACATCGCTAAAGCGCATTTTGTAGAGCGTTGCAGCACCCCTGGCACTGGGGCTCTGAACCTCGATATCCTTGATCAACAACAATTGTCCGTTATAGGACACAACTTCTCCGCGCTTGAGTTCATTCGCCTTGGGCATAGCAGTATCTCTTGGGAAAACCATGGGAAAGGTGGAACAACCGGCCGTACGCAGACGGCGCCGAAGTATAGCATGCGCCCATCGGGCATCCAGTGCCTGCCTGCGCTGGCATTGGCACAAAACACCTGCCTCGCCTCAGGCCTGAGGCGGCAGGAATGCGCGCTCTGACAAGTACGCCGGTGGCTCCACCAGACCCAGCGCCAAACGACGCATCAAATCGAGCCCCACCTGTGTGACACGAAGCTGAAAAAGGTCACGGGGCGCCGGAAAATACAAGGCCTGCGCACGCATAGCCTGCGCCTGCCCCCAAGCGATCCAGACCAGCCCTACGGGCTTGGCCGGCGACCCGCCGCCAGGGCCCGCGATGCCCGACACCGCCACTCCAAGATCGGCGCCGCTGCGAGCCAGGGCACCTGCCAGCATCTGCCGCACGACCGGCTCGCTCACTGCGCCCTCTCGCTCCAGCGCGAGGGCATCAACGCCAAGCAGCTGCGTCTTCATGGTATTGGCGTACGTCACCCAGCCGGCCTCAAACACGGCAGAGGCTCCTGCAATGGCGGTAATGGCCGAGGCAAGGCGCCCACCGGTACAGGATTCCGCCGTGGTGACTTTGAGGTTTTTTGCCAGCAACGCCTTCACCAGCGCATCTGCCACCGAGGCGTCGTCCTCACCAATCACATGCGCCCCCAGAATATCGCGCAAGCGCCCACACCAGTAAGGCACCTCTTGCCGCGCCAACCGGGTCTGAGTTGTGAGCTTCACATCGGTCAAACGGCTGCCGGCACGAAACCCGAGGCGAATATGTGCCGGCCAGTCTGGCAGCCGGGCACGAATTCTGGCTTCAATGGCTGACTCCCCCAGGCCGAAAACCTGAAGTTTTTTCACAAACAGGGAATCCTCCACCCCGACACCCCCTTCGGCACTCGTGCGATCTTTGCGATACCGGGTCATTATTGCCGGTACCACAGAAGCCGTTAACATCGCATCAAGCTCTACCGGCACGCCGGGCGTACACAGCACCAGGCAGCCGTTGAGATTCAGGCAAAAACCGGGGGCCGAGCCCACCTTATTGGGCAGCAGATCACACCCTGCCGGCAACATCGCCTGCTTGCGCACTGCCTCGCTCATCGGATAACCACGCGCGGCGCACCAGGCCTGCAAATCGGCCAGCGCC
>JBFHRO010000064.1:0-15512 GCA_041591635.1 Oleiphilaceae bacterium | reverse complement strand
TGCCACCACAACCGGCGCCACCGGTTGCACAATCCGTGCTTGCGATTTGGCAACCGGCTCGGTTACAAGGGGCTTTTCTGCCTGTACTCGCATTTGTGCGGGCTCGGTCGCGGCACTGACTTCGGTGGTCGCGGGCGAGCCGACTTCCTGTGTTTGTTCCAATGTTCGCTCATAGAGCTCGCGCCACTGGGCCATACGCTGTCTGGCCTGAGCCTTGCGATCCTCTGACACGGATACCTTGGCAGAAGTCGGGGCCAAAGGTGCTTGCGGCAGTGCTTCGGCGACGACCGGGGGAGATTCGGGCACCGGTGGTGCAAACACCAGTTGCGGCATAAAAAAGCTGGGGGAAAGCGCAACGGGTTCTCTGACTTCAGCGGCAAAGGGTAGCCTCTCGCGCTGGGCAAGCCGGCGCGCGGCAAGGGATTTGCCTTCTGCGTTGCTGTCACTGGCCGGTGTCTTGGGGGGCGAAAGAAGCAGCCGCGGCGTTGGCTCAACTGAATGAATCTGTTCGACCGGTTCCATTGATTCCACTGATTCCACTGATTCCACCGGCTCCACGGGTTCCACTGACTTCACGGGCTTCACTGACTCAACCGATGCAGGCAAAGCCTCAGCGGGCGTTTGAATGGCGCTCTTTTCAGTGATTTTGCGTTTACGCGCTGACGGCTTCTTGGTGACTGGCGCGTCTTGTATCCTGGCCGTCGCTTCACTGGCTTTGCGCAAGCGGGTAAGCGGGTTTTCATCTTCTTCGGTGGTGGCACCGGCAAAGGATTCGTGCAGCAAGGCATCAAGATAGTCGAACACAACCGCCTGAGGGTTGGTGCCGTCAGGCAATGGCTTGTCGCTCATGGCGCCCCCCCCTTACCCCGATAGCACAGATCAAAGATTGCCCACATGGCGTACCCGCCGGCAACACAAGACCCGCACAACATACGCATTTTGCTTGCATCGGCTGGTTTACAACACATGACAATCGCCTCTACACACCCAATGCAACCGAACCTTTTGCACTTCAGTCACCCGATACTGCCTGCGGCAGCGCTAAACCTGCCCTGCTTCGCGTTCACGCAAGCTTTCGAGCAGCTTTTCGTACGCACGTACCCCATGGGTATTCGGATCCTGCACCGAGGGCACCACGCCGGCCCGACTGGCATCCCTGAACTTGGTATCGACCGGAATGGCCCACCGCCACACCTGATCACCCCAGTTTCCTTTGATCGTACGCAGACTCTGCATGGATGCCTGGGTACGACGATCAAACATGGTGGGAACAATCAGGAAATCCAGTTTGCTTTTCTGCGAGCGCATTACCATCGTCAGGGTATGCATCATCCGCTCCAACCCCTTGATTGCCAAAAACTCGGTCTGAACCGGCATCAACAAGAGCTGTGCCGCCGCCAGTGAGTTAATCATCAACACCCCCAGTGAAGGCGAGTTATCGAGCAATACGTAATCAAAATCATCCCACAATAGAGCCAGCGTGCGGGAAATGATCAGCCCCATGCCCTCTACCCCGACCATACGCCGCTCCAGCGTTGCCAGTGCCGACGATGCTGGCATCAACGACAAGCCCTCGCAGGAGGTTTTGACAATCAGCGATCGGGGCAGGCTTTCAGGCACCTTGCCTTGATGCAAAAATAAATCAAAAGCACTGTGCTCGATACTGTCGGGATCGTAGCCAAAATAGCTGGTCAGCGAGCCATGCGGATCAAGATCCATCATCAATACCCGTTTGCCTTCCCGGGCAAGTATTCCTCCCAACGCTACGGTGGTCGTCGTTTTTCCGACACCGCCTTTTTGATTTGCTATCGCCCAGATTCTCACAATCCGCCCCTGAGTTCATTTCACCTAGGTTGCAAAAACATTCGACCAGAGACTGGCGAGCACTTCAGGTCGCTCCATTTCGCAGAGCAGCCACACTGTCTCCTGTATCGGCCGAATTCCTGACACCTGTAGATCACACGGACCCCTCAGGCCGGGAAACACCGCTGAATCGGCAACAAACTGCCGAACATGCAGACACCGAAGCACAACCTGTGCCAAAACAGTCGAGCTTCAGGGGGTTTTGTTGAACAGAAGCAACCAGAATAGTGGTCGTAATAGCGTTCGCGTCAGAATCAGGAATGTTTTCGCAATGCCACGCGCACTTTGTCCTGCTTGGAAATCAACAGCACGACGCGACGATTCTTGCGCCGCCCTTCTACTGTATTGTTCGGGACAACCGGCTGAAACTCGCCGTAGCCAATGGCAGCCAGGCGACTCGGATCCACCCCTTCAAACGTCAGCATGCGCACAATGGCCGCCGAACGGGCTGCCGAAAGTTCCCAGTTGGTGGGAAAGCGGGTGGTCTGAATGGGAACATTGTCGGTAAAGCCTTCGACGAGAATGGCATTGTCATGTTGAACAAGAATGCCCGCCATACGTTCGATGATCGGAAATGCCTCATCCAGCGGCTCTACATCGCCCGAGCTGAACAGCACACTGTTGGTCAAGGATACTTCGATCCAGTGCTCGTTCTCCTGCACCGACACCAAGCCTTCAGAAATGAGGCCGGCGAATTGGGCGGTAAACTGCTCAGCCATTTCCCTCAGACCTTTGGAGCGATCGGACACCCGTCCATCCGTCCCGCGGGTAATGGTTTCTACCGGATTAAGCAGATTGTCGGTCGAATCTGTCAGCGCTTCGCGCGGCGGGTTATCCCCGACCTGTACCGGTTTTACCGTGCGCTGCACTGCATTGAAAGCGCCCACCAGTGTTTCGGAAAGCACTTTGTACTTGCCTTCATTGACCGAGGATATGGAGTACATAACGACAAAAAAGGCAAACAGCAAGGTAATGAAATCGGCATAGGACACCAGCCAGCGCTCTTTATTGTGAACTTCCTGCTGGCGCCGGCGCCGCTTCATGGTGACTGGAACCCTTTGAGCTTGAGCTCTATCACACGAGGGTTCTCACCTTCGGCAATCGAAATAAGCCCCTCGATCATCATTTCGCGATACAGGGTTTGGCGTTTGGCAATTTCCTTAAGCTTGGCGGCGACAGGAAAGGCAAACAGGTTGGCAAAGGCTACACCGTAGATGGTGGCAACGAAGGCGGTGGCAATACCTGTACCCAGGGAGGCGGGATCTTCAAGATTGCTCATGACATGAATCAACCCCATGACCGCACCAATAATCCCTATGGTGGGAGAGTAGCCCCCCATGGAATCGTAAACATTGGCGGCTTCCAGCGTGTACTGCTCCTGGTTGATCAGCTCCATTTCGAGCACGCTGCGAATGCTTTCCGGCTCCTGCCCATCGACCAGCAACTGTAACCCCTTGCGCGCAAAGGGCTCAGGTTCTTTCTCGGCCATAGGTTCAAGGCCAAGCAAGCCGTCCTTGCGCGAACGCAGACTCCAGCCGATCACTTTTTCCATGCCGTCCTTGACGTTGACATAGGGTGGAAAAATGATCCACAACAGCATTTTCATCGAGCGTTTGAGCAGTGCTGCCGAAGTCTGCAAGCTGATCGCCGCCAGGGTTCCGCCCAGCACAATCATGGTTGCCGGGGCATTGACCAGCGAGGAAACATGCCCTCCTTCCAGATAATTGCCGCCCAAAATGGCGGCAAATGCCAGAACAATGCCGATGATACTGAGAAAATCCATCAACCCACTCCGGCAACGATGCGGGCACCTATATCACCAAGCGGCAGGATTTCATCCGCCAGCCCCGCTTTGGCTACCGCCATGGGCATACCGTATATCACCGAGGTTTTCTCATCCTGAGCCCAGACAGTGCCGCCATTTTTCTTCATGAGCTTGGCACCTTCCTTACCGTCAGCCCCCATGCCGGTCAGAATGATACCGAGGGTTTTTCCGGGAAACGCCCGTGCTGCCGACCCAAAGGTAACATCGACAGACGGCTTGTAATGCAGGCGCTCATCGCCATCGAGAATGCGAATCTTGCCCCAGCTCCCGCCTTTATCGATCAACATTTGCCGCCCTCCGGGGGCAAGCAAGGCCACCCCAGGCTGGAGCAAATCTCCGTCTTCGGCCTGCTTGACGCGAATGCTGCTCATGGAATCCAGTCGTTCCGCAAACGCCGGCGTAAAAGAAGCAGGCATATGTTGAACCAGGACTATGGGTTTGGAAAAATTGGCCGGCAATTGCGCCAGGATTTTTTGCAACGCCACCGGGCCACCGGTCGAGGTACCGATAGCAACCAACGCAATATCGCCCAGGCGATCGGTGCGCACCTTGGACGCATTACTCTTGTCTGCTACGGCGCCAGGCTGATCGCTGGCGTCGCCACGGGCAGCACGAACCGAAACGCGATTTTTGGCCAGCAGTGCGGCGGTGGACGAGGGTTGCTGGCGATTGCCCGCAACTGCTCCCGAGCCTTGTCCTGCCTTGTCGGCAGTTGGCGCGGCGGCGGACTTGGCCGCTGGCGCGGAGGCCGAAAACTTGCGATTGCTGTGGCTGCTTTTGGCCAGCGCCAGAATCCGCTCTTTGAGCGCCTCCTGCATCTGGCTTGAATCACGGGAAATATCTTCAAAATTCTTGGGCAGGTAATCTACGGCCCCTGCCTCGAGGGCATCAAGGGTAACCCGTGCACCTTCATAGGTAAGAGAGGAAAACATCAACACGGGGGTCGGACAGGTTTCCATAATATGCCGAACGGCAGTAACCCCGTCCATCACCGGCATTTCATAATCCATGGTAATGACATCGGGGCGCAGTTTTTGCGTTTGCTCCAGTGCCTCCCGGCCATTGCTGGCCGTACCCACCACTTTTATGTCGCTCGTGGCGTTAAGGATTTCACTCACCCTGCGGCGAAAAAATCCGGAATCATCCACGACCAGAACCGATACTGCCATTCAATACTCTCCTGATATTGACCTGTTCACCCTCCCCGTGCCTTTCTATTCGCCGTACTGGCTACCGGCTGTCAGTGTCAGGCATACCGTGACAGCATGCTGGGTATGTCGAGGATAAGCGCTATCCGACCATCTCCGGTAATGGTGGCTCCGGCCATGCCAGGAGTACCGTGCAGCTTGGCTCCCAGCGGCTTGATCACCACCTCTTCCTGGCCGATCAACTGATCCACCACAAAGCCTACACGCTTGGTTCCCACAGCAACAATCACCACGTGCCCCGTACCGGATTTCTTGTTTACCACCGCACCACGCACCAGCCAGCGTTTGATATGAAACAAGGGATAAACCTTGTCTCGCACCACCACACACTCCTGGCCATCGACAATGTTGGTGCGGGTAAGATCCAGATGAAAAATTTCAACCACGCTCACCAGCGGGAAGGCAAACGACTGGGTGCCCAGCATGACCATCAGTGTTGGCATGATTGCCAGCGTCAAAGGTACCTTGATAATGATTCGTGATCCCAGGCCACGCTCAGACTGAATGGTAATGGTGCCGTTGAGCTGGGTGATTTTGGTTTTCACCACATCCATCCCTACGCCGCGCCCTGACACGTCCGAGATCTCGGTCTTGGTCGAGAATCCGGGCGCGAAGATCAGGTTGAAACACTCGGTTTCGGTCAGGCGGTCAGCGGCATCTTCATCGTAAAGGCCTTTTTCGACCGCCTTGCGACGCAGCACCTCCGGATCCATGCCCGCACCATCATCTTCAATCGACAGGAGGATATGGTCCCCTTCCTGCTCTGCTGACAGCACCACGCGTCCGGTTCGGGGCTTGCCTTTACCTTCTCGTACATCGGGCAACTCAATACCGTGGTCTACGGCATTGCGCACCAGGTGCACCAGTGGATCCGACAAGGCCTCGACCAGATTCTTGTCCAGATCGGTTTCTTCACCCTTGAGCACCAGATTGATTTCTTTGCGCAGGTTGCGCGCCAGATCACGTACCACGCGGGGGAAGCGGCCAAACACCTTCTTGATCGGCTGCATCCGGGTTTGCATGACCGACGACTGCAAATCGCCCGTCACCACGTCGAGATTGGATACCGCCTTTTGCATTGCCTCGTGATTGAACTCGTCGGCGAGCCGCTTGAGCCGGTTACGCACCAGTACCAGCTCGCCCACCATGTTCATGATGTCATCAAGACGCTTGGTATCGACCCTGACGGTCGTCTCGGTGGCAATCGAACTCTGATCCTTGGCGCCACCGGTGCGTCTTCCTGCGATACGCCCTTCACCGGCGTCATCGTCATCGTCCATGCTTTCGGCGCGTGCAGGGGGTGCCGCCCGGGGTTTTTCTGCCGGAGCTTTAGCCGCCGGTGCCTTGGGAGCAGGCGCTTTGGCAACAGGGGCCTTGGCGGCGGGGGCACTGGCCTCGCTGCCTTTGGTCGGCCCGCCACCCTTGCCATGCAAATCATCCAGTAACTTTTCGAACTCGTGATCAGAAATCAGATCATCACCGCCACCGGCTTGCTTTGCACCTGAGGCCGGAGCACCAGCGGCGGGCGGTTTTTTATCCGCAACCTTGGGTTTTGTTTCAGCAGCCGCGGGTTTGGCCGCTGGCGTCTTGGGTTTTGTTTCTGCCACAGGTTCAGCGACGAACTTGCCTTTTCCATGCAAGTCATCGAGCAGGCGCTCGAATTCCTCATCGGTTATTTCATCGCTTTCAGATGCGGTTGAGGCTTTTGCAGGCGCCGCCGGCTTGGCTGGCACCGGTGCACTGGCTGCTTTCGGCGCAGGCGCGGTGGCAGGTGCACCCGCATGCTTGCCCGTGCCATGCAACTGATCGAGCAGCTTCTCAAACTCATCATCGGTTATTTCGTCATCACCCCCTGCCACAGCAGCACTGGTTTCAGTGGCCGCACCCTTGGGGGCTCCGCTGGCCGGTGATTCAAGGGCATCCAGCAATTGTTCGAATTCGTCATCGGTGATATCGCCGCCTGCCGCGGCGACCACTTCTTCAGTTTCGTGTGAGGCGGGCTCCGCTTCAGGCTCATGGGTCTCATCAGCGGGTGCGCCGGCCCCGTCATCCGGCTTGGCCAGTCGCGCCAGTCCCTGGATGATTTTCGGGTTTGCGGGTGTGGGTTCCTCCCGGTTACGCACCTGCTCGAACATTTCGTTGATGGCATCGAGCGCCTGCAAGACAACGTCCATTAACTCAGACGTCACATGGCGTTTGCCGTTACGCAAAATATCGAACACGTTTTCAGCCACGTGACAGCACTCAACCAGTGCTTCAAGCTGCAGGAATCCCGCCCCGCCTTTTACCGTATGGAACCCACGAAAAATGGCATTCAGCAGATCTCGGTCTTCCGGGTTTTGCTCCAGATCGACCAATTGCTCTGACAGAAGCTCAAGAATCTCTCCAGACTCTACAAGAAAGTCCTGAAGGATCTCTTCATCCGCCTCAAACCCCATGAAGCCGCTCCTCAAAAACCAAGGCTGGAAAGTAAGTCATCCACATCATCCTGCCCGGAAACAACATCTTCGCGCTGCTGGGCATGAATCTGCGGGCCTTCACCACGCTCACTTTCATCTTTTTGTTGTATGTCATCGTGTACGAAACCGGCGACCATATCGACTTTGCCGGCCATAACGACAAGATTGACCAGATTCTCTTCAACCTCCTTTACCAGCCCGATCACTTTTTTGATCACCTGACCGGTCAAATCCTGAAAGTCCTGCGCCAATAATATGTCGGACAAATTGCCGTAAACTTTATTGGAGTCGGCCGAGATTTGCTCCAGAAAAACCTCCATTCGATTGGACAGATCCCTGAACTCGTCAGGCTTCATCTCCCTGCGTCTGAATCGGGCCCATTCGGCTTTAATCCCGTTGGCCTCTTCACGCATCCGCGTCGCAATCGGCATTCCTTCTTCAACTAGATCCAGCGTTCGGTTGGCCGCCTTGTTGGTCATATCGACCACATAACCCAGGCGATCTGACGCATCATCAATCGACAGTATTTCCTCGTTGGCACGAGGCCCCTGGGTGTCAATGTGAAAGTTGCGAATGGCCTCATGCAGGGATCGGGTCAGACGCCCTACTTCCTGATACAAGGTTTTGTCTCGCACTTCATTCAAGCGGGTGATGACACGCAGGGCCTCGCCAAAATTGCCGGCATCGACCAGCGCCTTCAGATCGGAGGCTTCCGACTGCAGTTGCCGCTCCAACTCCGTGCTTGTTTCCCGTCTTATTTTCTTGATGGTCATGTCCCAGCCTGCAGTCAGGTTCCGATGCGTTCGAAAATCTTTTCGATCTTTTCTTTCAGAACAGCCGCCGTAAAGGGCTTGACAACATAGCCGTTAACACCTGCCTGGGCTGCGGCCACAATCTGGTCACGCTTGGCCTCGGCGGTTACCATCAGTACCGGTAAACTTTTCAGATTTTCATCTGCCCGCACCGCACGCAACAAGTCGATCCCCGTCATGCCAGGCATATTCCAGTCGGTGACCAGAAAGTCATACTTTCCGGTCTGAAGCATGGGCAGCGCGGTACTACCGTCATCCGCCTCGTCAGCGTTGGTAAAGCCGAGATCCCGCAGCAAGTTCTTTATTATCCTTCTCATCGTGGAAAAATCGTCCACCACGAGAATGCGCATATTTTTGTCCAAGTCGACCTCCAATAATCAGACTCTGGAATCCCTTTTTAATTCATAACACTACTGAGCTTCACAAACCTTAAGTCTAGTCAGTGTTTGATGGGTATCCAGTTTTTTTTAATCTGCACGTCGTTTAGTACTAGCTGATAGTTGTAGCTGGTTAGTAGCGTCAGAACCAGTCCGACAACCGGGCGCGCAAGCGCATGGCGGCCTGACTGTGTATTTGACTGACTCGTGATTCACTGACCGACAAAACCTGACCGATTTCCTTCAGGTTCAACTCGTCGTCGTAATAGAGCGAAAGCACCAGGCGTTCCCGTTCTGGCAGGCCTGCAATGGCAGCAGCAAGGCTTTCGCGAAAGGCGTCCTCTTGTATGCCTTCAAAAGGTGATGACACTTCTTCGCCCACGTGCTCGAGCAAGCCTTCACCCGTGTCGGTCACCTCTTCAAAGCTGAACAATTTTCCACTAGCCGTATCCTGAAGACAAGCGTAATACTCGGCCAGATCAATGCCGAGTTCGTCGGCAACCTCCTGATCACGCGCATCCCGCCCTTCGCGATCTTCAATCGCCTTGATGGCGCTGGCAATTCTCCGGGTATTTTTGTGCACCGAACGAGGCACCCAGTCGCCTTTGCGGATTTCATCCATCATGGCGCCACGGATGCGAATTCCGGCATAGGTTTCAAAAGAGGCCCCCTTGGAGGGTTCGTACTTGCGCGAGGCTTCGAGCAGACCAATCATGCCTGCCTGAATCAGATCATCCACCTGCACACTGGAGGGAAGACGAGCCATCAGATGATGCGCGATCCGCTTGACCAGCAGCGCGTGCTGCCGGACCAGGGCATCCGATCTGTCTAACGATGATTCTGAGTACATTAAGTAGCCTAACGCATGTGCCATGCAATAACTCAGGCTTGAACAAGCCGCTCAACAAAGAATTCCAAATGACCCCTGGGCGATGACGGCAAAGGCCAGCTATCTGCCCGTTGTGCCAGCGATTTGAACGCAATCGCCGCTTTTGATCGCGGATACAGATCGAGCACCGCCTTTTGTCGCTGAACGGCCTTTTTCACCGACTCATCGAACGGGATGCTTCCTTCATACTGTAGCGCAACATCCAGAAAACGATCTGTCACCTTGGTTAATTTGGCAAACAGGTTGCGCCCTTCCTGGGGGGTTTTGACCATGTTGGCCACCACCCGAAAACGAAACAGGCCGTAGTCCCGATTCAGCAGTTTCATCAGGGCATAGGCATCGGTAATAGAAGTAGGTTCATCACAGACAACAAACAGGATTTCCTGGGCGGCGCGCAGAAAACTGACCACGCCTTCGGCAATGCCTGCGGCCGTATCGACAATCAGCACATCCAGATCATGGGAGATTTCGCTGAAGGCATTGATCAACCCGGCATGTTCCATGGCACTGAGATTGGTCATGTACTGGGTGCCCGACGATGCCGGAACTATCTTGAAGCCTCCCGGCCCCTCCACCATCACATCCTTGAGCGAACACTCACCCCGTAATACGTCGGCCACGTTGCGATTGGACTTGATGCCCAGCAGAACATCAATGTTAGCCAGTCCCAGATCGGCGTCCAGCAGCACCACCCGGCGACCCAGCTGTGTCAATCCCAACGCCAGATTGACGGAGACATTGCTTTTGCCCACGCCCCCTTTTCCGCCTGTCACCGCAATGACTTGAACCGGACTGGATTTCTGCATATCAATTTGCTTCCCGTGAATACTGCTCAGATTCGGCTATTACTTCCAGATTTCCGTTAGCGCCGCCACTCTCCGACGAACCCTTAAATTCGCCCATTTTTCAACAGTGTAGCAAAGCTTCCAGGTTTCTGTAGCAATCCTCGGAATTTACACTGCGACCCTATGACCGCCGGCAAATTCGGTTTCAATCACTGCATGCGACTGCAACAGCTCATCGGCCCGGCGAATCAGCACACTGGCATCGGCCTTGTGCAGATCGTTGGGAATCTGCTGTCCATCGGTAAAATAAGCGATACGTAACCGGCTGCGAATGAGAAAACTCATGACCTCACCCAGGGTGACCGCCTCATCGGTCTTGGTCACGATACAACCGGCCAACCCTGCCATTTTGTAATTGTGGTAGGTGGATTTCATGATTTGCGGCTGATTGATGGCCGAAATGACCAGATAGTTCTTCACCGAATAACGGGAGCGACGCAACTCCTGCAGCTGCTCACTCCAGTGCGGATCAAGATGATTGAGGCCGGCCGTATCGACCAGCACCAGCTTTTTGCCGCGCAGTGACTCCAGTACAGCGTCGAGTGAATTGGCTTCGTCCACCACGCGCACCGGCACATTGAGAATGCGGCCAAACACCATCAGCTGCTCGTGTGCCGCAATCCGGTAGCGGTCGGTGGTTACCAGGGCGATATTGTCCGGGCCATGCTCAAGAACATAGCGCGCAGCCAGCTTGCCGATGGTGGTGGTTTTGCCCGAGCCTGTGGGGCCGATCAAAGCGATCACCCCGCCTTGCTGCAATATATCCGCACTTTCCACCGCCACCGCCTTGCCCAGGCAGTTCAGTGCCTTGTTCCACGCCTGCGGCATGGCATCGGCATCGCCAATGCGCGTGAGTACCGACTGAGTCAGCTCACGCTCCACCCCCATCTGCAGCAACTGCTCCTGCACCCCTTGCTGTACCAGCGACAACTCCTTGTTGTTTGCCGCCGCCTGCTTTACCTGCTGATCGAGCAACTCCTGCATGCGGTTCAGCTGGTTGCGCATTTCTGTCAATTCTTTGTCTTCGGCTGGCGTTCTTGCCGAGGTCGAATTCCGGGCACCGGCAAGGGTGCTGGACTTAGCGCCGGCAGACGGATGCGCCTCTCGTACCTGGGTAATTTTTTCGCGGCTGCGGGCCAACTCTTCCTGCAAACGTAAATGGCGGTCTGCGTGGGCTCGCGCCACAGCCCCCGGCGACGGTTCCTTGACGCTGGCCGTCATGGCCGGACTCGTTTTGAGATCCTTGCGGGCGGCCGCTTCGTCGTATTGAACCGACGCCACTATTTCGACAACACCATCGACCTTGCGACTGGAAAGAATGACGGCATCGGGCCCGATCTCTTCGCGCACGCGCTTGAGTGCCTCTTGCATGCTGGGGGCTACAAATCGTTTTACGTTCATCGTCAATTTCTCCCGCATGGCATTACCGCCACATTCCTGTCACCTGTGCCAACCTGCCGCTGTTTCTCGCGAGCGTTACTGGCCGACGGTGGCAACAATCGTAATCTGTTTGTTCTCTGGCACTTCTTGATAGGAAAGCACGTTCATGCGCTCCACACCGTAGCGGACAAATTTTGCCAGCGCCGCCCGCAGTGGTGCCGATACCAGCAAGATGGCGGGCTTGCCCAGCATTTCCTGGCGTTGTACGGCGTCGCTCAGCGAGCGCTGCAAGCGTTCGAGTAGCTGAGGTTCGAGAATCATGCCCACATCATCCACCGCGCCAATTTTTTGTGCCTGCTGTAATGTCTTAAGCAAGAGTTGTTCCAGTTCTGGATCAAGGGTAATGACAGGAATCTCGTGATCCGCGCCACAGAGGTTCTGCACGATCATCCGCCGCAACGACTGACGCGCAGCACCGGTGAGCAAACCGGCATCCTGGGTTTTGGGCGTAACGTTGACGATAGCCTCGGCAATGGAGCGCATATCCCGCACCGGCACATCCTCAATCAACAGGCTCTGCAGCACCTTCAACAGCAGGCTGACCGACACCGTGTTGGGCACCAGTTCCTCAGCCAGTTTGGGTGACGCTTTGGCCAACTGATCCAGCCACTGCTGCACTTCTTCGTGTCCGATCAGCTCGTAGGCATGGCGCTGCAGTATCTGATTGAGATGGGTGGCTACCACCGTACTGGCATCCACCACGGTATAACCCAGGGTTTGTGCATGATCCTTGCGGGTGGATTCGATCCAGATGGCATCCAGGCCAAACGCCGGGTCTTTGCCTGGAATGCCATCAATACTGCCAAACACCTGACCGGGGTTGATCGCCAATTCCCGTTCGGGATGAATCTCGGCTTCGGCAATGGCGACCCCCATGAGGGTGATACGATAAACATTGGGCATCAGATCCAGGTTGTCACGGATGTGGACCGAGGGCATCAAGAACCCCAGCTCTTGCGAAAGTTTCTTGCGCACGCCCTTGATACGCCCCAGCAACTGCCCGCCCTGATTCTTGTCGACCAGGGGAATCAGGCGATAGCCTACTTCCAGGCCGATGACATCGACACTCACCACATCATCCCAACCCAGTTCTTTGGGCTCAGGCTGTTTTGGCGGCAAGGCTTCGGGGGCTTGGGCGGTGGTTTTCTTGGGTGCGGGTAACGTCGACTGGCCCGCTGCACCCTGAGGCTTGTCGAGAGCCTTGGTACCGCGATTAGCCAGCTGCTCCCGGGCGCGGTCATACAGGTTGCCCAGGGACGGGGCCTCCAGCCCTTCAGCCAGGTGCCGGTTGCGATAGCCCATAAACCAGGCACCAAAAGCCGCCAACGCTCCCAGACTCAGAAATGACATGTGCGGCATTCCCGGGATGCTGCCCATCAGCAGCAAAATGCCGGCCGACACGCCCAATGCCTTGGGGGCATTGAACATCTGATCAAAAATCTGATCCGACATGTCTTGCGTGGTACTTACCCGCGTGACCATGATCGCCGCTGCCACCGACAGCAACAGCGAGGGAATCTGGGCGACCAGACCATCCCCGATGGTCAACAGGGCATATTTTTCCATGGCATCGGAGAACAGCAGGTCATGCTGAACCATGCCGATACCCACGCCCCCGATGATGTTGATGGCCAAAATCAGCAAGCCCGCAATCGCATCGCCGCGCACAAATTTGCTGGCACCGTCCATGGAACCGTAGAAATCCGCCTCACTCGCCACTTCTTCGCGGCGCTTTTTGGCGTCTTCCTGATTGATCATGCCGGCATTGAGATCGGCATCAATGGCCATTTGCTTGCCGGGCATGGCATCCAGGGTAAAGCGGGCACTGACTTCAGAAACGCGCCCGGCGCCTTTGGTGACCACCGCAAAGTTGATGATCATCAAGATCGCAAACACCACCAGACCCACAGCGTAGTTACCGCCAATCACCACCTCGCCGAAGGCTTCAATCACCTTACCGGCCGCATCACCGCCTTCATGGCCATAAAGCAGTACAACCCGGGTGGAGGCCACATTCAGCGCCAGACGCAACAAGGTCGCCACCAGCAGTACCGTCGGAAAAATGGCAAAATCCATGGGGCGCATGGCATACACGCACACCAGCAACACCACCAGCGACAGGGCGATGTTGAAGGTAAAAAGCAAATCCAGCAGCATGGGCGGCATGGGCAAGGTCATCATGCCCAGCATCACCAGCAGCATGATCGGAACCCCGAGATTGCCGTGGGTGAGACCTTTAAGGGTTTGCCAGACTAATGCGCGATCCATAATCACCTTTAACCCGTTGTCAGACAGCGCCATAAAACTGGCACTCTTGTCGCTGAAAATCGTTCAAGGGGGGCATTGCAAATATCGCGCCGGGTTTTAACCAGCGCTGGCGCACTGGGCATCAGGCGCTAATCGTTGCGCCGCAGATCGTTGGGAATGGGCAGGTCAGGCATGCGCGGCTTGGGATTGCGGCCACGGCGGTATTGTCGCAACTGGAAAACGTAGGCCAGGATTTGTGCCACGGCGACGTAAAGGCCACTGGGTATTTCATCGCCGATTTTGGAATGGTGATAGATCGATCGGGCCAGCGGGGGGGCACTGACGATTTCCACCTTGTGCTCACGGGCGATTTCCCGGATTTTCATCGCCACTTCATCATTGCCCTTGGCCAGCACTATGGGGGCCGACATGGTTCGCGCATCGTATTTCAGCGCCACTGAGTAGTGAGTCGGGTTGGTGATCACCACATCGGCCAGAGGAACATCTGCCATCATCCGGCGCTGGGCCATTTCCCGCTGCAATTGCCGCACGCGACCTTTGACTTCGGGCTTACCCTCGGTGTCCTTGTATTCGTCCTTGACTTGCTGCTTGGTCATCTTGAGCTTCTTGTTGTGCTCGTACAGCTGATAAGGCACGTCCACGGCGGCAATCAGAATCATGGTGCAGGACAGAATCAGAAAGCTCCACGACAAGATATCAATCACATGCGCCATGGCAGGCACCACGGCTTCGTGGCTGATCGACAGGATATCGCTCATCTTCCACTGGATCAGCGCCACCGATGCCGCCGCTACCAGAGCGACCTTGGCAATGGCCTTGGCCAGCTCCACCAGGGACTTGACCGAGAACATGCGCTTGATGCCTTCTATCGGGTTCAGGCGGTTGAACTTGGGTGCCAATGCCTTGCCCGAAAACAGCCAGCCCCCCAGCACGGCAGGGCCGATCAGGGCCGCCAGCAATAGCAGGCCGAAAAAAGGCAAAAGTGAGATGGCGGCCTCTTTACCGGCCTGAATCAGCAGGACGGCCATCTGCCCCATGTCCATGGCCATTTCCCGCGACAGCGACAAACTCTGGCGCATGATGCGCTCCATCGCCTCGCCCAACTGCTGACCGAACAAAATCAGGCTGGTCGCCCCCAGCAGCAACACCGACATGGTGTTCATTTCCTTGGAGCGCGGAATCTGCCCTTCTTCACGGGATTTCTCGAGCCGCCGGGGGGTGGGTTCTTCGGTTTTCTCGGCGGAGCTGTCATTGTCTTCGGCCATGCCTAGCGTCCCTCAAGTTCGCGCAGAAACACGAAGGTTTCCTCGGCCAGCCAAAGAAATTTGGGTAACAGCTCCTGAAAGCTGGCCCAGATGATGAAAAGCCCGAAAATAAGCCCCACCGGAAACCCCAGGGCAAAAATGTTCATCTGGGGCGCCGCACGGGTCATGACGCCAAAGGCAATATTGACAATGAGCACCGTGGTCACCAAGGGCAAGGCAATCAGCATGGCGGCGGCAAACAGCCAGGAAATGCGGTGCACC
>JBFHRO010000063.1:0-15555 GCA_041591635.1 Oleiphilaceae bacterium | reverse complement strand
TAGTCGCGCACAACGGCAATGGTTTTTCCCTTCAGGCTGCCGATTCCATTGAATTCAAAGGGGTCGCCCTTGCGCTTGATGAATCTTACCGGGCCATCCAGAAAGGGGCGACTGAACATGAAGTGCTCGCTGCGCTCTTCGGTCCACCAGGCATCCAGAATCAGATCCAGGCGGCCGCTTTTGGTATCGGCCAGCGCCCGGCTCCAGGGCAGAATCGTGTTGACCACCTTGTAGCCCTGGGTACGCAGGGCGGCGTTGGCGATTTCAACGGCCAGCCCGCCACCGGGCAACTGCTCATCCACATAGGGGGGCCAGGGATCGGCCCCGGCCTGTAACTCGATCAGTGGCTGGGCCTCAGGCATATTCTGAGTCGAGGCAAAGGCGTAACCGGCCATGACTGTGCCTGCCAGAAACAGCAGAAATCCTTGTGACAGGGTAGGAAGGCGCAGCGAGAATAGCTTCATAAGGGGCGGTTTTTGCGTAAATGACTTATGTCATTGTAGCCCCATAGCGAACTTTTGCTATTTCGCTATCCGCGTTTCTCACTCAACGCACTCAGCCCCAGCATGCAAACCGCCAGTATAAAGGCGGTGTAGCCCAGGGCCTTGCGAAACACCTTGAGCCAGGACATTTCGATTTTCAGCGCGCCATGGTCAATCGAGATGTTACTGATGGTCATGGCGGCCAGGCGGTGGCTGTGTTTCTTGGCATCCAGGCGGTAAATGGGTCGCTGTTCCAGGCGCTGACCCAGTTTGCGCTGCACAAACTCCATCAGGTTGTTGAGGGTGTCGGTTTTTACCTGGGCCATTTTCTCGGGGTCGATGCGCAGCATCTTCATGATGCCCTGAATCTGCCTCGCGCCTTCTTTAAGTACGGCTTTTTCTTCGTCCGAGGTTAACCATTCGAGTTGCACCACGGAAAGCTGGCTCAAATAAAAGGCCGCTTCGGCTTCGTGGTATTCGGGAAATGCACTTAGCACAATGCGCCCGCGGGTTTCCCGGCCCAGATAGCGAAAATGGATGTCGGCCCCAAAGAGCACCTCGCCGCCCGCCTTGAGTTTCAGGTCGGGCTGATCGACGCAGTACTGCACCCCCCATTTCTGCCCCTCGATCGGAAACAGGTCCTGGATCTGGGCCCGAATCAGACCTTGATTGATTCTGACCGTGGTATTGAGCCATTCGGTAACAGTAAGTGCCGCACCCAGTAACGGGGCGGTGGTAACCACGGCCAAAGCTTGCAGTTTCATAACGGGTATCCGGTGTGTGGGTTTGGCCTCTGGGGCACCCGGCTTGCAGGTTACACAAGGGGCTCGAATTGCGCCAAATGGCGGCAATCTATCACAGTCTGCAGGCCATGGTAACCGCCGGAAACACATGACCGGATGGCGTTACAGTCAGTTGTGCTGGCTTACTAAACTTAACAGGATAGTTTTTGAAGAAATGCCCGGTGTCTCTATAGTTAAAAATAACAGGTGAGTTAAATGTTACAGGTGGCGGGAAGCCCCCCCTGCAGTGGAGGTAGGGACTTATGGACAAGATTGTTATTTCACATTTGGGGTTGACCGAAAAAGACCTCATCCTGATCAAAAATCTCTTTCGCCTCAATACGACCTGGTTTGGCAATTTCGAGCTGGCGGCCAAGCCCGGTAGCCTCTGCGGCCAGATTATTCTCATCGATCAGGACGAAACCGGTGCCCTTATGCACTGGCGCCGCCTGCAGCCTCATTATCCCAAAGACTGTGTGATCAGCATTGGCAAGAACAGCGCCACCCCCCTGGGCGGGCAGCATATTGACCGGCCCATCGTTTTTCGCCGCCTCACCCAGGCACTGGTCAATGCCACCAGCGTATCCCAGGCGCCGCGCCAGGAGCGTCAGGCAGGCCGGGTGCTGGTGGTGGATGACAGCCTGGCAGTACGTACCTTTATGAAGCAAAAGCTGCACGACCTGTATGCCGGCCAATTCCGGGTGGAGCTCGCCTGCAGCGGGGAAGAAGCGCTGGAGCGGGTGAATCAGGAGCGCTACGACCTGGTGTTCATGGACGTAATGATGGACGGAATGGATGGCTACAAGGCCTGTCGAAGCCTCAAAACGCAGCACAAGGTGCCAGTGGTGATGCTGACCAGCAAGGGCTCGGCATTCAACAAGGTCAAGGCCCACATGTCGGGCTGCGATGGTTTTATTGTCAAGCCGCCGACCAACGCCGACTTGATGCGAACGGTCGACCGGTACCTGATGCGTTCCGGCGAGGAGTTCGGCGCCACCGGCTGGGCAACCACGGCCTGAGTGCCGGGTCCGGTCGCACCAGAGGCAAACCCTCGGCATCGGCGTATGGCCGTGCCACTGGCAAACAAGGAGTAGAGAGATGAAAAAGGTGCTCATCGTTGATGACAGCGAAACCGATCTCAAGCATTTGCAGCGGATCGTCCAGGAAGCCCACTACAACACCATTACCGCCCGTTCCGGGAAAGAGGCCATCGACAAGGCCCGTTGCGAGAAACCCAGCCTGATTCTCATGGACATCATCATGGGGGAAATGGACGGGTTCAGTGCCTGTCGGGAAATAAACAAGGATCCGGAGCTGAAGTCGATCCCGGTGGTTTTTGTCAGCAGCAAGAATCAGCGTGCCGATCACCTCTGGGCCAGCCGTCAGGGGGCCAGGGCGCTTATCAGCAAGCCCTATCGCAATGAAGACATACTGGCGCAACTGCAAGTCTACGCCTGACAGCCAAAGCGTTAATGCCGTCGTGCGCTTGAAATGGGTGCAGTTTGCCTGCGCCCGACGATGTGACAGGGAACTATCATGAAAAGTGGATGGTCATGATGAACAGCCAGCTAACTACCGCCCGAACAGCTGCCGACTTGTCGGTGTCTGTTGCTTCTGACGCCGCGCCGCAATGGCTGGCCCCCTCCCGCGCCCTGATGCAGTTGCAAAAACACCGGCAGCAGGCACAGGTGCAATCGGCACCGGCGCCGGTCGAACTTCACCCGTGGATTGCCTTGCCGCTGGGGGAGCTGGGGTTGCTGCTGCCGGCGTTATGGCCAAAAGCCCTGCTCGATGAGTCGCCGGTGTGTGAGGTGCCCTTTGCGCCCCCCTGGCTCGACGGCTTTGTCAATCTGCGCAGCCAGCCGGTACCTGTGATTGATCTGATGCGCTATTTCAACCTTGATCCGGCCAGACCCACCCTGCCGGTTGACGGGGAGGACGCCGGTCGCCACGGGCGGCGCAGCCGCTACCTGTTGCGCCTGGGGGAAGGGCACAGCGCCTTTGCGGTACGGGTCGAGGCCTTTCCGCGCAAGCTGGCGCTCGGTACCCGTGAACTCATGGACCGCCCTGTGGAGCTGCCGCCACGCCTGCAGCAATGCGCCGGTGGCCTGTTTTATCGCGACCGGCTGTGGGTCGAGTGGGATTTGAAACGCTTTTGTCAGCAACTGGTGGCCTCGGTGGCGTCCTAGACCCTGAATCACAAGACTCAGGTACCACCCTTATTGACAGGTAAACGGGTTCCCGCTGCCGCTGCAACGGCCGAACCTCTGGATGAATGTATGCAAAGGAGTACGCAGATGAACCAGCTCTCGAATCGTCAGTCATTTCGACCTGCCCGCTACGCCAGCCTTGGCGGCCTGCTGGCGCTTTTGTGGTGTTATGCCGGCGGGGTTCAGGCGGGCGCCAGCGGGATTTACCCCGACCGGATAGTGGTGGGGGGCGTGATGGATCTGGAAGGGCATTCGCGTGGCCTCGGGCTGGGCATGCGCGATGGCATTCAGGCGGCGTTCAAGGATGTGAAAGTGCAGGGCAAACGGCTCGAGTTTATGGCCCTGAACGATTCCTACACCCCCGATCTGACACTCAAACAAGCCCAAAAACTGATCGACGAAGGCGCCTTTGCCATGGTGGGCAATGTGGGCACGCCCACCGCCAAGGTGGCGCTGCCGGTGCTGGCGCGCCACAAGGTACCGGCGGTCGGCTTCTTTACCGGGGCCAGTTTGCTGCGGCCAGGGGAAGGCGATGTAATCAACTTCCGGGCCAGTTACATTCAGGAAACCGCGGCGGTGATCTCGCAGGGCATTGACGCCGGTCTGGAGCCGCAGGAAATTTGCGCCTACGTGCAAAACGATGCCTACGGCATGGCCGGGGTAGAGGGCATTCGCCAGGAGCTCAAGTCCCAGGGGCGGACGCGAACCCTGGTCAAGAATCTGGATGACCTGCTGGCCATGGACGGCGAAAACCCGGCTCGCAACGGTCTGGGCCCGGTGGGGGTGTACGAACGCAACACCCTGACCTCGCGCGCCGGCTACGAGTCCCTCAAGCGTTGGGAGAGCGCCCAGGGGGTCCGCTGCCGGCTGGTGGTTACCGTGGGTACCTACAATGCCATTGCCCGCT
This sequence comes from Oleiphilaceae bacterium, assembly GCA_041591635.1. Classification (GTDB taxonomy): domain Bacteria; phylum Pseudomonadota; class Gammaproteobacteria; order Pseudomonadales; family Oleiphilaceae; genus JACKOD01. The sequence continues at coordinate 11,174 of JBFHRO010000063.1, read as the reverse complement.
TTGCCGCCTATTCGCGCAGCAAGGGCGATGACTGGCTGATCAGCGCGGTTTCTTTTACCGGGGCCGACGACCTGAAGGAAACCCTGGAGCAGTTCGGTGTTAAAGACCGGGTCATAGTGACTCAGGTGGTGCCTGATCTGAATGCCAATATTCCCTTGCTCAATGAAGCCCGCAAGGCGCTGGGCGACAGGTTCAGCTATGTGAGCCTTGAAGGCTACATTGTCGGCAAGATGTTCGTGGCCCTGCTGGAAAAAATTCCCGGTGAGATCACCCGCGAAGCCTTTATGAAGGCAGTGACCAACAGCCGGTTTGAACTCGGCGGCGTGGCGCTTGATTTCACCGGCGACAATCAGGGCTCGGATCTGGTGACCGTGACCTACTACAAAGACAAGCAATACCGGCCCATAGGCATGGCGCAGTGGCGTGAAATCCTCTAGGCCGGGATCGCAAGCGAGCAAGGTCAGGCCGTGGCCGCGTCGCCACGGCAGCAGGAAGGTCAAACGCAGTACCGGAGTCCCCGGAACAGGGTTAAAAGGAGAACAATGATGGACAGGCAAGCACAGGGCTTTTTGGCATCGGCCCACACCCCCAAACGCATGAAAAGCACCTTTTTATCCAGAATGCCCATCGGGCGACGGCTATTGATCCAGACACTGGTGGGCGGCGGGGCCCTGGCCCTGATTTCGGCGCTGGCGTTCTTTTCGTTGGGTTACGCCCGCCAGACCCTGGTGGATCTGCACCAGAAAGTCGATGAAACCTCGGCCATCACCCTGTTGGTGAGCGGGCTGCAGCGCGATTTTGTGGATACGCTCAATCAGCTCAATAGCGGCATGCTCACCTGGAACCAGGCAGCGGCCCGTGCCACAGAGGCGCGGCAGGCATTTGAAGGCCAGTGGCAGCAGCTGCGCGCGGATCGCCCGGACGATACCTCGGTGGCCGGCTGGCAGGCCATGAATGCCGGAGTGGATCAGGTGCTCAAAGCCTTCGATGCCTTCGGTCAGCTGGGTAACAATCAGTCCCGGGCGGCGCTGGAATTGTTCATTCTCAACGATCTTTCGGTGCAGGTAGATCCCTTTCTCAGTGCCGCAGGGCGTTACATCGCCCAGTTGCGAAGCGAAGGCGAGGCGGCGTTCGAGCAGTCGGGCGCGTCACTCACCCTCAGTCTCTACGCCGGCAGTTTGATCATTTTGCTGGGGCTGGCCCTGGCGGTGGTACTGGGGGTTTATATTCGCCGTTCGATTGTACAGCCGGTAGAGCTGATCAAGGCGACGGTGACAGCGGTCGAGGCGGGCAATACGCAGGCACGTACCGGCATGTTTGGCCAGGATGAGCTGGCCGGACTGGGCAGCGCCCTGGATCACCTGCTGGACGAGAAGGTCACGAGTCTGGTGAAAGCCGAGCAAGAAAACGAAGTGCTGAACGAGTCGGTGATCGAATTGCTCGAAAGTACGGCACGCCTGAGTGAAAGGGACCTGACCCACAAGCTGACGGTGCGCGAAGACGTTACCGGCCCGGTGGCGGATGCCCTGAACCTGATGACCCGGGAAATGGCCGAGGCGCTGGCCAGCATTCGCAAGGTGGGGGATTTCGTCGGCGTATCGAGCGTGACGGTGGATGAACAGACCCGCAAGGTAGTGCATGTGGCGGCACAGGAGCGCCAACTGGTGGAGCAGGCGCGCCACAAACTCGATGCCCTGGCGCAGCAGATGGCCAGCATTGCCAGCTGGTGCCAGGACTGTAACCAGATGGCGCAGACCACCTCCCAGACCACCGACAAGGCCTTCGAGGCGGTGGGCAATACCGTCAGCAGTATGGATGAGATTCGCGATGCCATCAGCGAAACGGAAAAGCGCATCAAGCGCCTGTCGGAGCGCTCGCAGGAGATCAGCAGTATTGTCGATATCATCAGCAGCATTGCCGAGCGTACCCATGTGCTGGCCCTCAATGCCAGCATGCAGGCGGCTGCAGCCGGTGATGCCGGTCGCGGTTTTGCGGTGGTGGCCGACGAAGTGCAGCGTCTGGCCGAGAGTTCGCGCGGGGCGACGGCGCAGATCAGCGGTCTGGTGCGTAACATCCAGATGGAAACCGCCGACGCGGTGGATACCATGAACCGCAGCATTTCCCAGGTGGTCAACGGGTCTCGCCGGGCCGAGCAGGCCGGTCAGCAAATGCGTGATACCCAGAGCACCACCCGCGAGCTGCTGGGCGCGGTCGCACGTATCGCCACCAGTTCCATGGCCCAGGCCGGTGAAGCCGAGGGCCTCAAGGCGCAGGCCGAAAAAATTGCCAAAAGCACCCAGATGACCGATCGGGAGCTGACCCGTCAGTCGCACCACACCGAGCGCCTGCGCGCGGCATCCAGAATGCTGCAGCAAACGGTCGATCTCTTCGCACTGCCGGAAATCAAAAACCTGCGGATCGATTTGCCCGAAATCGAACCCGCACCCGAAACACGGGAAGAACCGGTACCGCTGTTGAAGACCGGCAGTTAATTTGTCAATCACGCCTTCGGAGGCCAGTAACGCATGGACAGGGTGACAGAGTTGGTTGACGCCATGATTGGCGACCTGGAATCCCAGGTGGCAGAACAGAACGAAGGTGATGCGCAAGCACTGACCGATATTCTGCTGGCCGGACTGGAGAACGTCGCCATGGCGCTGGAAATGGCCTGCTTGCCCGAGATGGCAAGCCGTTGCCAGCGGCTGCAGGCGCAGGTGGCGGGCACGCAAACCCAGGGCGGTGATGACCGGTCGCAGGTTCAGCGCCAGTCGCGCAGCGTGCTGGCCTGGCTGAAGCGCCTCGCCACCCTGGTGGCTGAGGAGCCGGTGCCGGATGATGCCGGTTTCGCGCCGCTCGATATGCCGGTCGCCTCGCCCTCGTCCTCACCCTCGCCCTCACCCGTGCAAGCAGGCCTGTCCCCGTCGCAGGCACAGATGCTCGAGCAGTTCTGGGCCGAGGTGGCAGAGCTGCTGCCCGACCTTGAGGCCATGCGTGCCGAACTGGATGCGCCCATGGGCACCGAGGCCTATCTGGCATTGCTCGATAATCTGGCGCAGGCGGCCGCCTGCCTGGAACTGAAGGGGCTGGCAGGTTTCATACACCAGCTCCAGCAACGTGTGGCGCACTATCCCCAACGGCCAGCGCCGGCCGAAGCCGCCGCGCTGCAGGCCCTGCTCGCAGTTTGGCCTGGCTTGTTGCAGGCTTATCTGTGTCGGGGGGCGACGGAATCCAGCGTGCTGGCGTTGCTGGATTTCCTTGATGATTCCCGCTGGGGGGGCGAAAAAGTCGCGCCCGATGCCGTGCAGCCACTCTTGACCGACCTCCTGACCCTGCCGGGAATGGCCGAAGCCGAGGCTGACGAGACGCTGTGGACGGCCGAGGATGTTGCGCTGCCGCCGCAGGCGACGGTCGATCCCCATGATCCGGTATGGCAGGCCTTTATCCAGGATGCACCGGTGCAGGTGGCGGCCCTTACCCGCGCCCTGCAGCAGCTGGCGCGGGCTCGCGCCGACGCCCTGGCCAGTGACGAGTTACAGCAGTGGCTGCATCAGGCCCAGCGCGCCAGCCACACCCTCAAGGGGGCGGCCAATTTGTTGGGCATTCGTGGGGTGGCGACCCTCAGCCACCAGCTCGAAGCCGCCTTTGAAGGGCTGGTGGATGAACCTCAGTGTTTGACTTCCAGCCTGTCTGCCTTGCTCAACGAGGCGGCAGACAGCCTGGGAATGATGGTGGATGCCTTGCTGGGGCTCGACAAGGCCCCCGACAACGCCCTGGCGCTGGTGCAAAAGCTGGCGTATTGGCGCGATCTGGCAGCGACCGATGCAGCTGCGATGGCGCTGTCGGTGCCTGCGCCTGTTGTTGATGGGCCTGCTGATATCCCGGTTGAATCCGCACCCCCGGTACCGCCGGCAACCCAGGCGGCAGAAACCTCAGCGGTGGCAGAGGCTGCGGGGGGGGTAAACGGGGCAGACAGGGCAGAAGGCGGCCAAGAAATAGAAGAGGCACCGGTGGACGAGTTACTGGTGCTGGCAGAAGAAATGAGCGTGAATTACGTGCAAACCCGCGAGCTGTACCGCCACATACGCGCGGTGGGCACTGATCTCAAACGCCAGGATAACCAGTTGCAGGCCCGCAGGCTCGATCTGGAAGCGCTGGTCGATGGCCGCAGCATGGCGCGCAATCCGGCCAGGGTAGCGGAGGTGGCGCCGGAATTCGATCCGCTGGAGCTGGATCGCTACGATGATCTGCACCGCAGTACCCATCAGTATTTCGAGTCGGTGGCCGATCTGCGTGCGCTCAATGATCAGCTGCAAGACAAGCTGGCATTGATGGATCGGCTCATGGGACAGCAGCACCGTTTTATTGATCAGCTGGCGCACCAGTTATTGCTGCGTCAGCGGGTGAGTGCCCAGACGCTGGCACCCCGCCTGCAGCGTTGTGTGCGCCAGGCGGCACGCCACTGCGATAAGGAAGTGATTCTGGAACTCATGGGCGGCGAGCTGGGCATAGATCGGGATCTGCTCGAAAAGCTTGCGCCCCCCTTGATGCACCTGTTGCGCAATGCAGTTGACCACGGTATTGAGTCTGCGCCCCGGCGCATGGCACAGGGCAAGCCGGTCGAAGGCAAGGTGGTTCTGAGCTTTTGCCAAACCGGGCGGTTTTTGCAGCTCCGGGTGAGTGATGATGGCCAGGGGCTGGACTACGATGCCATTTACCAGCGCGCCCTGCGGCGCCAGCTTCTGAAGGCACAAGAGGGGCGTCCGGGCGATGCCGAGCTGGCGGCCATGATCTGGTTGCCCGGCTTTTCCACCCGGGATAGTTCGACCCAGCTCTCGGGGCGCGGCATCGGCATGGATGCCGTCAAGGCACAGGTCGAAGCCCTGGGCGGCCAGGTGAGGTATCTGCCAGAGGCGGCCGGCGCCTGTTTCGAATTGCGCTTGCCGGTCAAGGAAATTACCCAGTACATGTTGCTGGTAGAAGCGGGCGGGCGGCGTTTTGCCTTGCCCACCGCTAACTTGCAGCAGATCTTGCCGCGCGATTCCTACCCCTGCCAGCGGCTGGGCGGCCGATCCTATCTCATGCATCAGGAGCGCTTATACCGTTACGAAGATCTGGCGACCTGCCTGCACCTGACGCCGGCTGACCCTGACAGACGCCGGGCGGTGATTCTCATGCAGTGGGAACAGCAGGACATCGCCCTGGCGGTCGAGGCCCTGCACAGTGGCGAGCGCCTGGTGCAACGCGGCAGCGGCAAGCTGGTGGCCAAACTGCCCGCGCTGGCGGGGCTGAGCATTCTCGGGGATGGTACCCTGGTGCCTGTGTTGCACCTGGCGGAGTTGCTGGCCATGAATGCGCCGCCCCGCGTGGCGATCACCGGCCGGGCCGATGCCGTATCCGCGGCAGGAGCGAGCCGTGAACGCAGGGTGCTGGTGGTGGATGATTCCCTCAGCGTGCGCAGCACCCTCAAACGGCTGTTGCAAGATGAAGGCTATCAGGTGATCACGGCGGTGGATGGGGTGGAGGCGCTGGACAAGCTGGCCGCAACCCCGGTGGACGCCCTGCTGGTGGATATGGAAATGCCCCGCATGGACGGGCTGGAATTGACACGCCATGTGCGCCAGCGGCCCCAATGGCACGCCTTGCCGGTGCTGATGCTGACCTCCCGCAGCCATGAGAAGCATCGTGCGCTGGCTCACAAGGCCGGCGTGAGTGCCTTTAAGACCAAGCCCTATCAAGAAGGGGAGTTGCTCGATACGCTGGCGCAGTTGCTGGTGTTGGCAGAAACTGCCCAAACCCCTGGACCTGAAGCGCGCCACCCTGAGGGCGTGACGGCGGGTCTTTCGGAATCTTACCCACAGGAGTGACCAGCCATGCATCCCACCTTTTATACCTTGCAGTGCGGCGGATACCATCTGGCCTTGCCAGCGTCGCAGGTGTTGGGAGTATGGGACAACGAAGCCATTCGTTATCTCGATTCGTTACCCGCCTTGCAACAGGGGGCCAACCTGTACCCGGTGTACAGTCTGGGGGAGGAGTTATTGCCGCGGCTGGGGCCGGCGCAGCACGACACCCACTGTCTGCTGGTAACCAATCACAGCCATTCGGGCGGTGCCTTTGCCCTGAGTGGGCGAGGTGTCAGCAAGATCTCCCAGGATACGGTTCTACACAAATTACCGGCATTTATTATGCCGCCGTCGAGCCCGTTAAAAGCTATGCTTAAGTACAAAACCCAGTGGCTGTATCTCACCGATGCAGCGAGCTTGATGTACGCTTTGGAGATGGCCCATGTTCAACGAGAATTCCCCGACTGCGCTGACAGTCTGGTTGGCTGATACGCCGCTGGGCCAGGTCGGCCTGGCGCCTATCTGTGTCTGTGAGTATCTGCCGGATCCGGCCTGGGTATGCATTCCCACCGCGCATCCGCGTTACAGTCGTGCGGTCGAATGGCAGTCGCAATTGATACCTGTGTTGCGCTCGGTGGATCCTCAGGCTCAAACCCGGGCGGAGCAGCAGCATTTTCCGGTGCTACTGTTGTACACCCTTGACAGGGAGACGCCTGTGATTGGTGTCACCCTCATCGGATCGCCGAAAAAGGTGGTGGTCGATGATTCCATGTCGGAGCGCTTTTCCCCGCAAGCCTGCGGTTTTTGGGCCGACAAGCTGCTCTCGGGGTTTGTACTCGAGGGCAATTGCGTGCCCTTGATTGACCCTGACCGCTTGGTGCAGGCCGGAGATTTTCCTGCCATGATGCACTGATGAACGGCATGGCGGGCGCAGGTGCAGCGCCAAAAAGGCTATCGGGCCACACCCAGGGCGCCTAATGGCACACAAAACGGGAGTTGACACAGGCAAGCGGAGGATTCGCGACTACTCAAATGAACTGACCTGTTGCATACTTTGTTGGCGGTAGAAGCCATAGGCTGTGAATGACAAATTAGCAATATAAGCAGTCCGGGGGCCGTGACCCCCGGTAACAAGGTCAAGCAAGAGATTCAAACATGATCCGGGTAATGCATCTTTTTGTTCTGATGTTTGCGCTGGGCTGTGCCAGTGCAAGTGTGGCAAACGCCATTCCCAAGGCTGATCTGGTGTTGGTGTCCAAGTCCGAGGCCAAGCTCTACCTGGTACGAAACGGCCGCTGGTATAAAAAGTACCATGTGGCGCTGGGAAAAAACCCGGTAGGCCACAAGCTGGAAGTGGGCGACAAACGCACCCCCGAAGGCAGCTATATTCTCGATTACAAACGTGAAAAAAGCGCCTTTTACAAGGCCATACACATTTCCTACCCCAACGAATATGACCGCTTGCAGGCCGAAATGCGGGGCGTTGATCCCGGTGGACAAATCATGATTCACGGCCAGCCCAACAAATCGGAATGGCCGGATCACAAATTGCAGCAATTCAACTGGACCGAGGGCTGCATCGCCGTGCGCAATACCGAAATGGATGAAATCTGGCAGGCGGTCGATCCGGGTACCCGCATCGAAATCATTCCCTGATCCTTTCCGGCCCGGGGGCGGTTGGTTGTGCCGCTGCCCGGGCAATGTCTTGCCTGCCGCTTTTTTGCTTTTTCCCCGCCCTGGTACCTTTTTCCTGGTCTGTCACCCTTACCGGAGTACTGCTCATGCCCTTGACCCTTGCCATTATCGTTGGATTGATCCTGGGGGCGGCGTTTGCCGAATCGGTCGGCGGCGGCATGGTGGGGGCGATCCTGGGGGCGGTACTGCAGCGTCTGGCTGATGCACGCAAGCGCCTGACGGCCATGGGTGACGAGGTTCGCGATTTGCGTCTGCAAACGCACCAACTGGCACACCAGCTGGAGCAACTGACGGCCAGGGCGATGGGGGCCAATGAAACCCGCGACACACCGCCACCGGTCGAATCTGCTGAAGCCGCGCATACGCCTGAAGAAACGATGCCGGAGGCGGTCGAGGCCGATGTTCAGGGGCCGGCACTTGACAGCTACGGTCTGCCCTTGTACCTGCGTCGCGACCCCGCGCAGGAGCGGGAGCAGGAGCAGGAGCAGGAGGCCTATGCCGCCAGTGTCGCACCCGAGGCTAAACCCGAACGGGCGCTGGACACCGAGCCGCAGCCAGAGCCTGTGCCGACGGCCGCGGCGCCCGGCATTGCGCTGCCCCAATGGCAGCCGGGCTGGTTTGAGTCGAGGCTGAACCAGGCCGGGGACTGGCTGCGGGAGTATTTCACCGGCGGCAACCTGTTTGTGCGGGTGGGCATGCTGGTGCTGTTTTTCGGCGTGGCCTTTTTGCTCAAATACGCCGCCCAGACGGTGCAGGTTCCTGTGGAGTTGCGTTATGTCGGTGTGTTGCTGGGGGCTTCAGCCATGCTGGCTCTGGGGTGGCGGTTGCGCCTGACGCACACCACCTATGCGCTGGTGATGCAAGGCGGCGCCATTGCGCTGGTGTATCTGACCATTTTTGCCGCCTATCGGCTGCACGAGCTGATGCAAGGTACCACCTGCTTTGCCTTGTTGACGCTGGTGGTGATGCTGGGGGTGGGGGTCGCTCTGCTGCAAAACGCCATGACGCTGGCGGTTGTGGCGGTAGCGGGCGGATTTGCATCGCCCCTGCTGGCGTCTACCGGCAGCGGTTCCCATGTGGCGCTCTTTGGTTACTATCTGGTACTCAATCTCGGTATTGTGGTCGTGGCCTGGTTCAGGCCCTGGCGTCTGCTTAACTGGCTGGGGTTCGTGTTTACCTTTGGTATCGGTATGAGTTGGGGTTACCGCTTCTATGCGCCCGAGTACTTCCATTCTACCGAGCCGTTTCTGATCGCTTTTTTCCTGCTGTACAGCCTGATTCCGGTGCTCTTTGCCCTGCGTCAGCCCCCCCGGCTCAAGGGACTGGTGGATGGTACGCTGGTGTTTGGCACGCCCACCCTGGTGATTGGCCTGCAGGCGATGCTGGTGCGCGGCATGCCTGACATGCTGGCCTGGAGTTCGGCCTGGATGGGAGCCTATTACCTGTTGCTGGTGGTGTTGCTGCGCCGGCGCCCGGCCATGCTGTTGCTCTGTGAAAGCTATCTGGCACTGGGCATCGCCTTTTTGACCCTGGCCATTCCCCTGGGCTTTGCGGGGCGCGTCACCTCGGCCATCTGGGCCATCGAAGGTCTGGCCCTGTTGTGGGTGGGGCTGCGTCAGTCGCGCCTGTTGCCGCGCCTGTGCGGGGCGGGATTAATGCTGGTCGCCGGGGTGTTTTACTGGACAGATTCGGCCAGCAGCACCCCCGGCCTGTTTTTGCTCAATAACGATTTTATCGGCTGTGTGCTGATTGCACTGGCGGGCTGGGGTGGCTACGAGCTGCTGCACCGCTATCGTGAACTGCCGGCACTGCTGGCGGAGGAGCGCGAGTTTCTGGCGCCGCTGTTGCTGGTATGGGGCAGTCTGTGGTGGTTGTTTGGCGGCCTGCACGATATCAACAGCCATTTCGACTTTGGTCTTGCCCGGTTTGCAAGCCTGGTCTTTGTCAGCCTCAGCGCGGCCCTGGCATGGTGGGCGGGTGGCCGGCGCCGTGACTGGCTCCTGTGTGCACTGGCGCTGCTGGCACAGGGGCTGGGATTAATAGCGCTGGCGGAAAACAGCAAACTGCTGACCCTGGGCTGGCCCTGGTTCAATCTGTTCTACGGCAGTGCCTTGCTGCATGTTGTGACGGCCGTTGCCTTGTGCCTGTGGGCCCAGAGGCACAAGTACGTGACCTTTATGCCCTCGGGGGAGCGCCTCTTGCCGGGGCTGTTCTGGGTGGGCGTGCTGGTATTTGCCGGTGAGAGCTGGCTTGAGGCGCATCGCCACTACGAGGGTCTGTATCAAGTGACAGTGCTGGTGGTGGTGGGGGCGCTCTTTATGCTGGCGCTGGTGCAGGCCCATCGGCTGGAGCCCTGGCCGGTGTTGGCCCAGCCACTGATGGCGGCACTGCCGGCGCTGGCCGTTGCCGTGGCGGCCTTTATGATCGAGCAGGTCTGGTTTAGCGAGTATGGCGCCTGGCTGGTGTTACCCGCCGCCCTGCTGGGACACTACGCACTCTTGCGCTGGCTCGAGCGCTATCCGGGTTATCCGCTGGGTGATGTCCAGTTATTGACGGCCGTGCTGGTACTGCTGGCCCTGAGCTGGCAACTGGCGCAGTGGCTGGGGGCGCAACCCCTGGCGTGGGAGTACGGGATAGATGCGATGGCCTGGGCCTTGCTGCCGCTGCTGGTGCTGGCGTGGCGCGCACGCTGGCAGGGCTGGGCGTGGCCCGTGGGCCGGTATTACCGCGCCTTGGGCGTGCACTTGCCGCTGGTGCTGGGGGTGGCGCTGACTCTGTGGCTGGTTGTGGTGAACCTGCGTATTACCGGCAGTGGAAGCCAAAGTTATTGGCCGCTGCTTAACCCGGTGGATCTGATGTCGCTGGCGGTGCTGTTGGTGCTTGGCCGCTACTGTCTGGCGCCGGGCTTCGGGGTGGAGCCGTCGCTGCGCTGGGTGCCGTGGGCCATACCGGCGGCACTGGGGTTCTACTGGCTCAACATGGCGCTGTTCAAAGGCTTCTATCATCTGGCGCAGGTGCCCTTTACCGCCCATGCCCAACTGGGATCGATCAAGGTGCAAAGTGGTCTGAGCCTGCTGTGGAGTGTCACGGCCACCCTGGCCATGCTCCTTGGTGCCCGCCGAGCCTGGCGCAAGGTGTGGCTGGCGGGTGCGGTGCTTATGGGGCTGACGGTGCTCAAGCTGTTTGCGACTGACCTGTCGGGTACTGGTACGGTGGCGCGGATCGTTGCCTTTATCGGCGTGGGTTTGATTCTGCTGCTGGTGGGGTATTTTGCGCCCGTGCCGCCCGCCACGGCTGAGGCGGCCTGCGACCGGGCAGAGTGAGTCTGTGCCGTGGAGGTTGATCTGTGTCTAACTGCAGAGCCTGCGGTGGCGATAAAATAACCGCTTCGGTGTGTGCTGTGTATGGAGCATACTGACCATACCGACCACGAAGTTCATGGTAGCGCAGGTGAAAAACACAATGGCAAAGAAACCCCTCCCTCTGGTTTACAGTTGTTCCGGCTGTTCCAATGTCGCCCAGTTGGCCAACAGCATTGCCGTCGAACTCGATCATAAAGGGCTGGCACAAATGTCGTGCATTGCCGGGGTGGGGGGGAATGTTCCGGCACTGGTGCGCATTGCCAAATCCGGGCGG
>JBFHRO010000062.1:0-15658 GCA_041591635.1 Oleiphilaceae bacterium | reverse complement strand
GCTTGATGACGTGATTGCCGGCATTTACGCCCTGCTTGTGATACAAATCTCCAATTTCGTACTGGTGCATACCCTGTAAGTACTAGTGTTTGACACCCGTAGTTGTCGCGGGCAGCAGGCTCACTACGTGAAGAAAACGCTGCAAGCCTTGTTCTGCGCGGGTTCTGTCGGCGTAAGGACCACTGTCAAAGCCTTCCCGAGTGGTGAAATACCAACGTGTGCCGACGCAAAAAAAACGACTGCTGCGAAAAGGGAGTGCGCCTTTCGCATCCTCGCCCCGACGTTTCATTATTTCTTCAGACATACACAGACCATCCAATTTGCTCATTCTCAATGATTACAATAATAGATTAAAAATTCAACAGAATCTTGACAAAAGGTTACATAGAGTGACGCGGGCAGTGTTTTTGTGCGAGGATCCGGTTTTAATCATCACAGGGTTTGCTTCAAACCGTTTTTGTGTTCCTGTTTAGTATGTCTGATCATTACTTCTAATCATATAAGGGTCGTTCGATGTATTTGATGCGTAGCGTTTTTTCAATGGGTTTGATTGTGGCCTTGGCGTTCCTCTATGGCTGCGCAAGCGGCCCGGTTCAGACCTGGGAGGGCGAAAAACTGAATGCCGGCGAAATGGCGTTATTAAAAGCCCCTTCCAGTATTCGGATAATGTCGGTTAACGGGAAATCCATGCCGGATTACCTGTTGGATAACCTTGCGGTTGATTACCAGCTGAAACCAGGTATTACTCGGGTAACCTACAGGTATGAATCGGTGTGGGCCAGCAATCAAAAAAATGAGGAGGGCAAAAATGTGCCTGTGGTAGTGAGATCAACGGCCCAGGATCTTCGCTTTAACGCCCTGGCTGGCGAAGTGTATGAGTTTCGGTTTGCACAGCCTGCTGACAGAATTGAGGCTCAAAGACTGGCTTCGGACTTCAAGGTTGAGCTGGTGACTGCGGCAGGCCGGTCGATTCTTCAGTTGCCCGACCTGGTAGAGAAGAGCGAGATCACTGCGACAGAACCAACCACCCCTGAGACTGTCAGCACGGCGACGCTACATGCTAATCAGCTATCAGAGAAACAGGCGCCAGAGAAGTTGCCCCAGCAATCAGGCAAGGAAATGCAACGCCTGGATGCACTCAAATCGATTTGGGGAAGTGCCTCCGCAGAAGAAAAAAAGGAATTTTTGCGCTGGGCATTTAAATAACGATCACTGCGCACCGGTTGCCATTATCCGCTGGCCGTATCAGACTGGGAGTGAAGGATGTCTGGTGAGGAGGGTGCGCATGACTGGTGATCGTCAGCCCGCTGTGAGCGGATCGTTTTATCCTGCGGATGCGTCCGCGCTTAAGGCCTGTGTTGCTGAATATCTTGCGCCTTGGAAGACTCGTGTTCCGCTTGTGCCGGCCCTCAAGGCCGTCATTGCTCCCCATGCGGGATACCGGTATTCGGGCCATGTGGCCGGGGCGGCTTATGCAGTAATTCGGCAGGTTGCTGATACCATTAGGCGCGTCGTATTGCTTGGACCCAGTCATCGAGTGCCGCTTGCAGGAATGGCGCTGAGCTCGGCAGAGGCTTTCGTGACGCCTTTGGGAAAGGTTTCTGTCGATCAACAAGGGTGTCACGCATTGCAGCAGCTGCCTGCTGTGAATATCAATGATCTTGCCCATCAATTCGAACACTCGCTGGAAGTTCAGCTGCCGTTTCTGCAGTCTGTCTTAGCCAGTTTCAGGCTGGTGCCTCTGGTTGTCGGAGAAGTGGAGCCGAAGCAGGTTGCAAGGGTGCTCGATACGGTAATCGACGATACCGATACCCTGATCGTGGTTAGCTCAGATTTGAGTCACTACCTTTCCTACCTTGATGCTTGCAGGGTTGATCGCGATACCGCCAGCAGAATTCTTGCCATAGAGCCCGATCTCAGTGCAGAGCAGGCCTGTGGCTGCTTCGCCGTCAATGGTTTGCTGTCTATGGCATCTCGTCGTGCGATGACGGGTCGGCTGCTGGCGCTGGGGAATTCTGGCGATACGGCGGGCACTAAAGACAGGGTGGTGGGGTATGGCAGCTTTGCTTTTGGATCATCTTGATACGGCTGGACGCGAGCAATTGCTTGACCTGGCCCGTGCCGCTATCGGCACAAAGGCTTCAGAAGTTCACTCCTTGAAGGTGGATCTGGGAAGCAGATATCCGTATTTGACACAAAAACAGGCGTGCTTTGTCACGCTTAAACAGCAGGGTAGGCTGCGAGGCTGTGTTGGATCTTTGCGTGCATGGCGTTCGTTGCTGGACGATGTAACTGAAAATGCGAGGGCGGCGGCTTTTAACGATCGGCGATTTGCGCCTGTTTCAATGCAAGAGGTGCCAATGCTTGAAATAGAGCTATCGGTTCTGAGCGAGCCTGAAGCGCTGCAGGTTGACAGCGAAGTCGAGTTGCTTGCAGTGCTTCGGCCCTCGGTCGATGGTTTGATTCTGGAGGATGCAGGCCATCGTGCTACTTATCTGCCCTCTGTCTGGCAGCAACTGCCTGATCCGGCATCCTTTGTTCGAGAGTTGAAAGTGAAAGCGGGCTTTGCGCGGGATTATTGGAGTCCAGGGATCAGGTTTTATCGTTACGAAACGATGGTGATCAAAGCCGAATCAGCTGTGCCCTGAGTCCACCTTGTGCTCGGTATTTTTGCTTTTGTTCGCGCCGGTTTTTTTGCCGTCTGCTGTTTGTATTTCCTTGTCCCGATTGAAGAGGCTTCCAAAAAGACTGCTGAAAATGCCAAGAATGTCTTCGATAACGCCAGCACCTTTGTTGGGTTGTGGTGTGGCATCGCCTGGCTCTTCTTCTATGGGCGTGCTGAGTCCCTCCTTCAATGCCGACACAGCGCGAGTCAAATAGGGGCCAAATGCGGGTGTTTTTTCGAACAAGGTTGGGCATGAGGTGACGCTGATGTTGACCTTGCCATCATAGCTGATTGCGACCAACACCAAGCCGATACCATCAAACAGCGGTGCCGTGCCTATTTGATGTACCAGTCTTGCACCATTCATGTACAGAGGGCTCTGAGGGCCAGGGATGTTGGTGATGGGGATGTTAAATAGCGGCTTATGACGCTGGGCCAGCTGGAATTCGGTATAAATGCGGGTTGACAGGGCAATGATGCTGGAGGGCACCAACTCAGTCAGCCGATCGGCAGCGATGGCCTGGCCGTAGCTGTCGGAGACAGTCGCATTGTCATGTATTTTTCTGACGCGTAACACAGGGTGCTTGACCGTGGTGGATAGCGAAACCAGCATGGCGGACATTTGGTTTCCGGTGCGGGCCTTGAGTGTTTTCGAGCGCACGGATATCGGCGTCATGGCAATAAGAGGTTTGTCGGGCAGGTTGTTTTGATCCTGCAAATACTGGCGCAATGCCTCCGCGCATACTCCCAGGACTACATCGTTAACGGTAACGTCAGCGCCAATGGACTTTCGTAGTTGTTTGAGTTGATCGAGGGAAATTTCAACATAATCAAGTGCCCGGGCAGAGGTAACTTCCTTGTTAAACAAGGTGGCGGGAGCACTCAATAGTGTTGTCGGAAAGTTCAGTGTTTTTAGCTTCTGCACCAGAAGGGTATAAAAGGCGGAAGCGGCTGTTCCGCGCAATACGTTAGCAAGCCTGAAAGGGGATGTGATTGCGCTACTGTACGCACTGCCCAGCAGACGTACCTTGGACGGTAGCGGATGGGGTCTCCAGGGGGATTCCGGTGGCAGTTTTCGTGGTTCTTCCGAAAAATCCAGAAGCAGGCTCATGATTTCTTCGCCGCTGAGGCTGTCGATCGCAGCATGATGGATGCGCACCACCATTGCGAATCCCTTTTCTGGCAAAGCAGACTGGGGCAATAGCTCAAGACCATCAACATAGGTGATTGACCACAGCGGGCGGTCTCTCTCAAGGGGGCGTGCAAACAACTCTGCCGACAGGCTTTTCAATTGATCGGGATGATCGCAAGGGCTCAGGCGAATATGGGCAAGATGTTTATCGAGCTGGAACTCGGGATCGTCGACCCAATAAGGATGGTCAAGCTGCAGTGGAACCTCAACCAGTCGTTGGCGAAAAAACGGCGCCAAGTGGATGCGGGCAGAAATAAAATCTCTGAATTCGTCGAAAGAAAAATCCGTGGTGCGACGGCTGGTATCAAAAACATAAAGACCGCCAATGATCATGGGAGTGCGATCGCTTTCCATATATAAGAAAGAAGCGTCCAGATCACTTAATTGTCGCATCGGCATATCCTTGATCACAGATTTCACTATGATTTGCTTGTTTCAGGGTTGTTGCCACAAGGCAGCAGATTTGCGCACAAGCTTTCTTGGGTGGGGCCCGTCTATCGTTAATGAGCGCGATTTACCGCAAGATTAGCCAATCCCTCAAGCGCATCACGAAATTTCGAAGGTTGGAGGCACTTTAGACAGTTAATGGCCAGTTCTGCTTTGTCTCGTGCCAGGTTCTCGGTGTATGTCAATGCACCGGAACGATTGACAGCATTGACTATTGCCGGGAGATCGTCAAGGCCGCCTTTGCGAATTGCCTGTCGTATCAATTTTTTGTCTGCTTCAGATCCCTGTTGCATGGCATAAATAAGAGGTAGTGTCGGTTTTCCTTCGGCAAGATCGTCGCCGACATTTTTACCCATGGTCTCTGCTGTGCCGGTGTAATCCAGTACATCGTCAATTAGCTGAAAGGCCAGCCCCAGGTAGAGACCGTAGTCTTTCAGCGACCGTTGCTGTGAGCTGTCTGCGCCACCGAGCACAGCGCCGGTGTGAGAAGCGGCTTCGAACAGCATGGCTGTCTTGTTTTTGATGACCTCCATGTATTGCGCTTCTGTGACATCCGGGTTCTTGCAGTTCATCAGCTGAAAAACTTCGCCTTCAGCGATTACGTTGGTGGCATTGGCAAGAATGGTCATGATGGCCATGCTTTCAATTTCGACCATCATCTGGAATGCACGTGAATAGAGAAAATCACCGACCAGTACGCTCGGAGCGTTGCCCCAGCGGGCATTGGCGGTTTCACGTCCCCGACGCAAGGATGATACATCCACTACGTCATCATGCAGCAAGGTTGCTGTGTGCAAAAACTCGATAATGGTGGCAAGTTTGATGTGATTTGTTCCCGAATAGTTCAAGGCGTTGGTGGTCAACAGCACGAGAAGGGGCCGCATGCGCTTGCCGCCGCTTGCCACAATATAGTGTGCAATTTTTTCTACCAGAGGAACATCAGAGAACAACTGCTCTTGAATAAGCTTGTTGACCTGCTCAAAGTCTCCTGCAACGGTTTCAAGTATTTGTTGAGCTTGCATATAAGTGTTCGAACTATTGAATGGGTGGACTGAGGCTAGAGTCAGCAGTGGGAAACGAATGCTATGGGGTGGTGGGGGCAGTGTCAAGGTTGGGTTGACAAACTGTCTTCGTTCGCGGGTGAAATCAACAAATGCTAGCGGGCTTAAGTGCTTTTGCGTGCCTCAGCATGGCCCGCTAACTGTTATTCTTGGGGTTCTTCCCTCGAACACTTGGTGTGACCTTTGACTATCTCAAGCAGTGCCGGCATGTTTTCAATGACCAGCTCCCGTCCTTGTACGGAAATAAGGCCAGTTTTCTGAAAACGGGTGAAGACGCGACTGACTGTTTCAACGGCAAGCCCGAGGTAGCTGCCAATGTCGTTGCGAGGCATAGGGAGCCGGAACTGAATGTTGGATAATTTGCGCTTTTTGAAACGTTCAGAAATGCTGATGATCAGTGATGCAATGCGTTCTTCTGCCGAGTTTTTGCTAAGCAGCATGGTAAGCTGTCTGCTGTCCTGAATTTCCTTGCTCATCAGTTGAAAGAAATGGTGCTGCAGCGTTGGAATTTTTGTTGCCAGATCCTCCAGTTGCCCGAAGGGAATTTCGCAAACGCTTGACCGCTCCAACGCTTTTGCCGAGCAGCTATAGGTCTCTGTATTGGTGCTGTCGAGACCGATAATTTCTCCCGGAAGATAGAATCCGGTAACCTGTTCCTCGCCTCCCTCCGAAACCGAGTAGGTTTTAATGGCACCCGAGCGAACGGCAAAGATGGACTTGAATGGTGAGTGCTCTTTAAATATGTGATCGCCCCGACTGATTGTTTTGCCTTGCTTTATGATGTCTTCCAGTCGCTCTATTTCGTCATGACTGACTGCAATTGGCACACACAAATTGCTCAGGCTGCACTGAACGCAGGACTGCTGCAAGCCCTTGGGTTTTAGTGCCGAAGCGGATGTAGCAAATGTCTCGCTCATCGTATTGCTCGCATGGATTGAATTCGACGTAGGATATAGTAATCCGTTTCTTTAGGAAACTGTAATTATTTGGTGCAAGTCTAGCACTGATTTGCGATTTTGTGGTGCGCGCGGATTGCCCTGGTCGTCTGACTGGACAGAGGGTTGGGCTGAGATCAGCTGTGCTGACGCAGTGTTCGGGCGTAGCCAGCGTGTTGCAGCGGCAGTTTGTGCAGTTCAATCTGCTGGTAGTATTGGTCTATCTGGTCGGCGTTGTATGCGATGCAGTTGCCAATAACGGTCAGGGCTCCCATGCCCAGCCCCAGGATGTCTGGAGCACGGGGTTCCTGAAAAGCGGGGGGGCACGAAAACATGGGGGATGCGCTGTGTATGCCTGCTTGTTCCAGTGCAGGGAGCATTTCTTTGCTGGCTTGGCTATCGCTGCGATAGCAAAAGGCATCGACCCCCTGGTTCAGTAGCAGGCTGAGTTTTTTGTGGCAATCGGTGTCTGCTGTCAGGGTATCGAGATCAAAAATAATACGCATACCGTAGCTTCTGGCGAGCGAAACATAGTGCTCCAGCTGCTCACCGGGTGCGTTAAACCGCATGCCGATATGGCTGAATCCCAACCCGTTGAGCAGCGCTATTTCGGCATCGTGCTCGGGAAAGCGATCAATTTCAATGACAAAGCGGTTTGCGTTCTGGTGGCGCATGTTGAAAAGCTTGCTCAATACATACATTAGCTCGGTGAGTTCCGCAGCATCAAGGTTGTGAGCTATATCGGCCTGGCAGTGCAGGTAAGTGACCTTGCGCGTTTTTGGAATCAGCGCTGACATCATGTGCGCTTCTGCGATCAAATGGTTCAAATAGTTTCGGATAATTTGATCGCGATGATTTTCGCATTCCTTGTCGTTGCGTGGACAAAGAATGTTTTGCATGGGACAGGTCAAAAACAGTCCCAGTTGTTCATGGTTGCGATTGCTGTTCTGGATGAGATCGCGCAGGTTATTGCTGGTAAAGTCTCGGTCGGGTTGAATGGCGATTGCAGGGAATGTCGAGGGGAAATCGAAATGATTTATGCGAAACAGCCAGCTGTCACTAGGAATTTTCGATTTCATTGGTTCTGGGTTGAGTTGCCAGTTGTGTTCGTTGATGTTTGAGTGTCGGTCAGATTTTCTTGAGTAAAAAGTCTAAGGGTTGGGGAAAAACGAAGTTTGATTCAGGTCAATGAGGAATCTAACTGTGATGCAGTGTCTTTGAGAGGGATTGGCAGCTCAATGGTTTTCGGTGCGTCGTTGCGACGCACCTGGGGTTGGAGTAGTCAGGCAGGCGAAATCAGAGGGCGAGTTGCTTGAATACCAGAGAGCCATTAGTGCCACCAAATCCGAAACTATTGGACATTACGAGCTTCAGATCGATGTTCGAAATGTTATGTGTGGCAAGGCGATTGTCGCCAGCTTCATCGGCCGGATTGAGCAGATTGGCTGTGCCGGCAATGAATCGGTTTTGCATCATGAGCAGGCTGTAAATGGCCTCGTGTACCCCGGCGGCACCGAGAGCATGACCTGAAAGCGATTTTGTCGATGAGACCCAAGGCTGATCCTTGCCAAAAACAGCACTGATGGCCTTAAGCTCGGAAATATCTCCCACGGGCGTGCTGGTACCGTGAGCGTTGATGTAATCGATTTTGCCTTCGACAGTCGAGAGTGCTTGCTGCATGCAGCGGATGGCGCCTTCCCCTGATGGTGCGACCATATCGTAGCCGTCGGAGGTGGCGCCGTAGCCGACGATCTCGGCATAGATTTTTGCGCCGCGCGCCATGGCGTGTTCCAGTGCTTCCACCACCAAAATGCCACCGCCGCCTGAAATCACAAAGCCATCACGATCTTTGTCGAACGGTCGCGATGCCTGTTCTGGTGCATCATTGTAGCGCGTGGATATGGCGCCCATGGCATCAAACAGCATTGATTGAGTCCAATGCTCTTCTTCGCCGCCTCCTGCAAAAACAATGTCCTGTCTGCCCGACTGAATCTGTTCGTAGGCGTGTCCGATGCAGTGTGTGCTGGTGGCGCAGGCTGAGGAAATCGAATAGTTCAGCCCCTTGATTTTAAAAGCCGTGGCCAGGTTTGCGGAGACGGTGCTGCTCATGATGCGTGGCACCATAAAGGCCCCCAGCCGCTTGACACCTTTTTCGCGGAATATCTCGTTTGCTTCGGTTTGATATTCGCAGGAAGCCCCGCCGGAGCCGGCAATGACACCGGTGCGCGGGTTGCTAATCATTTCCTGGCTAAGATCGGCATCTTCTATGGCTTCACGCATGGACAAATAGGCATAAGCGGCCGATTCGCCCATAAACCGGCGTAACTTTCTGTCAATCAATGCGTCGAAATCGAGATCAATGTGGCCCGAGATCTGGCTGCGAAAGCCCTTGTCATGATAGGTCTGGTTGAACTTTATGCCCGACCTGCTGTTCAGCAAACTATCCAAAACCTGTGCTCTGGAGGTGCCAAGGCAGGAAATGATGCCGATGCCGGTAACCACAACTCTTCGCATTGAAACTCTCTTTAAGTATCGTTTGTGTCGGTGGGGGATTGCGGATGGTTTCCCCGGCGTATTCTAGCTAAAAAAACGGCACGACTAACAGTCCTCGGCGGGTTTTGTTGGGAAATGCTACCTGCTTGGTGTGATAAGTCAGTATGAGCTGTTAAAGTACCGCATTATTTTATAGGTGTCTTGAATGCTCGAATTATTCTACTTTTTTCGTTCTTTGATTTTCTACCTTGGTTATGCCTCTATCATTGGCTTGCTTGGTCTGGTTTCCCTTGCAGTTTTTCCATTGTTGAGTGGTTCCCGGCAAATACGCCTGCTGGCCTGGGTTGATTGGCTGATTTTGGGCTGGGCGCGAGTAGCTTGTGGCATTCGATTCGAAATCATCGGGCGCGAGAATATTCCCTCCGAGCCCTGCGTAGTTATAAGCAATCACGAGAGTGCCTGGGAGACTTACTGTCTTGGCGGGTTGTTTCAGCCTCAATCTACCGTATTGAAAAAAGAACTCTTGAAAATTCCGGTATTCGGGTGGATTTTGCACTACCTCAAGCCCATTGCCATTGATCGCAGCAAGCCAGCCGCCGCTTTGCGTCAGTTACTGTCGCAAGGACGACAGCGGCTGGCAGAGGGTTGCTGGGTCGTGATTTTTCCTGAAGGTACCCGTGTTCGACCCGGGAAGACGAGCAAGTTCAATAAGGGGGGAGTGGCGCTCGCCTGTCTGTCACAGTCAAAAGTGTTGCCGGTTGCTCATAATGCGGGTCTGTGTTGGCCGGCTGGAACGGTCATTAAGCGCCCAGGGGTTGTTTTGGTTGTTATCGGGCCTGCAATGGATACCTTGGGGCGTAATCGAGACGAGCTGCATGAGGAAGTGGAAGCCTGGATTCGAGCCAAAAGCCATGCTCTGCGTGGCGGAAGTGACGTAGTGAGCCGGGACGTTGTAATGGCGGAATAAAGCGAGTGGAGTGAATCGGGCACCCGTATGAAATGCTGTTTCATTGCGGAGGTGAAAAAAAAAAGACCGACTAATGCGGTCTTTTTTTATAGAAAAATGGTAGCAAGAGGCGGAGTTGAACCGCCGACCCCAACATTATGAGTGTTGTGCTCTAACCAACTGAGCTATCTTGCCATGCTTTTCGAGGCGCGTATTCTGGTGTTTTTGACGAAGCATGTCAACCCTTGTGATCGCGCCATTTCTTGTTTTGACGGTTTAAACGTTGAAGCGGAAGTGGATGATATCGCCGTCCTGAACGATGTAATCTTTGCCCTCAAGACGCCATTTGCCGGCTTCCTTGGCGCCCGATTCGCCGTTGTAGCGTACGAAATCCTCATAGCCGGTGACCTCTGCCCGGATGAATCCACGCTCAAAGTCTGTATGTATAACCCCGGCGGCTTGAGGTGCGGTGGCTCCTTGCTTAATTGTCCATGCCCGAACTTCTTTCACACCTGCGGTGAAGTAGGTCTGCAGTCCCAGCAGTTTATATCCGGCGCGTATTACACGATCCAGTCCGGGTTCTTCCATTCCCAGATCAGCGAGAAATTCCTTCTTTTCGTCATCCTCCAGTTCAGCGATTTCGGCTTCCAGTTTGTTGCAGATAGGCACAACAACGGCGCCCTCGCTCGCGGCAATGCGATTGACGGTTTCCAGGTAGGGATTGTTCTCGAAGCCGTCCTCGTGGACATTGGCGATATACATGGTTGGTTTGACTGTGAGCAGGCACAGTTCGCGAATCAGCAAGAGTTCGTCTTTGTTGAGCCCCAGGCTTCGAACCGACTTGCCTTCGTTGAGGCGAGGCAGAATTCGCTCCAGCAGTTCAATCTGCATTTTTGCTTCTTTGTCGCCACCTTTGGCAACTCTTGTCAGCCGCTTGATGGCCTTGTCGGCCGTTTCAAGATCGGCCAGGGCGAGTTCGGTATTGATGACTTCTATGTCTGCGGCTGGGTCTACCTTGTTGGCAACATGAATAACGTTATCGTCACTAAAGCAGCGGACAACATGGGCGATGGCATCGGTTTGTCGAATGTTGGCGAGAAATTGATTGCCCAGTCCTTCGCCCTTTGATGCGCCTGCAACCAGCCCTGCAATGTCAACGAATTCCATGGTGGTTGGCACAGTGCGTTGCGGCTTGACGATGTCGCTGAGCTTGTTGAGGCGGGGGTCGGGCATGGCTACCACGCCAGCATTGGGCTCAATGGTGCAAAATGGAAAGTTTTCTGCCCCGATGCCTGCTTTGGTCAGCGCATTAAATAGTGTTGATTTGCCGACATTTGGCAGGCCAACAATTCCGCAATTAAAACCCATGTCAAACTCTCATCATCTAAAGTGGCTAAATAAAAATACGGGTTGATCGTACGAGGAGGTGCCCGTGATACCTGGGGGCATTATAGCGCCACGCCGTTATTGGTTCAGGTGGCCGTTATTGGTTCAGGTGATTGTTGCCAGCGGCTAACGGGCGCTGTGAAGACTGGGCGCATTATACCTGCGATCAGGAAGGGCGGCTACGCCTTAAACGAGTGCAGGCGATTCATGGCTTTTTGCCAGTCACCGGCCAGGATGTCGGGGAGGATGTGGACGATTTCAGCATTAATGGCGTTGAGGTGGGTCATTTCGGTTTTTCCCAGACGCCCCAGAACGTGGTCTGTGACCAGTGCTTTGTCGCCGGGATGATCAATGCCAAGTCGCAGTCGATAGAAATTCTTGTCGCCGCCAAAATGGGTAATGATGTCACGCAGTCCATTGTGGCCGCCATGGCCTCCGCCCAGTTTTAACCTGGCGGTTCCGTTGGGGATGTCGAGTTCATCGTGTGCAATCAGTACTTGATGTGGGCTGATCTTGAAAAACTGGCAGAGGGCATTTACGGCGGTACCGCTGCGATTCATAAACGTGGTGGGAACCAGCAGGTGCAGATCCTGCCCCTGGGTATGGATTTTGGCGTAGTATCCGAAAAACTTGCGTTCCGGCTTGAGTGTTTGAGCGTGGGCGCGGGCGAGATAGTCAATTAAAATGGCACCGGCATTGTGGCGGGTATCCTCATATTGCGTTCCGGGGTTTCCGAGTCCTGCAACAAGTTTGATTTGGTCCGCCATAATGCCTTGCTTTTCTGTGGAAGGTTACTCTGCTGCTGATTCTTCGTCAGTCTTTGCGCCCTTGGGCTTGTGTACTGCAACCACAGGATGGTTGTGGTCATCGCCGTGTGTCAGTGCAGAAAGAATGACGCCTTCAGGAAGCGTTATATCGCTGAGGTGGAAGACTTGATCCAGTTCAACATTGGTCATATCGATTTCAATGAACTCTGGCAGGTTATCTGGCAAGCAAATGACTTCGACTTCGATCAGCTGGTGTGAAATGACGCCTCCCCCTTGCTTGACTCCTTTGCAGTTGTCTTCATTGATGAAGTGCAGGGGTACGTGAACGCGAATCTCCTGATTCTTGGATACGCGCAGAAAATCTGCGTGAGTCACGTCATTTTTTGCTGGATGACGTTGCAGGCTTTTCAGAATGGCGCTTTCCTCTTTTCCATCGTACTTGATGGTCAAAATGTGAGAGTAGAAGGCTTCGTTCTGGAGTGCGTGAGCGAGTTTGTTTTGCGGGATGCTCAGGCAGACGGGGTCTTTGTTTTCTCCGCCGTAGATGATGGCGGGTACCAGGTTTTGCAGACGACGAAGGCGGCGGCTCGCACCTTTCCCCTGGTCGGTTCTGAGTGTTGCTTCGATGACAAAATCGTTTGACATTGCTGTTTTTCCTCAAATAACCGCACAACTTCTTGCGACCAGACAGTGATGCGGGGTTGTTTGGCGAGAGATCGCCGGTTAAAACAAAACCGGGACTTGTCGACAGGTTTGTCGGCAGTATCCCGGTTTTATCTGTATTTTACTTGTGCCTGCGCTCTGCTGTTTCCATTTTGCAATGGGACGTCAGTCGAACATGGCGCTGATGGATTCCTCGTTGCTGATGCGACGAATGGACTCAGCCAACAGCCTGGACATCGTAAGGGGCCGGATTTTACCACATTTTTTTGCGCGATCACAAAGCGGAATGGTGTCTGTGATGATAAGTTCGTCAAGCAATGAGGCTTCGATGTTGCTGATGGCGGGTCCGGAAAGCACGGGGTGCGTGATATAGGACACCACTTTCTTGGCGCCGTGCTCCTTGAGCGCGTTGGCGGCCTTGCACAAGGTGCCCGCGGTATCAACGATGTCATCGATGAGGATGCAGGTTTTGCCTTCGACGTCACCAATAATGTGCATGACCTGAGCGGTATTGGCTTTGGGGCGCCGTTTATCGATGATCGCAAGATCTGCATCGTTAAGGCGCTTGGCCATGGCGCGAGCGCGTACTACGCCGCCTACGTCGGGGGAGACAACAACAAAGTTGTCATAGTTCTGTCTCTCGATGTCGTCCACCAGTACGGGGGTGGCATAAATGTTGTCAACGGGAATGCCAAAGAAGCCCTGAATCTGGTCTGCATGCAGGTCGACCGTCAAAAGGCGGTTGATTCCCACGCCGGTCATCATGTCGGCGACCACTTTTGCGCTGATAGGAACGCGCATGGATCTTACCCTGCGATCCTGGCGGGCATAGCCGAAATAGGGGACAACGGCGGTGATTCTGGATGCCGAGGCTCTGCGCACGGCATCAGCCATGAACAGAAGTTCCATCAGGTTGTCATTGGTTGGGTTACAGGTGGGTTGAATGATAAATACGTCTCGGCCACGCACGTTTTCGGTGATTTCGGTCGAGATTTCGCCATCACTGAACTTGGTTACCGATGCGTCACCCAAGGGTATGTGCAGGGCATTGACTACTTTTTCGGCAAGTTCAGGGTGTGCGTTGCCAGTGAATACCATCAGCTTGGACACAA
Source organism: Oleiphilaceae bacterium (assembly GCA_041591635.1). Classification (GTDB taxonomy): domain Bacteria; phylum Pseudomonadota; class Gammaproteobacteria; order Pseudomonadales; family Oleiphilaceae; genus JACKOD01. Next base: position 1,991 of record JBFHRO010000062.1, on the reverse strand, counting down.
TGTCACCTTCGCTCAATGAGAATCGTCTTTGAATATGGGATAGGCGGGAGTATGGCTGGGGTGGCTGGATTCGAACCAACGCATGGCAGGATCAAAACCTGCTGCCTTACCGCTTGGCGACACCCCAGTAGAATCATCTTGCTGTCTGTTCCAGTTCTTTCTGGATTCTGTACAAAGGCGATAAATTCAAACCTTTGGCGATGAAACATGCAAGATTCGAAGGAAGTTGGTGCTTTGCTTCCGTCGCTTGCGTTTCTGTCTCGAATGAAACAAAAACACATGCACCTGTGCCCGTCATTCGTGCGTTACCAAATTTCTCCAGATGGTTAAGTGCAGTTTGCACTTCTGGATATTTTCTGCAAACGATTGCTTGGCAGTCGTTTTTGTAACTCGGGGCGTTTCCCTCGAAAGCGGGCGCTATTTTGATCTTGGGTGTATCTCTTGTCAACCTTTCGTCGGAAAATATTTCGGCAGTACTGACGCCAACGTTTGGAATAACAACCAGATACCAAGGTTCCCGCGGGGTCACGGGCGTGAGAATTTCTCCGATACCTTCAGCCCAGGCCGCATGTCCGGCGATAAACACGGGGACATCGGCGCCCAGTTCTTTTCCGATTCGACAGAGTTCTTCCCGGGTATAACCACACCGCCATAGATGATTGAGCCCAATCAGGGTGGTGGCTGCGTTTGAACTGCCACCACCAAGCCCGCCGCCCATGGGTATGACCTTGGTCAGGTGAATGTGGATACCTGCGTTCACTTGTCTGCGTTCAAGCAGTTGTTGGGCGGCCCGGTACACAAGGTTGGCCGATTCTGGAATGCCAAGAGTGTCACCTGTGAGTCGGATTTCAGGTGTGTCGGTCAATTCGAAGCGCAGCAGATCGCAATAATCGATGAACTGAAACAGTGTTTGCAGTTCATGATAGCCATCGGCACGTCGGCCGTTAATGTGCAAAAAAAGGTTTAACTTGGCAGGTGAAGGCAGGGTGAGTGAGCGATCGTTCATGCAAGGCCTGACGGATAACAAAACAGATGCTAGTGCGATGGATTCCAGGATTTTATGACAAAGGTTAACTTGTGATTGCCATTGGCGATAACGATTTTGGTTGGCAGACTGATGGTGTTAAGTGTTTGGTACTGCTGATAGTCGATCGTCCATCCGGCCTGGTTCAGTTTGGCAAGCTGGTTGTTGGCATTGAGTTCATGGCTGGATGGAGCCTCAGGAGCGGGCAATCCCTTGATCCAGAAAGGCAGGAGTCTTACTGGGAGATTCCAGTGGGTGTGGTCCTGTATCAGCTTTTCCGGGTCACTCGAGAGTACCGGCTTTTCTCCGGATTCCTGGATGACGATGTATTCGCTTGTGCCTTCAAGTCGCACACTGCCAAGGCCAAGCACGCTGGACGACAAGTCTATTTCGTAGCGATCGCCAGACTGCTTCCAGCGATTAATGACGGCAGACTGGGTTGATTCGGGGGTTTTGATGCCCAGTTTGCCGTTGATTTCCCAGTCGTGCAGCTGGCCCAGGCGCGATGCATGTGCTTCCCAGCTGATCCTGGCGGTCACGGATGGCTCCTCTGCAGGCCGTTGCAGCAGGCTGCACCCATCCAGCAAGAACGTCAGTGCGATAATAAACAGGGCATGACTGGTTGTGCGGGTTGCTGGTTCTTTATGCGCGGTGGCCAGTGTTGAAATCATGGTGTGGCATCGGGAGAAGCAGGGGCACCCAGTCGTCGCATCGTATCCATAATCAGCTTGTCAGCGGGCGCGTCTTTGAGTATGGATGTCCAAACGTGATTGGCTTGCTCCTTGTCGCCCGTCACCCAGAGCACTTCACCCAGATGCGCGGCTATTTCGGGATCAGGATATTTGTTGTACGCCTGCTTCAGGTAGTTCAAGGCTTCCTCATGATTCCCAAGTCTGTAATACACCCAGCCAAGGCTGTCGAGAATGGCAGGGCTGTCTGGTTTGAGTGCATGGGCGCGAGTGATAAG
>JBFHRO010000061.1:0-15675 GCA_041591635.1 Oleiphilaceae bacterium | reverse complement strand
TTGGCCCACAACCCATGGCGACTACTCTCCCCCCCTCCGTCTGCAGCCTGATGCCCGGCGATTAGCCTGGTGTCGCAGGGCCCTGCCTACTGGCCGTAATAGTCCAGCGCCTCAAAATACGCCTTGAACTCGTCGCGCGCTGTCGCACTGGACGTAAGGTGATTCTGATAGGCCGCCACCGCCTCTTCGGCAATTTGGGTTGCTGTGTCAATGCGCTCGACCAAAGCTGGCGTGAATCCCATCAGCAGGCCGGTAAAGCGCTTGTAGCGCCGCTCATAGCTGAAGGCATCGATTCGGTCATCACCGTTGATGAGCACAAAACCGACATGCTCTTCGATGGTTTCAAAGGAAGGCAACAGGCCAAGGGTAAAGAGCGTGGCAAAATAACTCAGGCTGGTCAGTGGACTGCCGTGCACGGTTTGAGTGTGCTCCACTTCAATGACATAGCCACTGCGGTTCTGTTGTGCATCGGCCAGATTGAGATGTTTCGCCCGGCGCAGCAGTGCCGGGTAATCGACGGCTTCGACTTTGCTGCGCACGCTGATATCGGGAAGCGGGTGCTGCGGATCGGGGGCGATCACAGCGACGGGCTGCCTTTCCAAGGACACCAATGAGCAGCCTGCCAGGCTGAGCACGACGCTGGCTAGAAGCATTGTGACGATTCTTCGCGACATCTGGCGTTCTCCCTAGCTTTTGCACAAGATCTGGCGCGTGAACGCCTGCAGGTTTTCAGTGGTCTGTTCAAGATTGGGTGACTCTGGTGCGGCACGGGTGTGGTACGCGTGGCCATGTTTATCCAGAAATTTCTTGGCGACATCGGCCGTGATGGCAAAGTTGACGTTTTGCGGAATGGTACCTGTGTCGCGGGCCACGGCAATCGAATTGAGGGTGCTGTTGACCACCCCCAGAACCGAACCCTCAAAGCTGGCGACCGGGCCTCCGCTATTGCCGGGCTGAATCGGGGCAGAAACCTGAAGGTATTTTCGATCGCCCTGCAAGCCGCTCAGGGAGCTGACGTTGCCTACGGTCAGGTTGGCGGAGTTGGACAGCAGGGTGCTGAGCGGGTAGCCGACGACCGCCACCTGCTGCCCCAGTCGGGTGGGGCGTGATTGCGCCGGAAACTGCGCAAACCGGGGGCTGGCGTTGCGGGTGCGCAGCACCGCCAGATCCACAAAGCGTTCATCGGCCACCAGTGTGGCGGGAATGTTGCCTTCGGGCTCAACGATCTCAATGGCGACGCAGTGGCTCACCACGTGGCGAGCGGTCAGCAGTTCGCCCCGGTCATTGATATAGAAGCCGGTGCCCGTGCCCTTGAGATTGAGTGAGCCAAGCAGGGATGCAAAGCGGGCCTCAGGCTGACCGGAAGTTTCCACCTCCCGGGCGTAACCGGCCAGGGATTGCACCGGCAGCGCAGCCAGACGCTGCAGTTGTGCCTGACCCTGGGCGACAAGGCTGCCTTCAATGAATTGCCGTACCGAGGTGTCGAGATACTGCAGCAGACGCTGGATATCAAGCTGGCGGCTGCCGATCACCACCGGCGGTACGGTCTTTTCGTACAGCAAGGTGCCGTCGGCCTGATACATCCTTCCGGTAAAAATCAGCTCATAGCGATCATTGGCATCTGGATCTCTGAGATGAAAATCGAAGTCGTAGAGGATTTGAAATCCGGCCTGTTGGGTCAGACTGACAGGGTTGCTGTAGTAATCATCGAGATAGTCGAGCATGGCCAGACTGAAGGTCTGACTTCGCAATAATTGCTGAAGTTGCTCGACCAGGGCGGGCGCACCCTTGACCGGTAGCCCGGTGCGTACCTGTACTGCCGTTTTGACTGACAGGGGGAGCGAGAGGCTTTCATCAAGCGCAGACTGACGAACCCCTTGCGTGGAAGCCGGGGTGGTGACAGAAAAGGAGCAGGCGCACAGGCACAAAAGCAGGAGGCTGATACAAAGTGATCGGATCATGGGGAAGTTGCCCGCCTGGAATCATCAAACAGAGCGCTATTCTAAACAATCACACCCTGAATGAAAGCAAACGCACCCGGATTGACCGCTAATCGCCGATCAGTGCACCATTTGTACACTAAAGAGTGGGGTTATTCCTGTATCTGCCGGCAAAATCGGACGATAATGTCGAGCAGACAGAAACTCCGCCACCCAAGCTAGGCTGCAGGGGCTCGGAAGTTTTCCATATCAACAGGTTCGGGGGCGTGGCGGCAGTGTACTTACCTTTTCCACATTGGCGCCGGTCACTGGTCGGCCGGTCTTTCTGGATCTGGATGCTGATTCTGATCCTGGTGCTTTCCAGTATGAGTGCTTCCTTGCTGGTGATCAAAACCACCGAGGGCGACGCTGAACGCATCAACATCTCCGGTTCGCTGCGGATGCAGACCTACCGCATATCCCAGCACCTTTTGCGCTTGCACTACACGGCCGATGTGGATGAAGCAACCTTCTTGCAGCAGCTGAATTCGTTCGAGGCGCGCCTGGCGGCGCCGGTATTGCAGGAGCTGTTGCAGCGCCCACCGGATGATGCGGAGCGCAAGGCGCTGGAGCATGTCTACACCCTGTGGCAGCAGTTGCGCAGTAAAACGCTGCGGGTGGCTAGCATGCAGGCGCAGCACCAGTTGCTGATGCCGGATATCGACCGCTTTGTCGATCATATCGATGCCATGGTGCGCTTGTTTCAACAGTCCACCGAACGCAAGATGGAGCTGGTGCGCGGCATTGAAGGCGTGAGCATTGTGCTGTTGTTGCTGGTGGCCGGTTTTGCGCTGGTTAATCTGTACCGCACCGTAGTGCGGCCCGTGGACATACTGGCGAGGGCTGCCGAAAAGGCCCGTCAGGGTGATCTCAAGGTGCGGGTGGACCTGGATCAGGAAGATGAGCTGGGGCTGCTTGCCCGGGCCTTTAATGCCATGTCGGCCGAGCTGGATCTGGTGTATCAGGATCTGGAATCCCGGGTGGCCCAGAAAACCCAGAAACTCAGTGAGCAGACCCAGTCACTCGAGCTGCTCTACGAGACGACCCGACTGATCAACCGCGAAGAGAATCAGAGCACCGCCATCAAGGCCATACTGCTGCGCTTGTCCGTTGCCATGGGCAATGGCAAGCTGTCGCTGGTGCTCACCGAGGCGGCAACCCCGTTCATTGCCGCCGGAGACTGGTATGACCGTTCGACAACCGACGCTCTGGGGATGCTGGCCAATGGTCGGCCACAGTCAATCAATGACAGCCTGTGGCGCTTTCCCATTGTCGACAGCGGTCACCTGTATGGCTGTCTGGTGTGGTTCGCGCCGGCATCGGCCCAGGTGAGCGAAAAGCACCAGTTGATCATTGCCGTCAGTGAGCATATGGCGTCGGCCTTCAGTCGTTGCTGGCGCAGTGAGCAGACCTATAGGTTACTCTTGGTGGAAGAGCGCGCGACCATTGCCCGCGAATTGCACGACTCGCTGGCCCAGGCGCTGTCGTTTGTCAAAATGCAGGTGGCCAAGTGGCAAACCCTCGCGGATCGTGGTGCCGATGCCGCGGAGTTGCGCAGTATCACCGGGACGATCCGTCAGGCGCTCAATACGGCCTATGCCCAGTTGCGGGAGTTGCTGGTGACCTTTCGGCTCAAGCTCGACGAGCCGGGCCTGCAGTCGGCGCTCAAGGCGACGGTGGCCGAGTATCGTGAACGTGGCGGCATCGAGATTGATCTCGACTACCGTCTTGGCAGTACGGTGATCGGCGCCAACGCCGAGATTCACCTGTTGCAGATTGTGCGCGAAGCCCTGGCGAACATTGTTCGTCATGCCCATGCATCCAGGGCGGCCATCCGGTTTGAGATTTTAGAGAACAGGGATTTGATCGTTGAAATCACTGATGATGGTGTAGGATTGCGACCGGGTGCAGGCGGCATTATGCATCACGGCATGAGTATCATGAATGAACGGGCCCGAAGTCTGGGGGCCGAACTGGTCATTGGCAATGGTGAGAAGGGCGGTGTACGGGTACTGCTCACTTGTCACGCCAAAGCACTGGAACCGCATGGCAGTAGTAATTAAAGAGAGTAATAGCATGACTGAACATGACGAGAAATTACGTATATTGGTAGTAGACGATCACCCCATGATGCGCCGTGGCTTGATTGAACTGCTGCAACTCGAAGCCGACCTGGAAGTGGTGGGAGAGGCCAGCGGCGGCGAAGAGGCCGTTGAACTGGCAGAGAAGCTTGATCCCGATCTGATTTTGCTGGATCTCAACATGAAAGGCATGGACGGCATTCAGACCCTGCGTGCGTTGCGTGACAAGGACGTGTTTTGCCGCGTGGTGATTTTTACCGTCTCCGACAATCATGATGATGTGGTGGAAGCGCTTAAGGCCGGCGCCGACGGTTATGTCCTCAAGGAGTCCGAACCTGAAGATCTGATCGCCTTCATCCGTCAGGCGGCCGCCGGCACCATGGCCATCAGCGAAACGCTGGCGGCTGTGCTGGCCAGTGCGATCAGCTCGCGCAATAAGGCCAACAAAAGCCGCTCGCTGGATCAGCTGACCCAGCGGGAGCTGCAGATTCTCAAGCATATTGCCGCCGGCATGAGTAACAAGATGATTGCCGTGAAGCTCGATATTGCCGAGGGTACCGTCAAGGTGCATGTCAAGAATCTGCTGAAGAAACTGAAAATGCGTTCTAGGGTGGAAGCGGCTATCTTTTCCATGGAGAACAAACTGTCCTGAAAAACAGCGATTTGGCAAGCGCGCGCCGGGCCAGTCGGGCGCGGACTGCGTTGCCGGGATTTTCGTTGCCCTGTGTGTGGAGCCTTTATCATGACCCAGTCCTGGCTTGGATTTCTGGCGATCGGCCTGTTTGTGTTGGCCTATGTGGCCGTGATGCTGGAAGAATTCACCGCGCTGGCCAAGTCCAAGCCGGTACTCTTTGCGGCCGGCCTGATCTGGTTGCTGGCGGCGATACTGGCCAAGGAGGCGGGCATTGCACCGGAGCAGCTGGAGCATGCGATCAACCACAATCTGATCGAGTATGCCTCGCTCATGCTCTTCTTGCTGGTGGCCATGACCTACATTAACGTGCTGATCGAACGCAATGTCTTTGAAGCCTTGCGGTGCTGGCTGTTGCAGCGCGGCTTTTCGTACTGGCAGATGTTCTGGATTACCGGGTTTCTGGCTTTCTTTTTGTCACCGGTGGCCGACAACCTCACCACCGCCTTGCTGATGGGCACGGTGGTGTTGGCCGTCGGCGCCGAGTCGCCGCGTTTTGTCACCCTGAGTTTTATCAATATTGTGGTCGCGGCCAACGCCGGCGGTGCCTTCAGTCCTTTTGGCGATATCACCACGCTTATGGTCTGGCAGGCGGGCAAGACCGAGTTTTTTGAGTTTTTTGCGCTTTTCGTCCCCGCGCTGGTGAACTACCTGGTGCCGGCTGTCATCATGAGTCTGTCGTTGCCGACCGACAGTCCCCCCCATGTGGAGGTGACGGTGGCGACCAAGCGCGGTGCCATGCGTGCCTGCCTGCTGTTCATGGCGACCATCGCCACGGCGGTGATTTTTGAGCAGTTTTTCCATCTGCCGCCGTTTTTGGGCATGTTGACGGGGCTATCCTATCTGTTTCTGTTTTCCTACTACCTCAATCAAACCGCCATTCGCCGCCAGGACAAGCCCGAATTCAATATTTTCAGCCGGGTTGCGAAGGCAGAATGGGATACTCTGCTGTTCTTTTGCGGCGTTATTTTCTGTGTTGGCGGGCTGGCGTTCATTGGCTATCTGGAGTTGGCTTCCGTGTGGATCTACGAGGGCTTGGGGGCGTCGGTAGCCAACATTCTGGTTGGGCTGATGTCGGCGGTAATAGACAACATTCCAGTCATGTTTGCCATTTTGACCATGAATCCGGTGATGGACGATTTTCAGTGGCTGCTGGTTACCCTCGCTGCCGGTGTCGGTGGCAGTTTGCTGTCGATCGGCTCGGCCGCTGGCGTGGCGCTCATGGGGCAGTCGAAGGAGTACACCTTTATGCAGCATTTACGCTGGAGCTGGGCGATTGCATTGGGCTACGCGGCGGGTATCGGCACCCATTTCTGGCTCAATGGCGCAGGTGCCTAACGTGCATGTAATGACAGGAATTCAGCCTCATGAGTAGTGACAGGCACTTACCCCCAGGCCTTGCGCCGGGGGTGAAGGTGGATGCTGGCATCATTGCCGGAGGCAGTGGCACACGCATGGGCGGCGCCGATAAGGGCTTGCTTGAGTGTCAGGGCGAAGTGTTTGTGGCCCGGATTGCCCAGCGCCTGCGGCCGTTTTGCGACAGGCTTATCATCAACTGTAATCGCAATAGCGACCGTTACGCCCGGTGGGCCGATCAGCTGGTGGGCGATGGCACCCTGGAACGCGATGGCCCGCTGGCAGGTCTCAAAGTGTTGCTGGAAACGTCTCGGGCGGACTACCTGCTGGTCTGCCCCTGCGATACACCGCGGATTCCGGCCGACTATGGCCGGCGCATGTTGCAAACACTGGCGCAGCATCCGGATCAGCTTGTGGCTGTGAAGGCGGGTGCGCGGATTCACCCCTTGCATTTGTTGCTGCCAACCCATCTTCATACCGACATCGCCGCTTTTCTGGCTGTCGGAGAGCGGCGCATGATGGGATGGCTGGCACGACAGCCGGTGGTGTATTGCGATTTTTCGGCGCAGCCTGAAGATTTTGCCAACGTCAATTCACCCGAGGAACTGCGGCAACTGGTGTTGCCCCACGAGCGTTAGCCCGGTTCGGGGCCAGCGTCTCGGATGGGGCGGGCGGTGCTTGCAAGGCGGGGTTTATTCCTGATCGAATTCAGTCATCTGTGCCAGCAAGGCGGCTGTTTTTTCCTGCATCAGCGCCGTATTTGCCCGGGATTCAACGTTCAGGCGTACCACCGGCTCGGTATTGGATGAGCGCAGGTTAAAACGCCAGTCGGCGAACTCCATGCTCAGACCATCCAGGGTAGACACCTTGCAGGCGTCTTTTTCGTAGTAGTCCCGCACTCTCGCCAGCACAGCTTTGGGGTGCTTGATATGGCGATTGATTTCGCCGCTGGCGGGGAACTTGGCCTGCCGCGAGGCGACCAGTGCCGACAGGGGCTGGTTCTGCTCGCTCATGAGTCCGGCCACCAGCAGCCAGGTGATCATGCCGCTATCGCAGTAGGCGAAGTCCTTGAAGTAGTGGTGAGCGCTCATTTCGCCGCCATAAATGGCATCTTCATCGCGCATCCGCTGTTTGATGAAGGCATGCCCGGTGATGCTTTCAACGGCAACGCCGCCGGCGGCCTTGGCGATATCAATGGTGTTCCAGGTCAGGCGCGGATCGTGAATGACCTTGCTGCCCGGGTGCTTGACCAGAAAGGCCTGGGCCAGCAGGCCGACGATGTAATAGCCTTCAATGAAGCTGGCGTTCTCGTCGAACAGGAAGCAGCGATCGTAATCGCCATCCCATGCCAGGCCGATGTCGGCCCCCTGGGCCAGCACCACATCGGCGGTAGCGGCGCGATTTTCTTCCAGTAACGGATTGGGCACGCCGGCGGGAAAGTGGCCGTCGGGCTGGTGGTGAACCTTGATAAACTCAAACGGCAAGTGTTTTTCGAGCGCATCAATGACCAGCCCGGCGCCACCGTGGCCGGCATTCACGACAATCTTCAGTGGCTTGAGGCGGCTGACATCGACATAGCTGAGCAAGTGCGCCACATAGTCGTCCATCACGGCTTTGGTCTGGTAACTGCCGGGCGCATCGGCGTGCAGCAGGGGGGCGCCGGATTCAATCAGGGCTTTGATCTCTTTCAGGCCGCTGTCTGCGCCTACCGGGCGCGAGTCTTTTTTGACCAGCTTCATGCCATTGTAGTCTTGCGGGTTGTGGCTGGCGGTGACCACGATGCCACCATCCATTTCGTAGAAGAAAGTCGAGAAGTAAATCATCTCGGTGCCGCACAGGCCAATATCAAATACGTTGGCTCCGGCACCGCGCAGGCCGCGGATCAATGCCTCGCTCAGCTCCGGGCTGGAAAGGCGAATGTCATGCCCCACCACCACATTTTTGGCCCCTACGACCTGTACGTAGGCCCGGCCTATCTGCTCGGCCAGTTCCGGATTCAATTCGCTGGGGACCTTGCCCCGAATGTCATAGGCTTTAAAGCAGCTCAGGCTGGTCACGATCGAAAATCTCCTTGGTCAAGCAAAGCGGTGAAAGCGCACGCGCCCCGTCAGGCGCCGTCAAATGAGCGGGCATTCTACCTGTGTTGGTGGGCCGATGCACGAGCACGACGGTTGATGGGAGGCGGTCACGGCATTGGCAAAAACCGTCAGGGGCTCTAAAGTGAGCTCGGTCTATGGTCATGTGTGCAAGCAACAATCGGGTGTAAAGCGCAAGGCGCAGGAGGAAATCAAGGGTGGGTGACAAGAACGCAATAGTACGGCTGGTTCAACGGCAGGCACTGAGCTGTCTGGAGGTGTGGCATCCCAACGGGCAGGCACTGATTGCCCTGCAGGGCGCCCAGGTCTTGTCTTATCAGCCACAGGGCGCGGCCCCCGTAATCTGGTTAAGCGAACAGGCAGCGTTCGCTCGCGGCAAGTCGGTACGCGGTGGCATTCCGCTTTGCTGGCCCTGGTTTGGTGAGCTGGCACGCAATCCCCCGGCTGTGATGCATGCTTTTGAGAACGCGCCGCCGCCGTTGCCGGCACACGGCTGGGTGCGTGACCGGCCGTGGTTGCTGGATCAGGTGGAGGTGACCGAAGACGGGGTTGAGCTGGTCCTGAGCTATCCCTTTGCCGGCGCATGGCACCCTGCATGGCCGCATCCGGTGGCGTTGGAGGTTCGCTACCGGATTGGCGCCCGGCTGGAAATCCAGCTGGTGACGCGCAATACCGGCCCTGATGTTTTTGTGTTTACCCAGGCGCTGCATTCCTATTTTGCCGTCAGTGATATCCGGCACATCGAAGTGCACGGATTGCAAGGCTGCGACTACACGGATACCTTGCAGCACTGGCAGCGGGCAACACAGGCGGGGCCGGTACGCTTCGACGGGGAAACCGACCGTATCTATCATCAGGTGCCTGCCCGGCTGTCGATTCTTGATCCGGGGGCGCGACGGCGTATCTGGCTTGAGGCATCCGGATCCCGCTCGTGTGTGGTGTGGAATCCCTGGATCGACAAAGCGCAGCGTCTGTCACAGTTCGCGACCGATGCCTGGCAACGCATGTTGTGTATCGAAACGGCCAATGTTCTTGAAGACAGTATCAGACTGGAGCCCGGCGCCAGCCATCAGCTAACCCTGGTCATCGGCACCGAAGCTCTGGTCTGAGTCCCAGCGGCTGGCGCGCTGATCGTCGCTTTGCTTGGCATCCACCCAGTGCTGGGTGCCATCCCGGATCAGTTCCTTTTTCCAGAAGGGTGCCTGTACCTTCAGGTAATCCATAATGAATTCGCAGGCCGCGAAAGCGGCTTGCCGGTGCGCGCTGCTGACGCCCACAAACACGATCTGTTCGCCCAGCATGAGGGTGCCGATACGGTGGATGACGCGAACCTCCTGCACTGACCAGCGGCTCTTGGCCTGCGCCACGATAGCCTCGAGCGATTTCTCGGTCATGCCCGGGTAGTGCTCCAGAAAGAGCCCGGCCAGATCGGTGCGATCACCAAAGGCCCGGACCAGCCCGGTAAAGCAGCACAGCGCACCGGTTTGTGCATCGGCAGCGCGCAGGGCCTGGGTTTCGGTCTGGATGTCGAAGTCCTGCTCTTGAATCCGGATCATGTCAGCCTCCGGTCACGGGGGGGAAGAAGGCTACTTCATCACCGGCTTGTACGGGGGTGTCGAGGCTCACCATTTCCTGGTTTACCGCCGCCAGCACACGGGCATCGGCGAAGGCGCTGCTCCAGGGCTCGCCGCGCGCGACCAGGTGCTGCATCAGTTCCCGAACCGTGCTGCCGCAAGGCAGGTCGGGCACCTGGGTTTGGGCGCACTGCAATTGTTCTCTGAGGCTGGCAAAAAATAATACGTTCACAACAGACTACTCCGGGGTGAATTTCGGCCCGATCGCCCGGGCCGACTCACGAAAATAACGCGCTAAAGGGAATGAATTCAATCGGCGTGCCTTCGGCCGGGGCCGTGTGTTCGGGAATCACCGCCAGCCCGTCGCTCCACACGGCTGAACTGAGCACGCCTGAACTCTGGTTGGGATGTTTGCAAATCGTCAGCTTGCCGTCACACAGCGCCAGCTTGGCGCGCAGGTATTCACGCCGGCCGGCGGCTTTGCGAATGCCAAAGCCCAGCGGCAAGGGATAGCCTTGGGGCGCGATCTGGCTGGCGCCCTGCTTTTTCAGCAAAAAGGGGCGTGCCAGAACACAAAAGGTGACGAATACTGCCCCCGGATTACCAGGCAGGCCCAGAATAGGTGTGTTCCTTATCTTGCCGAATGCGAACGGTTTGCCCGGCTTGATGGCAAGACGCCACAGGTTCAGCTCGCCCAATTCGCTGATGGCGGCTTTGATATGATCTTCTTCGCCAACCGACACGCCACCGCTGGTAATGATGACATCCGCGGTTTCGGCGGCCTGCAAAAGGGCTTGGCGGGTGGCGTCGAGATCGTCCGCAATGATACCCAGATCCATAATCTCGCAGTTCAGGCACTGCAGCAGACCTTGCAACTGATAGCGGTTGGAATTGTAAATCTGCCCGGGCGCCAGTGGCTGTCCCGGTTCGATGAGTTCATCGCCCGAGGAAATGATGGCAACTTTCAGGCGCCGGAATACCTGTACCCGGGCAACACCAACAGAGGCCAGCAATCCCAGCTCCTGGGGACGCAGGCGATTGCCGGCCTCCAGAATCACCTCGCCGCTGCGAATGTCCTGACCGCGCGGGCGAATATTGGCGTGCACCTGCACCTGGTTGGGGACACTGACCTGTTCCTGGTGTAACTGGCAGTCTTCCTGCATTACGACCGCATTGGCTCCGGCGGGAATGGTTGCTCCGGTGAAAATGCGTGCGGCCGTGGCCGGAGCCAGCGGGGCGGGCACGGCGCCGGCGGGAATGCGTTGCGAAACGGGGAAGGCAGTGCGGGCATCGTCGAGGTACTCGGTGTTGATGGCATAACCGTCAACGGCGCTGTTGTCCTGAGGGGGGACATCAACCTTCGAAACCACCGGCGCAGCCAGCACCCGGCCAAGTGCCGCATCAAGCCCGACTTCTTCAACGGCGGGTAACTGGCCGGTGTGGGTCAGCAAGTCTGCCAGCATGCTGTCGACCGAGCGCAGGCCGTCCTTGTCGCAGCAACTCATGAGCGTGGCCCGCAGTAGGGTTTGACGCTGGCGGGCGTATGGTTGTGCTCGCCCTTGACGAGCAGGCCGACGAAGTTGCAAGGGCGATGGCGGCTGTCGAGTTGCTCCTTGATAATGGTCCAGCCGGTGCGGCAGGCCCCCGTGGAGCCGGGCAGACAAAAAATCACGGTGCGGTTGGCAAGGCCGGCAAATGCACGGGACTGAATCGTAGAGGAGCCGATTTCGCTGAACGAGTTTTGCCGAAACAGCTCGCCAAAGCCCTTGACTTCCTTGTCAAAAAGCGGGGTCAGTGCTTCTGGGGTGCTGTCTCTGTCGGTAAAACCGGTGCCGCCGGTTACCAGCACGGCATGAACTTCGGGGTTGGCAATCCAGCCCGAGACCACGGCCCGCATCTGGTAGATGTCGTCGGGAATGAGCTGGCGATCAATCAGTCGGTGACCGGCTTCGGTCAGGTTGTCGACCAGGCACTGGCCAGAGGTGTCACTGTCGTAGGAACGGGTATCGGAAACCGTCAGTACGGCAACATTAAGCGAGACAAATTCTTTGGTAGCACTCATCGGGAGCCTCACGGGGGAGCAGGAATAAATGGAACGGGCAGCCAGGTTCTGTGAAGCCGATGATACTACCATTCCCGCCGGGTGGGCTATTTTGCCCAGATCAATAAAAGCCCGAGTCCCGGAGATGGCCCGCTGCGGCCAGTAGCGGCGGGCGTTGGCGGCAATTTGGATAAATAACGGCAAATATCTGGATTATTATTAATTTTCGCGCTAGTCTTGCCTTTGTAAGTCTACTATGCGCTATCGTTGTTCCTCTCAGACTTCCATAAAATCATAAAATTTCGAATTCCGTTCCTTCAACCTTCCTCTTCTTATTAGTTGTTATAGCCAAACCATGAATCTTACCGAGTTAAAGCAAAAAGCTGTTACCGAACTACTGCAGATTGCCGAAGGCATGCAGCTTGAAAACATGGCGCGTTCGCGCAAACAGGATGTCATTTTCTCCATTCTTAAAAAACACGCCAAAAGCGGTGAAGACATTTATGGTGATGGCGTACTGGAAATCCTGCAGGACGGTTTCGGGTTTCTGCGTTCTGGCGATTGCTCCTATCTGGCCGGCCCTGACGATATCTATGTCTCGCCCAGCCAGATTCGCCGGTTTAACCTGAGAACGGGCGACTCCATTTCCGGCAAGATCCGGCCACCCAAGGAGGGCGAGCGCTATTTTGCCCTGCTCAAGGTCGACAATATCAACTTTGATCGCCCCGAAAATGCCCGCAACAAGATTCTGTTCGAAAACCTCACCCCGCTGTTTCCCAATGAACGCCTGCGGCTCGAAGCCGGCAACGGCAGCACCGAAGACCTGTCTGCGCGTATTCTTGATCTGGTCGCGCCTATCGGCAAGGGTCAGCGCGGGTTGATCGTATCGCCCCCAAAGGCGGGGAAAACCCTGCTGATGCAGAATATTGCCCAGGCGGTGACGCGCAATAACCCCGAATGTCACATGATAGTGTTGCTGATTGATGAACGTCCGGAAGAAGTGACCGAAATGCAGCGCTCGGTGCGCGGCGAGGTGATTGCAAGTACCTTTGACGAACCGCCAAGCCGTCACGTGCAGGTGGCCGAAATGGTCATCGAAAAAGCCAAGCGTCTGGTTGAACACAAAAAAGATGTGGTGATTCTGCTGGATTCCATTACCCGTTTGGCGCGAGCCTATAACACCATCATTCCGTCGTCGGGCAAAGTGCTGACCGGCGGTGTGGATGCGCACGCGCTCGAGCGACCCAAGCGCTTCTTTGGTGCAGCGCGCAATGTGGAAGAAGGCGGCAGTCTCACCATTATCGCCACGGCTCTGGTCGATACCGGTTCCAAAATGGACGAGGTGATTTACGAAGAGTTCAAGGGCACAGGTAACATGGAAGTGCATCTGGATCGCAAGATTTCGGAAAAACGCGTGTATCCGGCCATCAACATCCGGCGTTCGGGTACGCGGCGCGAAGACATGCTGATGTCTGAGGATGATCTGGCGCGTATCTGGATCTTGCGCAAGTTGTTGCACCAGATGGACGATGATACGGCGGCGGTCGAGTTCCTGCTCGACAAGCTCAAGGACACCAAGACCAACGACGAGTTTTTCCAGTCGATGAAAAAGCGCTAGTCGCGCCTGCGGCCGTTACCGGTCGTGAACCTTGCTGGCGGGCCTTGATGGCCCGTTTTGCGTTTTCTGGCGGGCCCATGTTGGCCAGCGCGTAACGTGCGGATCGAATCTAAGGCAATGCGATGAAATACCGGGATTTAAGAGATTTTATTGCCCAGCTTGAGCGTTCGGGCGAACTCAAGCGTGTCACACAGGTGGTCGACCCTTATCTTGAAATGACCGAGATCTGTGATCGCACCTTGCGCATGGGAGGGCCTGCACTCTTGTTTGAGAACCCCCGCGGTTACCGCATGCCCGTGCTGGCGAATCTTTTTGGTACCACGCGGCGCGTGGCCATGGGAATGGGCGAGGCCGATATTGGCGCGCTGCGCGAGGTGGGCAAGCTGCTGGCCTTTCTCAAAGAGCCGGAGCCACCCAAGGGCCTCAAGGATGCCTGGCAAAAGCTGCCGGTATTTCGCCAGGTGATGCACATGGGGCCCAAAGTGGTACGGTCGGCCCCCTGTCAGGAGGTGGTGATCGAAAAGGAGCAGGTCGATTTGTTCCAGATCCCGATTCAGACCTGTTGGCCTGGCGATGCAGGCCCCTTGGTGACCTGGCCTCTGGTGATCACTCGCGGGCCCGAAAAAGAGCGGCAGAACCTGGGCATTTATCGCCAGCAACTGATTGGCCGCAACCGCTTGATCATGCGCTGGTTGTCCCACCGGGGCGGCGCACTGGATTATCGGGACTGGTGCCTGAAGTATCCGGGCAAGCCGTTTCCCGTGGCGGTGGCACTGGGCGCCGACCCGGCCACCATTCTTGGTGCGGTGACGCCGGTGCCCGATAGCCTGTCGGAATATGCCTTTGCCGGTTTGCTGCGCGGTAGCAAAACCGAGCTGGCTGCGGCCCGACTGAGTGATTTGCAGGTGCCGGCCAGTGCCGAGATCATTCTTGAAGGCTTTATTTACCCCGATGATCGGGCTCCGGAAGGGCCCTTTGGCGACCACACCGGCTATTACAACGAAGTGGGTGAATTTCCGGTGTTTACGGTCGAATCCATGACCCACCGCAAAAACCCGATCTATCACAGCACTTACACGGGGCGCCCGCCCGACGAGCCGGCGATTTTGGGGTTGGCGCTCAATGAGGTATTCATTCCCATTTTGCAAAAGCAGTTTCCCGAGATCGTGGACTTCTATCTGCCGCCCGAGGGTTGTTCCTATCGTCTGGCGGTGGTCACCATCCGCAAGCAGTATGCCGGTCATGCCAAGCGGGTGATGATGGGAGTCTGGTCGTTTTTGCGCCAGTTCATGTACACCAAGTTTGTGATAGTGACCGATGAGGATGTCAACGCCCGCAACTGGCAGGATGTGATCTGGGCCATTACCACCCGGATGGATCCGCTGCGCGATACGGTGCTGGTGGATAACACCCCCATTGATTACCTGGACTTTGCCTCGCCCGTGTCGGGCCTGGGGTCGAAAATGGGGCTCGACGCCACGCACAAATGGCCGGGAGAAACCACGCGGGAGTGGGGGCGCACGATCGAGATGACCCCGGAGGTCAAACGGCGCATTGATGATCTCTGGTCAAGTCTTGATATAGATCATGTATAATGACCAAGTAAATTACTTGGAAATAACCCAGTCGCTGCCGGGTTTGTCGTGAGATGCCTGATCGGAGGGGTGTTTTGAAGATACGTTTGTTGCCCAGGCAGATCAACTACGAGTGCCTCGTCGGTCAGGACCTGTACGAGGGAGCGTTTCGTGCGGGTATCCGTATTCCGGTGAGTTGCCGCAACGGTGTCTGTGAGTACTGCGAAGGTGTGCTGCGCGCAGGCCGGTGCAAGGATCGGCGCTCAGGACAGGAATACCGGCAGCCGGGCGAAAAGGTGTTGCTGTGTAATGTCATACCACTGACAGATTGTGAGGTTGAAATGGCCAATGTGCTGGATAGAGGCGAGTGGCCTGTGTTGTCCGTGTCTTGTCAGCTTGTCTCTGTGGAAGCACTCAGTCATGAGGTGTTTCGTGTTCTGCTGCGGCTTCCGGCAGGCAAAAAGGTCGGTTTTTCGCCGGGTCAGTATCTGGCGGTGGAGTTGCCCGAGCGCGAACCGGCGTTTTTTTCCATTGCCAGTGCCCCCTCGGCGGCAGCGGGAACGCAACGCCTGATCGAGCTGCATATTCAGGCCTCCCCCGACTGGGGGTCGGCGTGGCAGATTCTGACCCGGACGACAATCGGAGATACATTTTGGGCAACGGAT
>JBFHRO010000060.1:0-15708 GCA_041591635.1 Oleiphilaceae bacterium | reverse complement strand
TGTCGCCCAATAATTCGAAGCTAAGCGGCAAGTTGCACTCACTCAAGTTAAGACGAGGATCAATTTTGCCGACTTGATAAGAAAGGCGGATATTTTTTTCCGCCTGCAGTTGGGTCGTAACTGTGTCGAGATAGTCTGTCAGCTGTGCCTCTATGCTTTGGGTTTCTGATGGTGTCGGCTGTGCGGTCACCCAATCTACACCATGTGCCGTCGCATTGATCGTTGTGGCAAAAAGAGATAAAAGAATCCGTAAGCGAATTTTCATTTTATGTCCTATGCTATTGGGAAAGTGAGTCAAGCTATGGGTGTGACAAAATTTTGGCTAATATCAACTAATAGATCTTTTTGTAGTTGGTTCTGCAAGAATCATACCGAACTTTTTTGACTGACGTTTCAGTGTTACTCCTTTGATAGTTGGAAGCAGGGGAAGCCTGTATGGCGGGTATTCTAGATAGTGTTAACCAGCGAACTCAGCTCGTTGGACAAAACAGGCTCGAGCTGTTGCTGTTTAAATTGCAGGGCTCTCAGATTTACGGCATTAATGTATTCAAGGTAAAGGAGGTGCTTCAGTGCCCTAAATTGACCATGATGCCGAAACGTAATCCTGTTGTGCGAGGCGTGGCGCACATTCGCGGCGGAACCATTCCTATTATGGATATGGGAATGGCGATAGGTCAGCGCCGAATTGATGAAGATAAAATTCAGAGCTGTTTTGTCATTATTACGGAATACAACCGCAAGACCCAGGGTTTCTTGGTGCAGGGGGTAGAGAGGATCGTTAACCTGAATTGGGAAACCATGCATCCGCCACCAAAAGGGGCTGGAAGAGAGAACTACCTTACGGCAGTGACCCAGCTCGACAAGCAGCTGGTTGAGATCATTGATGTTGAAAAGATTCTGTCGGAAGTTTCGCCCATGGAAGAGGCGATCAGTGCCAAGGTGTTCAAGGAGAAGGAGCAGGTACTGGAGAAAGCCAAGAGCTTTAGGGTGTTGGTGGTGGACGATTCGGTTGTTGCCCGTAAGCAGATTCAAAACTGTTTGACGGCAGTGGGGGTTGAAGTCGTAACAAAAAACGATGGGCGACAGGCCTTGAATTACCTTCGTGAGATTGTGGCAGACGGGTCAAAAATACGGGATCTTTTTGCCATGATGATATCTGACGTAGAAATGCCAGAAATGGATGGCTATACCTTGACGACCAATTGCAAAAACGATCCAAAGCTGGCCGACCTGTACATCATGTTGCACACCTCCTTGAGTGGTGTGTTCAACCGGGCCATGGTGGAAAAAGTAGGCGCAGATGATTTCATGGCTAAGTTCAGTCCCGATGAACTGGCGGAGAAAGTCATGGATATCATCGATAAAACCAGTAAATAGACAGGCGTTGTACCATGGATAGTTTTTCCAGACCTTCGTCTGCAAGGCCTGTGGATGAGTATGAGTTGTTTCGCGATTTTCTCCAGCAGGCGTCAGGCATTTTGCTGGGAGATAACAAACAGTATCTAGTTAAGAGCCGATTACGAAAGATCATGCTCGAGCACAACATTGAATCGTTGGCCGAGCTGGTTTCGCGGCTGCGCAGTTCGAGTGATCGTCGTTTTCGTGACGCAGTTATTGATGCGATGACCACCAACGAAACCCTCTGGTTTCGGGATACCCATCCGTTCAAGATTCTGCAAGAAATCATCCTTCCCGAGTTTGCAACAGACACTGCCCAAAAACCAATAAGGATATGGTCTGCAGCCTGTTCGACCGGGCAGGAACCTTATTCCATCGCCATGATTGTCGATGAGTTTAAAAAAGCACGAACCGGTCGATTAGGTAGTGTGCAGATAACGGCGACAGATATTTCCCAAACCGTACTGGATGTGGCAAGGCGAGGGGAGTACGAAATGCTGGCGATCGGTCGTGGTTTGCCACAGGACAGGTTGCGCAATTATTTTATCTCCAATCCAAATGGATCCTGGCGAGTGGTGCCGGAAATCCAGCGAATCATTGATTTCCGGCTGTTAAACCTGCTTGACCGGTATGCGCAGCTTGGGCGGTTCGACATTGTCTTTTGTCGAAATGTACTCATTTATTTTTCGGCCGAACTTAAACGCGACATTATCACCCGCATGCATCAGGTGCTTCGCCCTGGTGGTTATTTGATTTTGGGGGCTTCTGAATCCATGAATGGCTTGCAGGACAAGTTTGAGATGGTTCAATGCCGCCCGGGAATTATTTATCGCGCCATTTGATATCAGATCAATGGCCCCTTAAGCATTAAGAACAAGACTGAAGTCGCTGTTATTCGTCGTGCGAGGCTCCATGATTGAGTGTGCTGGATCGGATTGCGCAACGACTTCCTTAAGTTTTTGGTACCGAAAGTGTATTTCATCGAGTGAGTTGGTGCCTTTTTGGCTTATCACGCTGGAGTAAACCTGGTTTTGTACGCCGTAGGCCTGCTGTAACTTGGCTGCATTGTTGAGGTAATCGGCCGTTGGCTTGTTTTGCTGGGTGCGCCCGAAGGCTTCTCTGAATGCCTGGCTGTTGTTCAGGTCTTTGCTTATCTTCTCCAGTACCTGAGCCGGTGCGTTGCCAACCGCTTGCAGGCGCCCAAAGACATCGCGGCGAACCTCCAGTCGTGTAGAGGGGTTCAGGCGGAGTTCGGCAACCTTGTTTCGTAGCGTCTCTTTCATGAACAAAGTATCTTTGCCAACCCCCTCAAGCAAATGATCCAGCCGAGCCGTTGTTTTGCTGTGATGCTCCGGCAGGTTGTTGCTCAGTGTGACGAACTCATCGGCAAGAAGCTTCCGGCTGTCCTGGGTTGCCGCACCTGCTTTCCCGGTGTTGGTAGATCCGGTTTTGGCGGGATTTGGTTGCAGACTAGAGATGCTTTGCTGTTTGAGAGAGGGATCTAGTGCCATGGCTGAATCTCCATCCAGATTTCGAATGCCTGCTGATTTTTATGCAATTGGAGTGCCATTTTTTTTGGACGACTGCGCTTCATTCACCGACAGAGAGTTGCTAACCCGCTTGTTATTATCTAAGTTGATCAGTAGTAATACGCCACCCGTGATGCCATAACAGGAAACCTGCATGTCTATTTTGGATACGATTCAGAATTACTATGAACCTATGGTTCTCGAGGAGCTTGCCGACATTTTGCGTGTACGCAAACTGACAGAGCCCGACGAGGATACGCTCGGCGATATTGTCTGCGTGGCCTTAAACCATCTGCCACCCAGGTATATCCGCCATGAAGTCGACATGATTTATTATCTGTCGCCGGCTGAAGCCAAAGAGATGCGGGACAAAGTACGAAAGGCGACTGAGGACGCCCTTGAGTATGTAACCAGCAGTGATCGCAATTAGTAGAACCCGCACCGCCAAAGTGCCCTCGACGGTGCGGGTTACTCCCGGGGTCTATCTCGATCCGATTGAGGCTTTTACCGCCGCCTGGATGCGTGCTTCTTGAGTGGTTCTCGATGCACTGGAAATACCGATGAGTTCATACCATTCAAGAGCGGCTTCCGCAACGTCTTGAGGTGTTGATGCTGCTTGATTGGCCGTATTAAAAGCGCCGGAGAGACGATTCACCTGAATTTGCATTCGTTGAGCCTGGTATTCGGGCGGCGATTCTATTCCGGCGAGTATTTCTGCCAGAAGACAGAGATATTGCGCACGATCCTCGGCCGCGTCACCGGTTAATGGCAAGGTGGCTGTCGTTGTTTTGTCTCTGAGTGAGGCTAGCCGTGTTTCTACCGGTGGTGGGAGCGAAATACGTGACTGGTATTCCCCATCACTGAGATTCATTGAGGGTGTCTGATATTTTTCCAGACACAGCTGGGATTTGCGGGCAATTTCTTGCCACATGGTCAGCGTTTCTTTGTGTCGTGCTGATTTACGTAATTGGTCGAGGCGGTTGGTGATTTGAAGCAACGCCTGCTGAATTTGCTCGCGTTGGACACCAGGAATTGCGGCCAATGACTCCATTTCCTGGCGCGCCATTGTGAGTTGTCTTTCGAGTTCGTCGACGCAATCTGCCTGACTCAAATGCTGGAGCTTGGCAATGAGTTGATTTGCGGCGTCGGTGGCAGCGCTGGCCTTGTCCTTTTCTCTCATGTTCAGTTCATCGCGCTGCAAGAACACCTGGTCGCAATGGGTGCGAAAGGTTTTCCATAATTGGCGATCATCTTTGTGGTGCGTGATTCCGATGGATTTCCACTGTGCTTGAAGCAGTTTGATCTGCCGGATTGCGTGGGCAATATCGGTGTCGTGAGTCAAGGCCTGTGCCTGGGTGATCAGGGCTTGTTTCTTTTGTTTGTTTTGCTCGCGCTCGTTGTTAAGCTTTTCATCGAGTTCACCGAGAAGTACATTGAACTTTTTCTGTACTTCGCGGTTGTTTTTGAATTCTATCGGGTAGGCCGCTTTCCAGTCCTGACGCGCCGCTTGGGCAATTTCCTCGACGGCCTTCCAATTGGCTTGAGTCCAATTGTTGTGGCGAATAAACATCTCCAGTTCAGTGCAGATAGTTTCTCGCTTGGCAAGGTTGGTACTTTTTAGCGCTTTCTCTTCTTCAAAAAAGCGTTTGCACGGTTCAAACGCCCTGTCGGACGCAAGCTTGAAACGCTCCCAAAGTTGCTGATTGGCACTGCCACCGAGCTGTTTCCACTCTTGTTGCAGGAGTTTGATTTTCTCGGCTTTTAACTGAGGCTCAATGCTTGTGGCGCAAAGAAGCTCCATGTTTGTACAGAGTTCTTCGAGTTTTGGGTTGGTCGCAAATCCCGCCCAGTCCTTGAGGTCGTCGAGGGCTGCCATCAGTCTCGCCATGGCGGGCGCATAGCGTTTTTTCAGCTCAGCGGGGGCTGATTGCAACGAAGCATACAGGCGCTTGGCGTGCTGTTGCGATTCTTTCAAACTGCGCGAATCAAGTGCTTTTTCCAGCAACTGGATGCACTCGGCAATATCTGCATTGATCTTGTGCTCATTTTTTTTCGAAGCCACGGGAGCGACTGGCTGGCTGCGTTGAAGCAGTTCGTAAGCTTGTGTTAGAGCAGCTGGTTTTGCGTAGCCCGCGGGCCACACCAATTGATTGAGTTGGCGACTCAGGTCGTTTACATATGCCTCGTTAGCCGGGTTGTCGATGAGGTTTTGCATGCAGCGTTCGATGGCTTCACTGTGTGTCCAAAAAGCATTGGTCGAATCGCGATACTCTTTAAGTGTCGCCACCCGCTGCCGGAATTCGCTGGTTTCGCTGGAGGATGGGTCTTGAGCTTGGCAGGCTTCATTCCATCGGTTTTCTTGCGTTTTTATCAGTGCGTCAAGGGCGGCAATTTCGCTGCTCTCGCAGCAGGTATGGGTGAAGCGCTCCAGCGTATCCTTGAGTGCGCCCAGGGCAGCCGCCCGCTCTTCGCGCTGGGTCTCGATAAGCGACTGGCGAAGTCGTGCCTGTTCTGCGAGCTTTTTGGCTTCATCGAGTTTGTGTTGGCACAACACCTTGAGATCGTTGTATTCGCGTTGGTCGGAGGCAAGCGCAGCATGACAATCTTCCTGCCATTTTTTGTGCAGCAGTTGCAGCTTTGGCTCGTACATCTTGTCTGCTTCGGCTCGCAACAGGCCGGCGAACTGGTCCAATGTGTGCCTGAGCCGCTGTTGCGCCTCGTCATGCTGACGCTTTGCATCTCTTAGAGCGTGCAATTTTTTGCGAGCAATCTGAAAAACGCGTTTGTCTTTGTTTTTCGCCTGCTTTTCAAGCGATTCGAGCGTGTTTTCGTCATCAATCAGTTCGGCCGCCTGAACCCGGTACTCTGCCAGCCTGGCTTCGGTGGCGAGGGTGGTCAATGCCTCTGGTGGGAGCTTCTTAATAATGTCGCTCCAGCGTGAGCCAGTGGAGGAGTGTGTGATTAGTGACCGGATGTCCGCTACGTGATTGAAAAAATCAAAGTTCGGCTGGTTAATCAGAGTAAGGGCGCGCTCTTCTATCAGGGGACGTAACTGAGTGTTTTCCAGCGATAGCTTGCCAAGGTCGTGCAATGTCTGGATCGCATTCAATGGCTGCTGGCTGCTTTTGTTCGCAAGCGAGGGCGTTGTTGACAGGTGAGCCTGGCCAGCGGTTTTGTTTGTTGCAGGTGCTTTATGTGGCTTGGCCGGCGCAGGAGGTTTTTTTCCAATCTTGAATAAACGCTTGAGCAGGGATGTCATATAGTTATTCACCTAGGGAAAAGCACTGATTATCTGTCCATGGTGATCAATGCAGCTAACAAAGCCTTAGACAGACTTGACGAATATTTTAGCGACAAGCCGGGCGACTGTTGTGCTACTTGGCTGATCAAGTAGTCTTAACGGTTTAACGAGTTTTAATGGTTAAAGAAGCGGCACATAGTCTACCGTGCAATGCAGTTTTTCGAAATGCAGGGATTTGTTGTTTTACGGGAATTGAAAAAACATCAGGAGTTCTCATTGATGGACGTGGACCTTAAACGGGCTGTGCTTGCCAAGGCCCTGGCGTTGATTGCCGGGCGTGAGTTGCCGCGGGCGGCTCTGGCAGAAAAGTTGATGATCGCTGTTATCGACAAGGTGGCCGGCAGCGGGAGCGATGAAAGGTATGACCGGCATTCTGGAATCCAGGTGATCGAGCAAGTCCTGGATGAGCTGGTTGAGTGTGGGTATGTAAATGACCAGCGATTTGGGACCCTGTATGCCGAACACAAGGCTGAAGCAGGCTTTGGTCCGATTCGGATTGAAGCTGAGTTGCGTCGTAAAGGGGTTGACGCGGACACAGTGATGCATGTTATTGACAGTCTGGAGACGGACTGGCGGGCTTGTGCAGCGGCGTTGCTGCGTAAAAAACTCAAAGGCACCGCCGTGCCGGATTTGAAAACACGCCAAAAAAGCATTCGTTACCTGCTCTCCAGAGGATTTCCCCTGGAAACAGCGCTGTCAGTGATTCGCCACAGCGATGCGTCAGGTGCTGATGAGGCCTGTGATTGAGCAGTTCACAGCGCGGGAGGGATGCTGCGCAGCGGGTCTGGCAGTGCCAGTTCGGCAGTTTGCTTGTCCAGCGCGGCTTCCAGGTTGATTTGAGCTTGATGATCAATTTCATCCTGGGCGTTCTTTTTCGCAGCGATTTGATCTGTCGTAAACGAAAGAACATCGTAATAGCGCCGAATGTTTTGAACATAACGAACAGGCTCCTCACCCCTGGCGTATCCATGGCGGGTTTGGGAGTACCATTTCTTTTTTTGCAGTAGCGGCAGATGATTCATGACGTCGGCCCACTTGTCCGGATTGTAGCCGGCTTTTTGCGTCAATATTCGTGCATCCTCAAGGTGTCCGTAACCAACATTGTAGGCTGCCAGGGCGAACCAGGTTCTGTCAGGCTCCACCACCCGTTCAGGTATCCGGTCAAGTATTTTCCGAAAGTACGTAGTGCCACCAAAGATGCTTTGCCGCGGATCCAGTCGGTCGCTGACATTTACGTACTGAGCAGTCGCCTGGGTCAGCATCATAAGACCTCTGACCCCGGTGGGCGATTTGGCGAGCGGACGCCAGTGTGATTCCTGATACCCCATGGCTGCAATAAGCCGCCAGTCCACATTTTCATTGTTCGCCGCCTCTTCAAAAAAGCGCTGGAATTTTGGCAAGCGAGTATCGATGTGGTGTTTGAAGGTTCGGGCGTCAACGTAATTCAGCTGCCCTACGTGACCGAAATAGCGCTCTCGCAAGTGATCCAGTGTGCCATCTTGCTGGATGCGTGCGAAAAAACGCCGCGAACGCTCGACCAGTGAGCCATCTTCCTTGTTGCTGAACTGCCAGGAGAATTCGACGGTAAGCGGCACTTCGAAGGCCGCCTGGGCGCGCGGATAAAAAGCTTGGTAGAGCGCCAGCGTAGATGCATCGATCAGGGTGTAGTCGATTTCGTCCTCGGCGACCTGACGCAAGATTTCAGAAATGTCGGTTTCATTGCTTTCGTCCCATGTCAGTTCCGGCATCTCTTGCTGCAGGCGCCGCAGGGCATCGCCGTAGGCTCTTGAGGCAGGTATCACCACTCGCCGGCCCGCCAAATCCTGCAGTTCTCGCGGGCGATAGTCTCCCACCTTATAAATGACAAGCAGAGGGGCTTCCGAATGGGCGGGTGACAAGCGGTATTTTGGCGATGTTTGTTGTAGTGAGGCAATGCCGGCAGCGGCAAAGTTGGTAAATCCGGCATTTAATATTCGTTCTATTTCCTGCTGATCTGGCGCCACACGTACCCGCAACTCAACGCCCAGCTCATCGGCAAAAAGTTTTGCAAGCTCATATTCCAGACCGGCAGGGCCATCCTTGTCTTCAAAATAGATAGCCGGGGCGTTGCGGGTAACTATGTGCAACACGCCCTCTTGTTGCACCTTGTCCAGGCTCGACTGCTTGATGCAGCCTGTCAGAAACAGTGTCAGAAACCCGATCAGGAGCCAGCCAAACCGCTGTTTCAGTGATCCGGACGGGTGCGAAACCAGAGCGCGAAGGTGCCTGTATGCCAAGGTTACATCACCGGTTTGCGTTATAAAGCCGCATTTACTCATTAGGTGCCTATCCATGCTTCAGCCTTGTGTCAGCAAAATCCCTGCTGGCGAAATTTACTATCCAGTATGCCTGATTGAATTGTTCCTTTAGCTTGATCAAAATTCAAGCGCTATAGTTTGCAATTTGATGAAATAAGCACGTTTTTACAAGAAGGGTCGAGCGCGGAGGCTGTGTTGTTGTGTCCGCATCTTGAATGATGGCGTGTCTGGTTTTACGCCCATACCAGTCTGTATGTGCGAGTGGCTTTCGAGTATCATACGCGGCTTCCTGCCAACACCCTTAAGAGGCTAAGACTAACGATGTTGGAACTGCGAGGCGCTCCCGCGCTGTCTGCTTTTCGTAACCAGAAACTGCTCACTTTAATCCAGAGGGAATGCCCGGAAGTAGAGGGTGTTTACGCGGAATACATGCACTTCGTGGATACACGGGGAACGCTGGATGCCTCATCCCTGAATACACTGAACCAGCTTCTTCAATACGGCCCGAAAGCAGCGGTAGAGGCAGTCTCAGGAACCTTGTTCCTGGTGGTGCCTCGCCCTGGCACCATTTCCCCCTGGTCGAGCAAGGCCACCGATATTGCACACAATTGCGGACTTGTGGAAATCCAGCGAATCGAACGTGGGGTGGCGTATTACGTGCGCAGCGCAAGCAACAAGCTGGGCGTGGATAGCAGACAAAGGATATCGGCGTTGCTGCACGACCGAATGACCCAGTCCGTTTTTCATGAGGTTGCCGGAGCTGAGTTGTTATTTCGGCATGGCGAGCCTAAAAGCCTGTCTCGTGTGGATGTGCTTTCTTATGGCCGGCAGGCATTGGAAAGTGCCAATGCGAGGCTGGGCCTGGCATTGGCCGATGATGAAATGGATTATCTGGTCAAGGCCTTTTTAGAGCTCAAGCGCGATCCCACCGATGTGGAGCTTATGATGTTTGCCCAGGCGAACTCTGAGCATTGTCGCCACAAAATATTTAATGCTTCCTGGGATATTGATGGGGAAGAGCAAGATAAATCGCTGTTCGCCATGATCAAGAACACCTACGAAAGCAATCCTGGTGGTGTCTTGTCGGCGTACAAGGACAATGCTGCTGTCATCGAGGGCTCTGTTGCCAGACGCTTTTTCCCCGATCCGCAAACCCGTGAATACCATAGTCAGCAAGAACCCATACATATCTTGATGAAGGTGGAAACGCACAATCACCCTACGGCGATCTCGCCGTTTTCGGGAGCGTCCACGGGTGCCGGGGGTGAAATCAGAGATGAGGGGGCGACGGGCAAGGGGGCAAAGCCAAAAGCGGGGCTCACTGGGTTTTCAGTCTCGAATCTACGAATTCCCGGTTTTGTTCAGCCGTGGGAGGGTGATTTCGGTAAACCGGGGAGAATCACTTCGGCTCTGGATATTATGATCCAGGGCCCGCTTGGCGGGGCTGCCTTCAATAATGAGTTTGGGCGGCCGAATCTTTGCGGTTATTTCAGAACCTACGAAGAAGAGGTTGCAGGGCCCAATGGGTTGGAGGTAAGGGGATATCACAAGCCCATCATGCTCGCAGGAGGGATGGGAAATATTCGTTCCGGCCATGTCCAGAAGGACGGTTTCTCTGCAACGGCACGACTGATCGTGCTGGGCGGGCCCGCGATGTTAATCGGGTTGGGCGGCGGTGCGGCATCGTCTATGGATTCCGGGGCAAGCTGCGAGGATCTGGATTTTGCTTCGGTGCAGCGTGAAAATCCCGAGATGGAGCGCCGCTGTCAAGAAGTGATTGACAGGTGTTGGCAACTGGGCGAACAAAACCCCATTGCCTTTATTCACGACGTAGGCGCGGGGGGGCTTTCCAATGCGTTTCCTGAACTCGTAAAAGATGGCGGGCGCGGTGGTCGCTTCGATCTGCGGCAGGTTCCTAATGATGAACCAGGAATGGCACCCCTGGAGATCTGGTGTAACGAATCACAGGAGCGTTATGTGCTGGCGGTTGAGCCGGAGGACTTATCCCGCTTCGAGGAGATCTGCAGGCGCGAACGTTGCCCCTATGCCATTGTGGGACAGGCTACGGAAGCATTGCATTTGCAGGTGACAGACTCTCATTTCAACGACGCACCAGTCGATTTGCCCATGCAGGTGCTTTTTGGCAAACCGCCCAAAATGAAGCGCAGCATTGCACGCAAAGCCTTCACTAAATCCATCTTTGACGCGACAGCCATTGATATCAACGAGGCTGCGCAGAGGATCCTCAGATTGCCTGCGGTGGGCAGCAAAAGCTTTTTGATCACTATTGGTGACAGATCGGTGACCGGGCTGGTTGCCAGAGATCAAATGGTTGGGCCTTGGCAGGTGCCGGTGTCCGATGTGGCTGTGACGGCGGCAAGCTTTGACGGTTATGCCGGAGAGGCTATGGCAATAGGGGAGCGCACACCGATTGCGGTTGTGGATGCGCCCTCGTCTGGTCGTATGGCCGTCGGTGAAGTCATTACCAACATTGCGGCGGCGCGGATCGAAAAGCTGTCTGATGTGAAATTGTCGGCTAACTGGATGGCTGCAGCAGGGCACCCGGGAGAAGATGAAAACCTGTACGAGACAGTCAGGGCGGTCGGTATGGACTTGTGCCCGCAGCTTGGGATTTCAATACCGGTAGGCAAGGATTCCATGTCGATGAAAACGGTATGGGAGCAAAACGGCAAGCAAAAGTCGGTTGTTGCACCTTTGTCACTGATCGTATCGGGATTTGCCCCGGTTGCAGACGTGCGCCAGACACTGACGCCAGAGCTCAAGTCAGTAGAAGGCAACACGGACATTATCCTGATTGATCTGGCCAATGGTCAGAATCGCCTGGGGGGATCGGCACTGGCTCAGGTTTATCGTCAGGCGGGGGCTGTTGCGCCTGACGTGGATGATCCGGAAGATCTCAAGGCCTTCTTCGCGGTGATCCAGGGATTGAATGCCGATGGAAAGCTGCTGGCTTACCACGATCGCTCCGATGGCGGCATGTTCGTGACGCTGTGTGAAATGGCATTTGCAGGCAAGGTCGGCATTGATGTCAGACTGGATCTACTGGCCGAAGAAAAGAAGCATTTTGCCAGTGAACTGTTTAACGAGGAGTTGGGAGCCGTCATCCAGGTGCGCGCCGAGGATACGGAGTTCGTCTTGGCCCAGTTCAGCGCGGCCGGTTTGGGAGAGCACACGCTGGTGATTGGCAATATCAACGATGCAGATGAAATTCGCTTTCTGTTCGATGATGAGCCTGTGCTGGCGAACTCCCGGGTCTATTTCCAGCGCTTGTGGTCGGAAACCAGTTATCAGCTACAGGCAATTCGGGACAACACTGAATGTGCCCAGCAAGAGTTTGACGGGATTCTGGATGAATCCAATCCCGGCTTGCATGCCAAGTTAAGCTTTGATCCCCACGAAAACATCGCCTTGCCGTTCATCAATACGGGGGCTCGGCCAAAGGTTGCTGTGCTGCGGGAACAGGGGGTGAATGGGCAGGTCGAAATGGCCGCCGCGTTTGACCGTGCCGGTTTCTCGGCAATTGATGTGCATATGAGTGATATTCTTTCTGGCTCGGTGTCGCTTGATACTTTTAACGCGCTCGTTGCTTGTGGTGGATTCTCTTACGGTGATGTGTTGGGGGCCGGTGAAGGTTGGGCCAAGTCGATTTTGTTTAATGCGACCGTGCGTAAAGAGTTTTCACGTTTTTTTGAACGAACCGATACGCTGACACTCGGCGTCTGTAACGGTTGCCAAATGCTGTCCAATCTCAAAGCT
Organism: Oleiphilaceae bacterium; assembly: GCA_041591635.1. GTDB lineage: Bacteria > Pseudomonadota > Gammaproteobacteria > Pseudomonadales > Oleiphilaceae > JACKOD01. The sequence goes on along the minus strand of JBFHRO010000060.1, from coordinate 3,406 downwards.
CTGATTCCTGGCGCTGAATTGTGGCCACACTTTGTACGCAATCGCTCCGAGCAGTTTGAGGCCCGCGTGGCCATGGTGGAGATAGGAAACACCCATTCCGCTTTCTTGCAGGGTATGACGGGTTCTCGTCTTCCTATTGCTGTCGCGCATGGAGAGGGTCGGGCAGAGTTTGCCAATGCGGGAGTCTTGACGCGACTGCAAACAGCGGGTTTGATTGCCCTTCAGTACATAGACAACCATGGTGTTATCACTGAACGCTACCCTGCAAATCCGAATGGCTCACCTGTGGGTATTACGGGTGTTACATCGGTGGATGGCCGTGTCACTATTATGATGCCTCATCCTGAGCGCGTGTTCCGAACGGTTCAGAATTCGTGGCACCCCGAGGCATGGGGTGAAAATGCCCCCTGGTTTCGCATGTTTGCCAATGCCCGAAAATGGTTCGGTTAGCTCTGTGGCGGGTTTAGAACTGTATACCCAGAGTGATTCTTATGCACATTGAGTCAGTAAACAAAAAACCATTATTCCTGGACTATAGTTCACTGAGTGTTTTCTGAATGTGCATATATCCTCATGATATAAAAGAGAAAGTGTCTCGGAATAACTTTTGATCAGATTGCCATGTTTCTTGATTTTATTAAGATTTGGTGTTTTGCGCATATTCTATCCACAAAGATATCCACCGAGGCTGTGAGTATTTCGTGGCGTTTTGCGCCTTTTGAGGCGTTCGATACGTGTGACCCCGGTTATGTATAAACTATCGTTTTATGCGCCTGTTGATCAGGTGGAGGATGTCAAATCGGCCCTTTTCGCGGTTGGCGCCGGGAGAATGGGTAATTACGATTCTTGCTGTTGGCAGGTTCTTGGGCAGGGACAATTTCGCGCTAACGAAGCCAGTCAGCCGTTTGTGGGTGCAAAAGGGGTCGTCGAGCGCATTCCGGAGTTCAAGGTCGAAATGGTTGTTGAAGATCATTTGATACAGGTTGCCTTGCAGGTATTAAGGCAGGTTCATCCCTATGAAGAGCCTGCTTTTGAGTATTACAAAATCAACTCTTGACGCGAGTTGCAGGGCGCCGGATGGACTTCGTATGCAGGGGAAAGCCTTCCTGTTTTTCATGATCGATCTGATACTGTTTTAGTGTTTCGGAGACTGTTGGAAAGGCGATATCGGACCAGGGTATGGCATCCAGATCGAACAGATCCACTTCGAGGCTTTCTTCGCCGGCCGAAAAATTCGGGCTTGTGAGATTTGCCAGAAAAAACAGGTGTACCTGATTGATTTGGGGGACATCGATGATGGTGTAGAGGTTAATGATGTCCACCTCTGCTCTCGCTTCTTCCCACGTTTCGCGAATTGCAGCTTCTACCGTTGACTCTTGGTTTTCCATAAATCCTGCCGGCAGTGTCCAGTAGCCTTTTCGTGGTTCAATAGCGCGCTTACATAACAGTATTTTGCTTTGATGCAGCGGCAGGGTGCCCGATACGATCTTGGGGTTTTCGTAATGAATGGTGTTGCATTGAGTGCACACATATCGCATGCGTGAATCCCCTACGGGAACTTTTCTTTCGACAAGGTTGCCGCACTGATTGCAGAACTTCATTATTGAGCCTTGATTTCGTGTCTGTAAAAACGCCAAGTATTCAGAAAACCCGGCGTGGCGTAAAGTAAACTGTATTCTCTCGAAGCTTGTTGTTTATGTTGTTGCGATGTCTCGGTTTTGTGCGGAGTGTAAAGTGGTGAGCAGTAATCCAGGTTTGCGCGATAGTGTTGGCGTTAACTCGCCATGCGTAGGAATTTGTGCTTTAAATGAGCAGGATATTTGTATTGGTTGTTTTCGCTCGGGAGGTGAGATTAGCCGTTGGGGGGAAATGTCGGCCAATGAGCGGATGGACGTGTTGGCTCGTGTGGCGCACCGTGAATCCAACAGTTTTCTAGTACAACCGGTGCAGGAGAGGAAGTAATGATAACCATTGGGACGCCGCTTTCCGCGACAGCCACAAAGGTTTTGCTGTGTGGTGCAGGCGAGTTGGGAAAAGAGCTGGTAATTGAATTGCAGCGTTTGGGGGTGGAGGTGACGGCAATAGACCGCTATCCCAATGCCCCTGCGATGCAGGTAGCACATAGATCTCATGTAATTGATATGTTGGATCCGGCACAGCTCAGATCGGTGATCGAAGCAGAAAATCCAGACCTGGTCGTCCCGGAAATTGAGGCGATAGCGACGTCCGAATTGGTCAGGCTGGAAGCTGAGGGGTATGTAATTGTTCCATCCGCAAGAGCTGTGCATCTGACCATGAACCGGGAGGGTATTCGTCGCCTGGCCGCAGAAGAGTTGGGGTTGCGAACATCGCGATATTGCTTTGCTCAGACGTTTGATGGGTTGCTGGCAGCGGTTTCTGATATTGGCTTGCCTGTGGTCATTAAGCCGGTGATGAGTTCGTCAGGAAAGGGTCAAACAATCGTGCATGCTGTCGAGCAACTGGAATCAGCCTGGAGCTATGCGCAGCAGGGTGGTCGTGCTGGTGGAGGAATGATCATTGTTGAGAGTCTCGTCGAGTTTGATTATGAAATAACCCTTCTCACGGTAAGTCACGCTGGTGGAATAAGCTTCTGTGATCCAATTGGACATGTACAAGAAGATGGCGACTATCGTGAATCCTGGCAGCCTCAGCCAATGACGCAGACCGCACTCGATGAGGCCAAACGGATGGCTCGCTCGGTCGTCGGTGCGCTCGGCGGTCTTGGGGTTTTTGGTGTTGAGTTTTTTGTGAAGGGCGATCAGGTTACGTTCAGTGAAGTATCACCCAGGCCCCATGATACAGGCTTGGTTACCCTGATCTCGCAGAATCTTTCAGAGTTTGCGCTGCATGCCCGCGCGATTCTGGGGTTGCCGATTCCGCAAATCGTGCAGCGGGGCGCTTGCGCTTCATCTGCCTTGCTTGTTGCGGGTGTTGGAACCAGCATTAGCTATTCTGGCCTTGCTGAAGCATTAAGCGAGCCAAATACAGATCTGAGGTTATTTGGCAAGCCGTCGCTCAGTGGTCGTCGAAGAATGGGTGTTGGTTTGGCCATGGGAAAGACTCTGGATGAGGCTGTATCCAAGGCAAAGCATGTTAGGCAAAAAATTGTTGCTTCGGTGGCGGGTTGAGCTTGCCTTTTGGCAGCTATGTTCCATACTAAAATCCTGTGTGTTTGAAGGTTGACATCAATTTGATATCAGGTAGAATGCGCACCTCCTTGAGACGGGGTTTCCCGGGTTGAGGGGATGGATTTGTAACACATTGTTTTACATTGGTTATATTTGATTTTAATTGATGTTGAGCGATGTGGCTGTGAGCGGTTTTGAGGCCTGCGAAGGCTGAAAAAAAGAGTTGACAGTGAGAAGTGGTGCTGTAGAATACGCGC
>JBFHRO010000059.1:0-15823 GCA_041591635.1 Oleiphilaceae bacterium | reverse complement strand
CTTACTGCCGCCTTTACGGAGCATTTCAGGCTGTCCGGCAGGCGCTCCCAATACAGGAACAGCTTCTGTTTGGCATAACGGTCATTGCCTGCAAACAACTCATCGCCACCATCGCCCGCAAGCATGATGTCTACTCCGTTTGCTTTGGCTTCGCGCGCACAAAATAGCGCGGGCAGGGCGGAGGAGTTGCCGAAAGGTTCGTCAAAATACGCTGCAATATCGGGTAGTGCCGAGCAAATATCCTCGGGCGTCACATATCTTACGTGGTGGTCGGTGTTGAAGGCTTTGGCGACTATGTCAGCATAGGCACTTTCGTCGTAACCTGACTCCGAAAAACCGATGGTAAAGGTTTTGACCGGTGTTTCCTTGAGGTCGGCCAAATAGCCAGTCACCGTTGAACTGTCGAGCCCCCCGCTGAGAAATGCGCCTGTCTTATGACCCTCGGACGCACATTTACCTATCTCCAACGCAAGGTTTTTCCGTAGTGCTTGTGCCAAAGAGATGCTTGATTGACGCGTTTCTTCGTGAAATACCGGTTTCCAATAGCTTCTTACATAAAAGTCGGCGCCAATTCGACTGTTGAGCAACCGGTGCGGTTCCAGTTTGCCAACACCATCATAAATCGTGAGAGGGGCAGGAATGCAATGGAAATAGATGTAGTTAAAAATCGCCTGATGGTTCAGTGCTCGGGGCAGGGCGGTTGCTTCAAGCAAGCGCTTAAGCTGCGTGGATGCGCCGAAAAGGCAATCACTACGATGGTAATACACCGGAATGGTGCAGAACTTGTCGTTAACTATGATGATGCGTTCGCCGGGAACATCAATGACGCCCGCAACAAAGTGCCCAACCAAGGCTTCAAACGCGAACTCCCCTTGCGTGGCATAGTTCGTGGCCAACACATCCAGCAGTTCGTTCCTGCTGGCCGAAGTGACGTCGAGTTCAGGTCGGCCAAGCACCCAGAAGAGCCGATTGTCTCGCAGCAAATAGCCGTTTGGATTTTTAATCTGCAGTTGAAACGTCAATTCTGGTAAGTCAATAGCCAATAAACACTCGCTCGTTTCCAGCGCCGCAAGTGTGGAATTTTTCAAGCTGGCACGCTGGGAGAGCACAAAGGCTTCCATGCATCATATCCTCTGATAAGTGATCGGAGTGTTTCAACGTTCGGCAACCGACATGAATAATATACGGATAAACAAGGCGCCAAAGCTAACAGGATAGCCATTGTAAGGTGTGAGCACCGGTTGTGAAAAGCACGCTGTTCCCTGCCTTGCCGCCACCTCAAAAAACCATTAGTGTGTGTGCATCAAGTATTTGTTGACTTCTGGCACCATTGGCATAGAATGGTCACCAGCTTGAAAGTAAGCCTATATTTATGTACACCATTTCGAAGTTCTAGTTTTAGTTCTCGTCCTGTTTTTCATAAGTCATAGAAAACACTTCCAGCATTAACCCTCTTATTTTTTAGATTTACAGGAAATGACTATGTCAACTACTACTGGCACCGTAAAATGGTTTAACGAATCAAAAGGTTTTGGATTCATTCAGCAGGAAAATGGCCCTGATGTGTTCGCACATTTCAGCGCCATTTCTGGTACTGGTTTCAAAACTTTGGTTGAAGGACAAAAAGTGTCTTTCACCGTGACCAAAGGCCAAAAAGGCCCACAAGCTGAAAACATCGTAGCTATCTAAGTACCCTCGAGGTATTGAGACTAGGCTAGTTGTTTAAGGTTTAGATTTGAAAAGACAAGATATTCTATCTTGTCTTTTTTTTTTGCGTTCAGCCGAACCTGTTTCTGTGACAGCAAGTCGATCTGTGCGCGGATTACCGCTGAGTATTGAACCTCTGGTGAGATGGGTGCTTGCGGCACCCTATGTCTGTTACCACATCACTTGGAGGATGGCTTGCGGCTCGTCGATGGTCTTCCCGGATTCTTCCCTTTAGTGATCGCTTGGCCGCTCCTTGGTGTTCTTTTGGGTGCACCGGTCACTTTGTGTCCTGTGGCAATTTCCCCCGAGCGCTGACCATCTCTATGGTTCACCTTCGGTTTTTTTGGTTTTCTGGCAGTTAGCGGGCGGTTGAGCAAGCGAGTAGCGGGTACATCGTGCACCGGCTCAAAGCCATCAACAGTCACTCGCTTTAACAATTTGTTGCTGAAGCGCTCAATATCCTGAAGTTGCTCCACTTCATCGGCACTTACTAGAGAAACAGCCTGGCCGCCGGCGCCAGCACGTCCGGTACGACCTATTCTGTGAACGTAGTCTTCGGCCACGGAGGGGAGATCAAAGTTCACTACTAAAGGAAGCTGATTGATATCCAGACCGCGAGCTGCAATATCTGTTGCTACGAGCATTTTGGTTGTGCCGTTCTTGAATTCTGCTAACGCCTTGGTTCTTGAGCCCTGACTTTTATCGCCATGAATTGCGGCGGCATTGATCCCTTTGGATTCCATAAAGCGGGCCAGTCTGTCCGCACCTTTCTTTGTTCTGGTAAACACCAGCACCTGCTCCCATTTCTGCGTTTCGACAAGGTGTAACAGTAATGCCGGCTTTTGTTTTTTGTCGACCGGGCATATCCATTGGGTTACCGTAGCAGCGGTTTCGTTTTTTGGGCTAACCGAGATCTCTACCGGCTGATTCATCAAACCTCGTGCCAGTGAGCGAATCTCGCTTGAAAAGGTTGCAGAGAACAAGAGGTTTTGTCTTTTGGCGGGTAATAAGGCCAGTATGCGTTTGATATCCTGAATAAAGCCCATATCCAGCATGCGATCAGCTTCGTCCAGAACCAGAATTTCAAGTGTGCCAAACTTGACGGCGTTTTGATTGTGAAGGTCAAGCAATCGCCCGGGGGTTGCAATCAGCACATCCACGCCGCGTCGTAATTTCATCATTTGCGGATTTATTTTTACTCCACCAAAAACCACAGCCGAACGCAGATGCAGCCCTTTACCATACTTTTCAACGCTTTCGGCTACCTGTGCTGCCAGTTCCCTTGTGGGTGTTAATATCAGTGCACGAATATGATTGGGTTTGACAGGGTTACCGCAGGCAAGACGCTCCAGTAGCGGCAAAGTAAAGGCCGCCGTTTTGCCTGTGCCTGTTTGTGCCGCAGCCATCACATCTTGCCCCTTGAGTATTGGCGGGACAGCCTGCATTTGAATAGGGGTAGGGGTTTGGTAACCCTGTGCCATGACGGCCTGTGTCAGTTCGGGCGACAAGCCTAACGATGAAAAACTCATGAATATGAACCTGGAAAGTTACGACATTTGCCAACGAAGGCGGCCGTGCAGCTTACAGCAAGTATCGCCCGATGACTATTTATCGATAGGCCTGTGATGCATTTTGGCTTGACGCATCCAAGTTCAAGGGTATGCGGCTGAGCAGGATTGATGCAGTATATAATCGCCTTCCGTAGCTGGAGGGCATTTTCCAATTGTGAGCAGAATCAAGCCGTGCATTGAGCACGCTGCTGCGTTCGTGTTGAACAGGGCTGATGGCCGTCTTAATCGCGATAGCACTAACCGACCTGTCTCAATGAGCAGTTCGCAAATAATAAAGGAATCAAGCCAATGACACTTCAACCCCTCCTCAGGATTCTCATAATCGCCACCTGCCTGAGTATTTTGCCGGTCCAGGCGCGGATGATGATCGGTGAAGGTGTGGCCGATCTTCAAGCGCATGCGCGTGAACTGGCACTTTCCGATCTTGCCGGACAGATATTCGTACGCGTGGAAAGCCTTGCCGATATTCAGCAATCCGAAGCACAGGGCAGCGCGTTCAGCCAGACCATTGCGACCCACACGGACTTGCCACTGATGGGTGCAAAGGTCGAATGTGATGAACAATTCGGCAAACCCACTTGCCAGGCGTCACTCGACACCGAGGCAGCTACGGCCTTGTATTTGGCCAAAATGGACGATGAAGTGGCGCACCTGAAGCAAGAACTGCTGGTAATGCAACAAGAGCCCGAAGCTGATCACTACCAACGACTCAACCGAATGCTGCAGGCGATTGATAGTTATGAAAAATACCGTGTTGTGCTGAATTTCTTCACCGGCGGAAAGTCGAATGTGGCCGCTTTGCCTGCCAGTCGCGCAGAGTTGTTGCAACAACTGGAAGCACAGCACCAGCAGGTAAAGAGCCTGAGTACCGCCGCGCAGGTGATCGGGCAGGGCATTGGACAGCAGCGGATTCTTCTCAAGGCACCCACCCCTTTGGGTGTGAATGAAGTCACCCCGTTGGGGCGGGCATTACACGCTGAGCTGAGCCGCTATTTGCTTGATCACCTGGTTGGTCGTAACAGCGAGGCCGACTACGAGCTGTCAGGCCAGTACGAGGTGGTAAAAAATGGCGTGCGCTTGAATATGGCCCTGAAAGACTTGCACGGCAACACCCTGCACTATAAAACATTGCTACTCGACCCATCGGCCTACACCCAGTACGACCCGCATCCGCAACATCGGGACTTTGATTATCTCGTAAAACACGGCTACGCCCAAGATGGTCAATACCGCGCCGAGTTGACCACGGATAAAGGCCAGAGGCAGTTATTTTTCAATGCCTGTGACCAGGTGCAACTGCTGGTCCGGGCCAACCGCCCCAGCTGGTTTTATATTGTTGGCCATACCCGAAATGAAAAAGAAAGTTTCTCATACCTGCTCGAACTCAACGGTTTTGGCGAACCAAACACTCCTGAGCGTTTTATCAGCCGAATCGACGCTGCCAGCCTGAACAGCTTTATACCACTTTTTGACGGCTTTTTTGTCATTGCGCCGTTTGGCAACGAAACCTTTCAGTTGTTCGCCAGTGATCAGCCGATGGAAGCACGACTCCCCAAGACTCGAGTTATGACTCGTGACGGTTACGAATACCATGTCCTTGTTGACCAGGACAACCAAGCCAGCCAACCAGAGCAGGCTGTCAGACAAACCCGCGGGATGGTCGCAGCCCATCAAGCCAAACAAAAACAAGGACAGCCTGTGCGTGCACGCTTCTCTGAATCAGTGCTTTCTTATCAAACCTATGAAACCAATCAGTACCGGACTCAAGGCTGCAGTCAACTGTAATTACAAGCGCAAAGACGTTTTCTCAGCGCACTGGAAGCGCAAGTAGCCAACGGGCTGCCGTCAAATGATTGTTTGGCGAGCGAAGCGACCCAAACCATCATCATGCACAACTGCGCCGTCCAGATACGCAACTTCGCATAATGTATATTATGTTAAATACTATAATCGATTGCCATAGTTAGTCCTTATTCCTAACGACTGCTCAGCCAATTCAAAACCCCCTTGCCCGCACTTCGACCAGTAGCCAGGCAGGCACTGAGCAGATACCCACCGGTGGGCGCATCCCAGTCCAGCATCTCGCCGGCACAAAAGACTCCGGGGAGCTGACGCAACATATAATCACCGTTTAATTCAGAGAAGCGAATGCCTCCGGCGGTGCTGATGGCCTCGTCGATCGGGCGTGGTCGCAGCAGGGTTAGTTTCAGAGCCTTTATCGCCTGTACAAGCTGATCAATATCCTGAAGTTGACTGTTGCCCAGTTGTTCACGCAAAAGACTGACGTACTGTTTTGAGAGACCGATTTTTTTTCGCAGGTAATTCGACATGGAGTTACCGCCACGCGGCATAGACAAAAGACTGCGTAGTTCCTGTGCTGTTTTGCCGGGCTTCAGGTCAAGATATACTTCAGCCAGCCCCCGTGCTTTCAGCTGCTGGCGTATAGGTGCCGAGAGCGCGTATATCAGGCTGCCCTCAAGACCGTGCTGAGTGATTACCATCTCGCCTTGGCGGTCCTGTACTTTGCCTTGGCAATCCTGTACTGACAAACGAATACCTTTGAGCGGCAGGCCGGCACAGGTGGTTTTGACGTGTTCGCTCCAGTCGACTTCAAAACCGCAATTGGCGGGCTCAAGCGGCCTGATGTCAACGTGTTTATCACGCAATAGCGTTACCCAGGCACCGTCAGATCCGAGCTTACTCCAGCTTGCGCCGCCGAGCGCCAGAACCAGTGTGTCCGTCTCGATTTGGATTTCGCCGCCAGGATAGGCAAAGACCAGTTTGCCGTCCGCGTTCCAGCCCTGCCATTTGTGTCTGACATGAAATCTCACCCCAGCCGCTTTGAGCCGTGACAGCCAGGCGCGCAGCAAGGGAGCTGCCTTCATTTCCTTGGGAAATACCCGGCCAGAGGTGCCAACAAAGGTAGCAATCCCCAATCCTGTTGCCCATTCGCGGATAGCTTGCGGGCTGAATCCGCGCAAGCTGGCGATAAACGCATTGGTTTGGTTGTCATAACGGGTGAGAAAGCGTGCCAGATCTTCGGAGTGGGTAATGTTCATGCCACCTACCCCGGCAAGCAAGAACTTGCGACCAACGGATGGCATTGCGTCGTAGAGATCAACCTCGATACCCTGTTCACTGATCACTTCAGCGGCCATAAGGCCGGCCGGTCCGCCACCGATAATGGTTACCCGGTTTCTGCGAGAAAGTGGCGCCGCAGTTGTCATGGTTGTCATGCTCGTTCCTGATTTGGCTGTTAGGGTTTACAACGAATGGCACAAAAACTACGCTGGAGCTTTGATTTGCGGGGTAAGCCCCGATTTTTGCCTTTGATCAGCCGGCTATCTTACACATGAACGAATTCAAAGGGTCATGCCCGTGCGGATTGGGTGCGCCTTACCTTGCTTGTTGTGGCAGGTTTCACCAGGCGCATTGCGCTCAATACTTAAAGGCATCCACCCCTGAAGCGCTCATGCGTTCGCGTTTTTGTGCCTTTGCCCTTGGGCTGCATGATTACCTGCTGGGTACCTGGCATCCTACAACGCGACCTGCCTCGCTTGAACCGGATGCACAAACCCGGTGGAAACAGCTGAGCATCGAACACACAGGGGTGACTGGCGAGGCAGGCACGGTAACCTTTACCGCGCGCTTTGTAGTAAATCGCCAATGGCATGCCCTGCACGAAACGTCTCGGTTCGTCTTGTTGAATCAGCAGTGGTTTTACCTTGATGGCGATCCACGCTGGATGACATTGCCCACCGGCCGAAACGATCCCTGTCTGTGTGCCAGTGGCAAAAAAGCCAAAAAATGTTGTCTGGTATGAAACCGCAACCTCCGGTTGTTCGCGGGTGTAGTCTTACGTTTGCGCCTGCATGCTAGTCAATGAGATGACTATAATCCGCCTCAAGTTTCTCGAAACTCAGACTGCCAATGAACCGACTGAAACTGAACCAGGTCACCAGTCCGCGCATGTCAGCAAAATGCGGGGGGATAAAGGGAGGCGGAATCAGAATGCCTTCTTTTTGCAAATCACCCAGTATTTTAATGTCTTCCAGCAATATTTTGCCCATAAACAGCAATGGCAAGCGGTCGAGCCGCCCTTTGGCAACAGCCAAACGCAGAAAGTTGTAGGTCAGGATAAAGCCCTTGATATAGGAAATGTCCTTGGTGAAGGGCATTCCATCGGGCGTGCTGCCGCGAAAAACACGAGACGCAATCACATAACTGTCATCTTCGCTCATGCCGTGGTCGCAGAGATAGCGGAAAACTTCGACGAAATCAGCCCCCTCCTCGGCCAACGTAACCGCCCTCACCCGCCGTACCAGTTTGCTCAGCCGTGACGGACTTGAACGCAAAGTGATGATTTCAGTCAGCACCGCCAATCCTTCCTGGGTGATCGTCGACGAAGGCGGCCCCTTACTGAGAAACGTACAATATGGCTGGGCGAGTCCGTTGAGCGTGGTTCCAAGATGCACCCAGCCTTCGTGAACTTCGAGCACATCAAGGTCTTGCTGATTAAAGGTGGCATCCCTGCGTACCTTGATGTAGTCCGTTCCGGCAGCCGCATCCGAGATAATGCCATCATCAGGGATAACCCTGACGCCACTGTTGGGAAATACCTGTTGCATTTTCCGGTTAAGAAAATCAACGGCCTGATCCGAGCTGAATACTTTTTCACCGGCACTCATGGAGTCATGTTCAAGCACTTTCTCAAGAGTCGCCTCTAACATGGTGCCCAAGCTGGCCACATTCGGATCGCCTGCATGGAATACGTCCAGCGAGGAGCCATAGAGCTCTTGGGAATACTGGCCAAAATCCGGCGTACCACGATGCTCAAGCATGCTAACCACAGTAATGTATTCCCGGCAGGTACGGCGCATGATGCGAGTCAAAGGGTTGAGTTGGCCCAACTGGCGCATGATGTCACGGTCTATTTCGTGAAACTCCCGTTTTTTGGCCGTAGGGTCGAAACCAAGCGGGCAGTTTTCCCGATAATAGGTGGCGTCAATATCGGGCATCTTCTTGCAGCCCGAGGCAAAAAACTGCTCCTTGACGGCCGGGTGCCACTTGGCGGCATCCAGAATGCGTATCGGCGCCTGGGCCTTGACGATCCGATCCGAAATCAATTTGATTACATTGAGATAATTATCATCAAGATTTGCCGGCACTTGCCTACTCCTCAATCACAAAACATCCTCGATGGTCATGTTCAACGCCGGCAGTTCACGCCAGTTGAGGAAACATGCCTTTTAGCCCATTGGCGATAAATTCCACCGCAATCGACGCCAGAATCAATCCCATCAAGCGGGTAAAAATATTGATGCCTGTCTGGCTGATGCGCCGGGACAACACGGGTACTAGTTTAAGCACGGCATACAGGATCAGCACCAAAATCATGATATCCAGCGCAATCAACAGGTAGTGCCCAAGGCTGTTACCTTTGTGGGCATAGAGTATGACGGTGCTGATTGCCCCTGGACCGGCCAGCACGGGGATGGCCAGCGGCACCACGGCTATCGAATCTTTGCTTGCGCTTTCATGAGACTCTTCCCGCGTCTGTTTGGTTTCGTTGACCCTGGCGTGCAGCATGGAAAGTGCAATGATGAAGATAAGTATGCCACCTGCAACCCGAAACGAGGGAATGGATATCCCGAAGAAGCTCAATACGGCTTGTCCCACAAATAGCGATGCCAACAAGATAATTCCCACCGAAAGCACGGCCGTATGAGTAATTGCCTGCCGCTCGGCCATTGAGCAGTTGGTAGTCATCGACATCACAATAGGTACAGCGCCCAACGGATTGACGATGGCAATCAGACCAATGAGAATTTTCGTGTATTCGGTCAACTCAAGCATAACAACACATCAGGTTGTTTCTGGAAGTAAAGCGCAACGCACTGAATAATAAGGTGATTCATTTAGAATGTCGGTTGCAACAGCAAACACATCAGCGTGCAATGACAGAGGAATAGTCGCATTAGTTAGCGGTTTGGTCAAAGTGAAGTAATGCGACTTCACTTTGACTTGATCCCTGACGGGTTTTGCAGCACGTCAGCGGGGTATAAGGTGCACCCTCTCCTTGGCGCACAAGTAGCTCAGCTGCAGGATTTCAACGAGGCCAGTCCGCTGCGAAGCTCGCTCACATCAATGGTACTGCGGGTGATTTTCTGGGAATCCGGGCCAAGCTTGAGATACAAATCAACCGTTTTGGCGGATTTGAGCTTCTCGACCAGGTTCTGGTCGACTACAGCACGCCAGGCGTCCGAGATGCGCTTCAGTCCGATCAAGGTGCCATTGTCGATTTTGACGCCCACGCCAGACGAATCTGCGGCGATGGGGGCCGAGCTGTTGATCAGGAAGCGACCGTTTTCCAACGAAAACCAAATCTGCGATGTAAAGTCATTGCCATTGACCTGAATGGTCGCGGAACTCAGACGACAGTCATTGGGGTGGTTGCCATCCCAGTTCTTTTGCAACTTCCACATGCCCAAATCACGCAGAACGTAATTGGCTGGTATGTTGCCGGGGCGCAAAATTTCATCGGAAGAAAGCACTTCAACCGGCGCAATACCCGCCGCGGTAGCCGGCAGACGCTCGATTTCTTCTACCTGAACTACCTGAGTCGTGGCTACCTGGATAGCATCAGACTTGGGCTCCGGCGCTGGCACTGTGGCGATCAAGCGCTCTTTTGGCTCGTCCTGGGTTGGTGCCACCAGCGGTTTTTCCAGTGAGGGTGTTTCAGCCACAAGTACTTCGTTTTGACGAACCTCAGGGGCTGGGGCTGGCGTTGGAGGGGCAATCTGGGCTACCACGGGTGCAGGCGCTTCGATTTTCACCACTTCCACCGCTGGACTTTTCACCGGCTTGGCCGCCACTACGGGTCGCTCCTGCGGTTTGGAATCCGATCCCTTTCGGATCATTTCGTACGAAGGCGCAAGCGTTGGCAATACGATAGAAATCGGGCCTACGGCTTCCCCTTCATTTTGCACCACGCTGTTGACTGGTTTGGGTTTGGCGCTGGTCGGCGTGTGCGTTTCGGCGGTCTTCAGTACTTGATCGGCCGGTTTGGCTGTAACTTTGGATACGGGTTCAACCACCTTGTTCGCAGCAGTTTGAGCTAAATCCACGGCTTCGGCCGTAGCCTGTTGCGTCGTTGATGCCAAGGTTGATTTGGGGGGCATTGCGGGCTGGCCTGCACTTGTACCCGGTGCCTTAGCCACATTCGTTGCCGGCTTTTGCATTTCGGCAGCATTGGTTAGTGCAGGCTTTGGCGCTTTAGGTGCAGCGGCTGTCGTATTGGCCGTGTGGCGCACCTCGCCGGTATCTACATCCCCAAGTACGGGGTACCAGGAACTCGTTGTAAGTCCGGAATTCGCACAACCTTGCAGCAACGCTGTAAGCGCGCAGGCAGCCATAAGTTGGCTGCGCACCAGAGGTTGTGCCACTACTGTGGCGGTATTGGCTTTCGCTTGCTTTTGAATGATTCGGCTCATGAACATCACCTTATTTTTGTTAATACGAGGCAAAGTGGGCATGATTGTTATTATGAGTAGACGACATGTTGTGGATGTCACCACGCCACCGAGATTGTTCTTATTATTTGCGCCTGTTGCTGAATAATTATTCAGTGCAACCAGTGTGACGAGCGTATCATTATTTTTTAACTCAAACTGCCAAGCCGCTCTCGCTTTTGGTACAGATGTGAAAGGCGTCATTTTTTGATTCTTAAAACCCGACTGATTTGCTCGGTTATCCAGCTTTCGCTACAATGGTCGCCTTGCCTCTTTTGCTCTGTGAGTATTCCTGATTCATGTCCACTCAAAGTCATCTCCTTTCGTATCCCCGCTACTGGGCTGAGTGCTATGGCACGGCACCCTTTTTACCCATGTCCAGGGCAGAAATGGAGCAGCTCGGCTGGGATAGCTGCGACATCATCATCGTCTGCGGTGATGCTTACGTTGATCATCCAAGTTTTGGCATGGCAGTGATTGGTCGCTTTCTAGAATCTCAGGGCTATCGCGTGGGCATTATTGCCCAACCTGACTGGCGTGATGCAGAGGCGTTCAAGGCACTGGGCAAACCCAATCTGTTTTTTGCGGTGTCTGCCGGCAACATGGATTCCATGATTAACCGCTACACCGCCGACCGGAAGATTCGCTCAAACGATGCCTATACCCCCAACGACGAGGGCGGAAAACGCCCCGATCGGGCTGTTTTGGTGTATACCCAAAGGTGTCGGGAAGCCTTCAAGGAAGTACCTGTGGTCATTGGTGGCATAGAGGCGAGCCTGCGCCGCCTCGCCCACTATGACTACTGGTCCGATACCGTCCGGCGTTCGGTGCTGATTGACTCCAAGGCCGATCTGCTCCTGTATGGCAACGCCGAGCGAGCCATCGCTGAAGTGGCGTTTCGTGCGTCACGCGGGGAACACCCGAAAACCATGACGAACATACGCGGCACGGCTGTTGCGCTCAATGCGCTGCCAAGTGACTGGGCGATCAAGGATTCAACACGCTTTGATACGCCAGGCAAAATAGATCCCATTCCCAACCCGTACGAAACCGAGATGCAAGGGCCTGCAGGTAGCTGCAGCCAGGCCGAAACAAAGGCCAGCGATGCATCTATGCCCGATGATGTCAGCGTGATCAGGATCTTTCCGGCACCGGGAACGCCCAAAAGCTTTGTCATGCTGCCCTCTTATGAAAAGGTAAAATCCGATCCGGTCATGTATGCCCACGCCTCCCGTGTGTTTCATCTGGAGACAAACCCGTCCAATGCCCACGTATTGGTGCAAAAACACGGCGATCGTTACCTGTGGGTAAATCAACCCCCCGTCCCACTCGATACCGATGAGCTGGACAGCATTTTTGATCTGCAATACCAGCGCCGCCCACACCCAAGCTATGGCGATGCAAAAATACCCGCCTACGAAATGATCCGCTTTTCGATCAATATCATGCGGGGCTGCTTTGGCGGCTGCTCGTTCTGTTCCATTACCGAGCATGAGGGGCGGGTTATTCAAAGCCGCTCTGAAGAGTCGGTATTACGGGAAGTGGAGCGGATACGGGATCGAACCCCCGGTTTCACCGGCATTATCTCTGATCTTGGTGGCCCGACGGCCAACATGTACCAACTCAATTGCAAGACCGAGGAGATACATGCCAGTTGCCGCCGGTTGTCTTGTGTGTTCCCGACCATCTGCAAAAATTTGGTGACCGATCAGCGCCCTACCACTGAACTGTACCGCCGGGTAAGGCAGGTAAAAGGGGTAAAGAAAGTTCTGATTGCGTCAGGTCTGCGCTATGACCTGGCAGTACTGGATCCGGAGTACGTTGAAGAGTTGGTCACCCACCATGTGGGCGGTTATCTGAAAATTGCACCCGAGCACACCGAATCAGGGCCGCTGTCAAAAATGATGAAGCCCGGCATAGGCACCTATCAGAAATTCAAGGAGATGTTTGAATTCTTTACGCGCAAGGCCGGTAAAGAGCAATTCCTGATACCCTACTTCATTTCCGCCCATCCAGGTACAACCGATGAGGACATGATGAATCTGGCATTGTGGCTGAAACAGAACGGCTTTCGTGCGGATCAGGTGCAGAATTTCTATCCCTCGCCCATGTGCAATGCCACCACCATGTACCACACCGAGCGCAATCCCTTGCACCGCCTTGACTACAAGAGTGAGAAAGTGGCGATTCCCAAGGGCGACAGGCAGAGGCGTTTGCACAAAGCCTATCTGCGCTACCACGATCCGAAGAACTGGCCTCTTATCCGCGAGTCACTCAAGGCCATGGGAAAGGCGCATTTGATCGGGCGTGGCAAGCAGCACCTGGTTCCGCCCGAAGATGCGAAGGAACGCCACTATAAACCCAAAGCAGCTACACCGGGAAAGGTGCAAAAAGGAAGCCTGTTAACCCAACATTCAGGTCTACCGCCTTCGCCCCACAGTGGACGAGAGGCAGAAAAGCAAAAGCGCAACAAACCCGGAACGCGAAAGCGCTGACAAAGGATTAACGCGGTACCAGTGTCAGCGTGCCCTTGGGCAGTGGTGTTGAAAAACCCGCTGCCCGCGGATGACCACCGCCCCCAAACAACCCGGCGATATCTGCCACATTGACGCCATTTTCTTCGGAGCGTAGCGACCAGCCGCGTCGGGAACCGGTATCGGAGTAACTTGCCGCAAACGGGTAGCCACGGCACAGGTCACTCAAAAGTTCACTCACAATCGCATTGGGCGCATTCACAATCGGCACTTCAAAGCCGGCAATGTGGCCAAGCACAGCCTTGTCTTTATGTAACTTGATAAGTTCGTCACGGAACCTATTGATTGCACGCCCTTCTTCAATCAACTTTCGACCGGCTTCCGGATTGCTTACGACTTGATCCCACATATCAAAGCTGAACGGATAAGACATGAGCGCGGCGTTGAGGTGTTTGCTGTCGGGAATATGGAAACGCCACAGATCACGATCCTGAATACAGGCAAGTAAATGTGGCACCGGGGTATTATGAAAGTACTCCCAGGTAATCACGGCGCCTGAGCGATTCAGATCGAACACCAGTTCAAGGTTATCCAGCTCCTGATCCGCACCCTCAAGATCTTCGAGAGCACTGATATGGTGATCGAGAATAATGACTTTGGTGGCTACCCGACATAGATCCGCGATATCGTCGCGTTTAAAGGAAAAGTCAACAAGATATACGGTTTTTCCGGCAACGTTTGGCGCGGCCTCACCATGTTTGCAAGGATAATACTGCACCATGCAATCGCTGTGCTGACGGAAATAGCAGTGCGCCGCGTAGGCGCTGCCAAAGCCATCAAGGCACCCACCACCGTGATACAACACCGCAATATCAATACCAACAGACATAAGAACTCCAGAGTAGTAGAGACAGCCAAAACCTATCGGTATTCCAGCCAATCCCGGACACAGGTACGTGCGCAATTATAAAGCGATTTCAGTCAATTACTTGATTTTATTCGTTCAAAGCTTAAACTTTAACCATCTGTTCATTTTTTTGTTTTGAGTATGACTTTATTGACCTGTTCGGGCAGTTTCACAATGGATGAAAGCCAGGTTTCGTTAGATCAAATTTCGCCTGAATTATGCGTTCAATTGCGGATGAAACGCAGCTTTTTCAGAACCGAATGGGTCAAGGTTAAACTGTACAAACTCAACGAAGATGAATGCGTGATCAAAACCGATGAAGAGTTTCTCCCCGGTGAGAAACTGGTTCTGTCGATTCATTATGCGCTGGAACCCGTTAGCCTGGAAATCAATGAGTTACAAACTAAAGTTGTAAGCAAAACTAAACTCTGTAGCTGCTTTGTTTATGATTTGTCTCTTGAGCTGTCTGACAAGAGTGACGCTACTCCCTTGATTGGGGAGCGGATTCGGAAGCTCAATGCGCTGATTGCCCACAAAAGAAACACCACTAAAAAAAGCAAAACCAGTTGATAGCATGCCTGTCTGCCCCTCTGGTAATGGGTAGACCGTAAACATTCTTCAATTTCACAAGCCCCCAAGCATTTGTTTGCAGTCGTGACTGGACCAGGAGAACGTACAAATGGCCAAAAAAAAAGAGAAACACGCAATCAACAAGATAGTTGAGCGCCTGAACAAAGAAATCGAAAAAACCTCCGGTCACCTGGATAAGCTGATCAAGGATGCGGTTAAGCAATTCGATACCATTAATACCCAAGTACAGGAACCGGTCAAAAAGATTCTGGAAGACATGGATAGGGTTCGCGAGCGCGAAATAAAACGCTTTCACGACGAGTTCGACCGCCGTGTTGTGGAATTTAACGAACTGCAACGTTCGATTTTTGAAAAGCTCGGCATTCCGCTGAAGAAGAGTACAGGGTCGATTGACGATCAAGGCTCCGGAGAAAGCACCTCCGAAAAGAGCAAGCCCTCACGCCGCGCCACAGCCAAAGCGACCGGTACAAAAAAAACCACGACCAAAGAACCTGCCCTGACCAAATTGTTTGGCGTTGGTCCGGTTTTGGCCAAAAAATTAAATGAAGCCGGTATTACCTCCGTGAAGCAGGTGGCAGCGCCAACTGAGGCTGAAAAAGCTATTTTGCAACAGTTTGAAAAGAACAAGGGGTATGATCAGTGGCAAAGTCAGGCCAAGGAATTGATAAGCTGACTCCCCCGCCCTTCACCTTCCCGAAACCTTGATTTACCCAAGTGGGCACGAATGCGTGCCCACTTGGCTGGCTGATTTCTGAAGCTCCCATGGTTGTCATCAAAGGTGGCTTCGGAAATCTTGGTCACGCGTTGCCAGGACGGACTATGTAGGGCGATAGCCCTTTTGTAAAAGCCCCCCTGATTAGGAAGAAAATCAATTACTCTGATCCCATTGATCCAAAATTGCCGTTTTTACCAGCCGATTGCTGTCGGCGGCGATGGTTAGCTTGTGGGTGGCGCGTTTTTTCTCGGCACCGGCGCGAATCTCCCAGGTAAGGCTTTGTTGACGATTGCCGGTGAGATCGTAGCGGTAGATTTTGCGGTCAGCTCAACTGTAAGTGCATGTAT
>JBFHRO010000058.1:0-16081 GCA_041591635.1 Oleiphilaceae bacterium | reverse complement strand
GCTGGCGTATTTCGTCCAGCTTGGCACGGCGTTCGGCGATGAGCTTGTTGTCGTTCTGCTGCTTTTCTGTCTGGGCAGTATCAAGCGAAGTCTGGTTTTCTGTCGACATGGGTAAAAGATTCCAAGGGTTCTGCACACAAGGTGGCAAATTAATACGAATCGGCAAACGCCATAATGCGCGCGGCCTACAGGCCTTGCTTCAAACTGGCCACGATAAACCGGTCGAGATCGCCATCAAGCACTGCCTGGGTATTGCGGGTCTCAATGCCGGTACGCAAGTCTTTGATGCGCGAGTCATCCAGAACATAAGAACGAATCTGGCTACCCCAGCCAATATCAGACTTGGAGTCCTCCAGCTTCTGCTTCTCACTGTTGCGCTTTTGCAATTCGAGTTCGTAGAGCTTCGCCTTGAGCTGCTTCATCGCGCGGTCTTTGTTGGCATGCTGCGAGCGGTCATTCTGGCAGGCCACCACCACGCCGGTAGGAATGTGCGTCAGACGCACTGCAGACTCGGTCCGGTTAACGTGCTGACCGCCGGCACCCGAGGCGCGGTAAACATCCACGCGCAGGTCGGCGGGATTGATATCGATTTCAATGCTGTCATCCACTTCCGGCGACACAAACACCGAAGAAAAGGAGGTGTGACGCCGATTGCCCGAATCAAAAGGCGACTTGCGTACCAGCCGATGCACCCCGGTTTCCGTCCGAAGCCAGCCGTACGCATATTCGCCCTCAAAACGTATGGTGGCACTTTTGATGCCGGCAACTTCACCGTCCTGCACTTCCATCAACTCGGTTTTGAAGCCCTTGTCCTCGCCCCAACGCAAATACATGCGCAAAAGCATGTTGGCCCAGTCCTGCGCCTCGGTGCCGCCAGAACCCGACTGAATATCAAGGTAAGCATTGCTGGGGTCCATTTCATTGGCGAACATGCGCCTGAATTCGAGCTCTTCAAGCCGTTTCTGCAGACTGTCAAGCTCGACCTGCACGGCAGCCACCGTATCCTCGTCTTGCTCTTCCACAGCCATATCGAGCAATTCCTGGGCGTCATTCAAGCCGCCATCCATGGTTTCAATCGTGTCGACCACGGTCTCAAGCGAGGCACGCTCACGGCCCAGGGCCTGAGCTTTCTCCGGTGTATCCCACACCTTGGGATCCTCGAGCTCGCGCGTAACCTCTACCAGACGCTCTTTCTTGAGATCGAAGTCAAAGATACCCCCTAAGGACGTCGGTGCGTCCGCGAAGATCCTTGATTTGCAACACTAATGGATTGACTTCAAGCATGACTAATGTCCACCGCAATTGATGCAGACACACAAGGTGTCCGTACAGATGTTTAAGGGCGCGTATTTTATACGATTTACCCGTGGGCGACCACTTGTCGCAGGATCGATGACCGCCGTTGCCCTGGCTCCGGATCAGGCCGGCGCGATGTGGGAAACCAGCAACTGAAGCCGTGTCTCACCGCGAAATACGTTGATATCCGGCCGGTACACCAGTCGCGCCCGCAGCGGCACGGGCCTGCCATCAGCCCAGGGCGTCGAAAAGGCAATGGCATCAAAGGAGACTGGGCATCCAGGCAGACCCACACACAGCTTCAAATGCCTGTCACCCAGAACGCGGGTCGACTGCACCTCGAATACGCCATCAAACACCGGCTCCGGAAACTGTTGCCCCCAAGGGCCGGCGGTGCGCAAGCTGTGCGCAGTCTCAAGCGTCAGCTCTGTCGGCGATAATTCGCCGTCGGTTAAAATCACCGCCTGCAAATCTGCCGCCGTCAGGCGGGCGCGGACGGCTTGGTCAAACAGGCCTCGAAACTCCTCCAGGCGGGCGCCCTCCACCGACATGCCAGCCGCCATGGCGTGACCACCAAAGCGGGTCAACACATCGGGGCGGGCCGTGGCAATACTGTCGAGCGCATCCCGAATGTGCAGTCCGGGAATAGAGCGTGCCGACCCCTTCCACCATTGCCCATCCTCATCTGCCGGCGCAAAGGCGATCACAGGCCGATGCAAGCGCTCCTTCAGACGAGAGGCAAGCAAGCCAATGACCCCCTGATGCCAGGTTTCATCAAAAAGGCACAACCCCCAGGGCAACTCCCCCCCCGAGGTGACGAGCCACTGATCCACCAGCAGATCGGCTTGGGCTTTCATTTCCAGCTCGATTTGTTTGCGCTCTTGATTCAGAGTTTCAAGCTGGCGCGCCAGTTCTGCCGCCCGCTGTTCCGAAGCGGTGAGCAGACACTCTATTCCCAACGACATGTCATCCAGACGTCCGGCGGCATTGAGTCGCGGCCCCACCACAAAGCCAAGGTCCATCGGAGCAAGCTGGTCAAGATCGCGCCCGCCGATCGCCACCAGGGCGCGAATTCCCGGACGGCACTTGCCTGCGCGGATGCGGTGTAACCCCTGCGCCACAAACACCCGGTTATTCTTGTCCAGCGGCACCACATCTGCCACCGTTCCCAGTGCCACCAAATCCAGAAACTGAGCCATATTGGGCTCGGCCGGCCCTCGTCCGTTAAACCAGTGACGTCGGCGAAGCTCCTGACGCAACTCGGTCATGACACAGAAAATCACCCCCACCCCGGCGGCTGACTTGCTGGGAAAGTCACAACCGGGCTGATTGGGGTTCACAATGGCATGCGCGTCTGGCAACTGGTTGCCGGGCAAATGATGGTCTGTCACCACCACCTTGATCCCGGCACGGCGGGCAGCCGCCACCCCGTCAACGCTGGCAATGCCGTTATCGACTGTAATCAGCACATCGGGGTTCATTCCCGCCGCAACGGCCACGATTTCAGGCGTAAGCCCATAACCAAACCGGAACCGGTCTGGCACCAGAAACTCAACCTGCGCCGCGCCCAGTGCACGCAACGCCAATACCGCCAACGCCGTGCTGGTGGCGCCGTCGCAGTCAAAATCCCCCACAATCAAAAAACGCTCCTGGTTTTCAACCGCATCAGCCAGCAAGGTGGCGGCTCGCTCAATCCCTTTGAGGGACGAGGGCGAAGCCATGGCCGTGAGCCGATGATCAAGCTGGGCCTGGGTTTGAATACCGCGACCGGCATAGATGCGTTGCAACAAGGTCGACAAGCCCGCCAGGTCAACGCCGTCAACAAGAGGTCGACGCTCAATACGCAAGGTATCAGACAAAGATTCAGCCTCGTTTCAGTTTTGGCAACAGGAATCACACGTACAGGAGACTGTACCTTCAACCACACTCGCCAGCGAAATCATCGATAAACAGGAATAAGAAGCATGAAGAAGCACGCCGTCAATCGAGACGTGCTCCCGAAGATACCAACACCATCACAACCGACGGGCGTTAGCCTGGATATAGGACTGCACGGCAGACAGGTCTTTCTTCAACACGGTGAAACGCTCCGGTCGGTCAAACAAGTCCGCCAAGTGTTCTGGCAGCGCAAGGGTGTTTGCAACACCGGCCTTTTGCACCGCTTCAGGAAACTTCACCGGATGCGCTGTTGCCAACGTAACCATTGGCACCGCCATATCGCGTCGACACTGGCGTGCTGCCCGCACGCCAATCGCCGTATGAGGGTCAAGGATTTCAGCCGTCTGTGCGTACACTTCGGCAATAGTGGCACAGGTGGCCTCATCATCCACCGCGCTGCTATCAAACAGGGCGCGAGCAGACTGCCAGCGATAATCTTCAATTGTCGCCGGCCCCTTTTGCAGCTGACGCATCAACTGACCTGTCGCTTCACCATTGCGCCCATGCAAATCAAACAGCAAGCGCTCAAAGTTGCTCGACACCATAATGTCCATGCTGGGCGACAAGGTATGATGCAACGGCTCTACCTTGTACTGATTCTGGCTGATAAAACGGTGCAGGATGTCATTCTTGTTGGTTGCGACCACCAGCTGACTGATGGGCAACCCCATGTTACGTGCGAGATATCCCGCAAAAATGTCGCCAAAGTTTCCGGTGGGCACCGAAAACGCCAGACTGCGAGCCGGGCCACCCAAAGCCAGCGACGCATGGAAGTAATACACAATCTGCGCCATGATACGCGCCCAGTTGATGGAGTTCACAGCCACCAGCCGACTCTTTCCACCCAGAAACGACTGATTGTTAAAGGAATCCTTCACCATCTGCTGGCAATCGTCAAAATTGCCTTCTACCGCCAGATTATGAATATTGTCCCCGAGAATCGTGGTCATCTGGCGCCGTTGCACCTCCGACACCCGCTGATAGGGGTGAAGAATAAAAATATCCACGTTCTTGCAGCGACGACACCCCTCAATGGCTGCAGACCCTGTGTCCCCCGAGGTCGCCCCCAGAATCACCACATGCTCCTGACGCTTCTCCAACACATAATCCAGCAGACGCCCCAGCAACTGGAGCGCAAAATCCTTGAATGCCAGGGTGGGTCCGTGAAAAAGTTCCATCACCCATTCATTGGTATCAATCTGGGTCAGGGGCGCCACGGCCTTGTGCGCAAACACAGCGTAAGTCTCTTGCAGCATCGTCCGGAATTCGTCGGCAGGAATGGCTTCTTCAACGAAGGGATACATCACATTGAAGGCCAGCTCGGCATAGGAAAGCCCACGCCATGAGGCAATTTGCTCCATACTGAAGTGCGGCAGGCTTTCTGGCACATACAAGCCGCCGTCAGAGGCCAAGCCGGCCAGCAATACGTCTTCAAATCCTAGCGAGGGCGCCTGGCCCCTTGTACTGATATATCTCACAACCCGATCCTGTTTTTTCTGGTGGGGCGAGAGCGCCCCCGAAACGTCAATCTAGCCCTTAAAGCACTCTACCCGAATGCGCACCACCTCGCCCGAAACATCGTCAAGTGCCTGGATCTGGTTAATCGCAACATTCATTTGCTTCTCTTTCACCGTGTGCGTGAGCATGATCATGGGAATCAAACCATCATGCTCTTCGCTCTCTTTCTGCATCACAGATTCAATATTGATGTGATTGTCACTGAGAATCGAAGCCACTTTCGCCAGAACCCCCGGACGGTCTTTCGCCTGGATGCGCAAATAATAGGCTGACACTATCTCCTCAATGGGCAACACCTTCAGGTTTGCCATGCGCTCCGGCTTGAAGCCCAGGTAGGGCACCGGTACTTCCGCATTGCTGTTCATCGCCCGGGCAATATCCACGATATCGGCAATCACCGCGGAGGCCGTGGCTTCTGCACCGGCACCCCGACCGTAAAACAGGGTTGTCCCTACCGCGTCTGCTTCCACCAGCACCGCATTCATCACACCATCAACTTTGGCCAGAATCTGTGCCGCAGGAACCAACGTGGGATGAACCCGCAACTCAATGCCTTCGGGCGCAATGCGGGCAATACCAAGGTGCTTGATGCGATAGCCCAACTCCTCGGCATGAGTCACATCTTCTGTTGATAACCGGCTAATACCTTCGGTGTAGGCGGCAGAAAATTGCAGGGGAACGCCAAAGGCCGCCGAAGCCAGGATGGTGAGCTTGTGCGCGGCATCAATGCCCTCAACATCAAACGTAGGGTCTGCTTCTGCATAGCCAAGTGCCTGGGCCTCTTTCAGCACATCCGTAAACTCGCGCCCTTTGTCGCGCATCTCGGTCAAGATAAAATTCCCGGTACCATTGATGATGCCAGCCACCCCCAAAATCTGGTTAGCCGCCAAGCCTTCGCGCAACGACTTGATGATGGGAATCCCTCCCGCTACCGCCGCCTCGTAGGCCACGATCACCTTGTTGGCCTGGGCAGCCGCAAAAATCTCGTTACCGTGCACTGCAATCAGTGCTTTGTTGGCAGTCACCACGTGTTTGCCATTTGCTATGGCGGCAAGCACCAGTTCCCTGGCCGTGTCATACCCCCCAAGCAGCTCAACCACCACATCAACGTCAGGGTTTCCGGCAACATCGAGAACATTCGATGAGAAAGGAATACCGGCCAGATCCAGGCGCTCGGGTTCGCGACGAGAAGCTACCTGCACAATCTCGATCGCGCATCCGGCACGGGCCGTGATGGCGGCCAAATTGCGACGCAACACATTGATTGTGCCCCCACCTACAGTACCCAGACCACATATTCCCACTCTTACCGGTTTCACATTCCTTACCTCAGAATAAAATCACAGGTTTTTACGCCAGGACAGATTGCCATGCATCATCGCGGGCAAAAATATCCCGCCCCATGATCCCGACAACAGCCCAACTAGCTACACGAAACTGGGCATGTTATCTCTTTTTAAAATCGAAAAAAACTGTACTCTTTAACAACGCCGTTGCAGGCATCGAGAATCGAACCAAATCAATGAATAACAGAAAAATAGAACTATAATGACACCAAGATTCACACACAAACCTATGCTGTCGCAATCTTGTGCATACTTTGGAGAACTATTTTGCAGCCTGGAATCCTGAACCCAGTCAAAACCGGAACACATCACAAGCCATCCCTATCGAGGATTGCACGAGGCATGGTGTTGCCTTTGGCGCTAACGCTTATGACCGCCGCCTGCGACGGCGGCGGTGCATTTAAAAACTACAGTAATTATGATTTGAAGGAAGCCAATAACGAGTGCAAGAAGTCTTCCCAGACTCCGGGCAGTGCGCAGCGATGCAATAATGTTGCAAAGGAATGCGAGCGTCGCAAGGTGGAGAGTGGCTTTCGCTGTTAACTCGCCACCGCCACGGACTCGCACCCTGTCAGCTTAAAGACCCAGGCGCTTGGCCAGCTCTTTCGCCGGCAAATAGCCTGGCAGCAGTTCGCCAGATTCAAAAACAATCGCCGGCGTCCCGGTAACACCCGCAAGGTGGCCGAGACTCATTTGCTTTTTAACCGGGTTAACACAGTCCTTCTCAGGAATAGCTTGGCCCTGCTTGGCCTTATTCATGGCCTCGTTGCGATCTGCGGCACACCATGCAGAAACCATTTTCACATAGGAGGCGGTACCAACACCTGAGCGCGGATAACCAAAATAATCAACCTGAATCCCCATGGCATTAAGGGCCGGAATCTCGCTATGCATCTTTCGGCAATACCCACAATCAATATCAGTGAATACAGCAATACGAGCCTTTACCGTACCCGCAGGCTTGTAGCTAAAAAGCTCCGATTGCGGCACTTTGAATAGCTCCGCCCGAGAGAGCGCACGATCTTTCTCGCTCAGATTAGTGATTTTGCCCTGCTGTAGCTCATAGATGTCGCCAGTCAGAATAAACCGGCCGTCCGAAGACATGAGCAAAGGACGATCATCAGCGATCAAAATCTGGTAAAACCCCGGTATAACGGCCGCCCGAACCGAGCTCACCTCAATCCCCGGAAGCGAGCTCTCCACCACCTGTTTCAACTTCATTTCAGGACTAATTTGCTCTGCCACAACCGGCATACCTGCCGCCAACACCAGACACATCCCCAACCATCGTGCGTTTTTTACCACCGGTATCACCCCTTTCTTTCACTGCTCATCAATGCACTAACCCTGACTATCCGTACCAGACTAGCACAGGTAATAATTATTTTATGCTCTTGGATGATGACGGGCATGCATCTGCTGGAGCCTGTACTTCGCGACATGAGTGTATATCTGAGTGGTAGAGAGACTGCTGTGCCCCAGCAACAACTGAACAGCGCGAAGATCTGCTCCATGGTTGAGCAAGTGTGTAGCAAACGCGTGACGCAGCGTATGAGGCGACAAAGGCTTGGAAATACCGGCCTCCAGAGCATACTTTTTAATTCTGTGCCAAAACGTTTGCCTTGTCATAAATTCGCCGCGCAAGCTTGGAAAGAGTGCCTCACACGGTCTTCCCGCCACCAGGACCGGTCGTGACCGCTGCGAGTACTCGAAAACCCAGACGAGCGCATCCTCTCCCATGGGAATGACACGCTCCTTACGCCCCTTTCCCACCACCCGCACAACACCTTGCCGGCTATTCATGTCTGCCGCCGTCAAGCCAACCAGTTCGGAAACCCGCAACCCACAGGCATACAGAAATTCAAGCATGGCGCGATCCCTCAACCCCAGTACAGTCTCGACATCGGGAGCTGCCAGCAGTCGATCCACGTCGGATTCACTCAGGGTATCAGGCAACTTTCGACGCGTTTTGGGCGCTGCAAGCATCAAGGTTGGATCTGATGCCACCCACCCTTCCCTGAGGCCATGACGAAAAAACCGGCGCAAACTGGAACGCAATCGGGCGGCAGTGCTGCTCTTGCAGCCCTCGCCAAATCTAAATCCAAAGTACGTCATTAACTGCGCCGGCGTTACCTCTAACAAGCTCGCATCTTGTTTTTCACGCAACCACTGTGCACACAAAACCAGATCTGATCGATAGGCATCCAAGGTCTGGCGAGCCAACCCCCGCTCCAGCCACATAACATCAATAAATCGATCAATTGCCGCCTCTGTCGTGAGCCCCAACTCAACCCCCCGCATTCTCAGGACTGAGAACGAAAAAGGGCAATCCTGTGATTGCCCTTTTTCGTAATAAACCTGCGATCGGCTGAATCAATTCAGCTTTTCCTTGATGCGCGCTGACTTGCCGCTAAGATCACGCAAGTAATAGAGCTTAGCCTGGCGAACATCGCCACGACGCTTCACCGCCAGACTGTCAACCATCGGACTGAAGGTCTGGAATGTACGCTCTACACCGACGCCATAAGATATTTTGCGAACGGTGAAGGCAGAATTCAAACCACGATTGCGCTTTGCAATCACCACACCTTCAAATGCCTGCAGGCGCTCACGATCGCCTTCACGCACTTTCACCTGAACCACAACGGTGTCTCCAGGAGCGAATTCAGGGATCTGTTTGTTCATCTGCTCAGTTTCGAGCTGATTGATGATGTTATTCTTGCTACTCATTGTATGCTCCTAAGAAATATCCAACCTCAAACAAAACCGCCAGAGGTCTTACAGTCTCTGATAAATTCATTCAACAAAACGCTCTCTTCCTGATCGAGCGCTCGATTCTCAAGCAAGTCAGGCCGTCTTTGCCATGTTCGCCCCAGCGCCTGTTTCAAACGCCAGCGCCTGATCTGTTCATGATGCCCGCTGAGCAAGACATCCGGAACCGGCACACCTTGGTATATTTCCGGTCTGGTATAGTGCGGACAATCGAGCAACCCTTCAAAAAAAGAATCTTCGGTCGCCGATAAATCATGTCCAAGCACGCCTGGCATCAGCCTTACAATCGCGTCAATCATCGCTGCCGCCGCGATTTCACCACCACTTAGTACAAAATCGCCAATCGACCACTCTTCGTCAATTTCAGCATCGATCAATCTTTCATCAACACCTTCGTAGCGCCCGGAAACAAAAATCAGTTTTTCGAACTGACTGAGGTATGTCGCGCCCTGCTGATCAAACCGCCGTCCTTGTGGCGACAAATAGAGTACTCTTACACCGTCGCCCGCTGATGACCTTGCCGCTTTGATTGCTCGCTCCAGTGGTTCCACTTTCATGAGCATCCCCGGGCCACCACCATAGGGTCGGTCATCTACGGTTCTATGCCTGTCCTGGGTAAAATCGCGTGGATTCCAGCACTCGAACTGCACCAACCCACTTTTTACCGCCCTACCAACAACGCCGAGCTCCATCACTGGTCGAAACATTTCCGGAAACAGCGAAACCGCGCCGATCCACATCGTTAAAATTCCGGATCCCAGTCAACCTCAATCACTCGATTGACCAAATCGACACTTCGCACAAACTGCCCCGGCAAATAGGGTATGAGCCGTTGCTGCTTATCGATACTTTCGGCAGAGCCGTTGACCACCAGCACATCATTCGATCCCGTTTCGATCAAATGACTCACCACCCCCAGAACTCGACCATCCAGCAGTCTGACGGTCAGGCCTTCCAGTTGATGCCAGTAATACTCGCCATCACCAAGTTCAGGCAACAGCCCCGCATCAACACTTACCAGCGCCCCACACAACGCCGCTGCATGATCCCGATCAGTGCATCCATCCAGTCTTGCGATCAATCCTTTGCCATGGGGCTTGCTTTCGATAACGTCTTTTTGGAACGTTCGACCGTTCAGATTCAACGTCCAGCTAGGGTACAGAAATATGTTGGTCTGGGGCTCAGTGTAGGACAGCACTTTAACCCAACCTTTTATACCGTACACCGAGGTTATTTTACCAAGCACTGTCATATTCGTACTGACATCTTGCATCGCCAACCTCGACCAGCGTTAATCACGACAAGGCTACGTTAGATACCCTTCTCTTTCAGCAGACTGGCAACGCGCTCGGATTTGGTTGCACCATTGCCAAGCCAGTACTTAACTCGCTCTTCATTCACGTTCAGACGCTCTTCCTGGCCCCGGGCAATCGGATTGAAAAAACCGACGCGTTCAATATAGCGGCCATCACGGGCATTACGACTGTCTGTTACTGTCAAGTGATAAAATGGACGTTTTTTTGAGCCGCCACGAGCTAAACGGATTGTTACCATTTCGCTTTATATCCTGTTAAAAAGTTAACTAGCAAACACACTGTGCCACAGCACGTGCAAGGTATTCCAAAGGGCGCGTATTTTATTCAATTTTTTCCACAAAGAAAACCACCAATCCACGCTTTATGAACAATAATTCGCCCACCAGAGGAACTCAGGGTTAATTACATGCGACCCATGGGGGGGAAACCACCGCCCGGCGGCATCATTCCCTTCATGCCTCGCATCATATTGGTTGCCGCACCCTTTTTCGTAAATTTCTTCATCATTTTCTGCATTTGCTTGTGCTGCTTGAGCAGACGGTTCACATCCTGAATCTGGGTACCCGACCCCGCTGCAATGCGCCGCTTGCGGGAGTTATTGATGACATCGGGATACCGGCGTTCATGCGGCGTCATGGATGAAATCATTGCCTCCAACTGGCCGAGCATCTTGTCATTAACATGCTGCTGAGCCATTTGCGAGATCTGTCCCATACCCGGAAGTTTATCCAGCAACCCGGCCATGCCACCCATATTTTTCATTTGTTGCAACTGGTCGCGAAAATCTTCCAGATCAAAACTCTTACCCTTGCTGATCTTCTTGGTGAGCTTTTCGGCCTTCTCCCGATCCAGCTTACGCTCTGCTTCCTCGATCAGCGTCAGAACATCGCCCATCCCCAGAATACGGGACGCCATTCGCTCAGGGTGAAACGGCTCCAGCGCATCCGTTTTTTCGCCAGCCCCCACAAACTTGATCGGTTTGCCGGTAATGGCGCGCACCGAGAGCGCCGCACCACCACGGGCATCCCCGTCGGTCTTGGTTAATATCACTCCCGTAAGCGGCAAAGCTTCATTAAATGCCCGTGCTGTATTGGCCGCATCCTGCCCCGTCATGGCATCCACCACAAACAAGGTCTCCACCGGCGTGATGGCCGCATGCAGGCGCTTTATCTCCCCCATCATTTCGTCATCGATGTGCAGGCGCCCGGCCGTATCAACCAGCACCACATCCTGAAACTGGAGCTTCGCCTTTGCAATGGCCGCATTGGCAATATCTACCGGATCCTGATCAGAGGTGCTCGGAAAGAAAGTCACACCCACGTCTTTTGCCAGGGTTTCAAGCTGTCGAATAGCTGCAGGACGATAAACATCTGCACTGACAACCATCACCTTTTTCTTGTGTCGCTCTTTCAACAACCTTGCAAGTTTGGCCACTGTGGTCGTCTTGCCCGCCCCCTGCAAACCCGCCATCAGCACTACCACCGGCGCCTGCGCTGCCAGATTGAGTGATTCGCAGGAAGCCCCCATGACACGCACAAGTTCATCATTGACGATTCGTATGAACTCCTGCCCAGGCGTCAGACTGCGCATGACTTCCTGACCCACAGCCCGCTGCTTGACACTTTCTATAAATTCTTTGACGACGGGCAAGGCGACATCCGCTTCAAGAAGTGCCATCCGCACCTCTCTTAGGGTATCCTTGATGTTGTCCTCGGTGAGCTTTGCCTGACCTTTGATTTTGCGCAGACTTTCAGATAAACGGTCGGTTAAATTCTCAAACATGACTTGACGCACCCACAGGAAAGCATTCGTAAACGGCCGAGTATAACCCAGACTTATAAACAAAACGAATAGGGAACAAGTTTCCGCAAATTTACACAGAAAACCATTTACGCCCCCAGACATACGACCGGAACAGAGCTCCATGAACATTGTTTTTTATAGCATTGCCGCCCTGAGCCTGTATGGCATTGGCATCGCCTATCAGCTGGGTATTTATTATCATCGGGTGAGCAGAAGTGCCTTTTTTGTTTATCTCACAGGCTTTCTTGCCGTAGCCGCCCACGCCACTGCAACCTACGCCATGATCACCCAGGCCAACGGGCCTGATCTGGGGTTTCTCAAGGTTTCCTCTCTGATAGCCTGCATAATCGCGTTCGTGTTGCTACTTATGACCCTGCGCAAACCGGTCAATAATCTGTTTCTCATTGCCTACCCCATCGCCGCTACCACACTCATCACAACGTTGCTATTTGAAACCCCCGAACACCAGCTCAACACCACCGATGCTGGCTTGTTGACGCATATTGCCTTGTCCGTTCTGGCGTACGCCATTTTTACGCTTGCTGCGGCGCAAGCATTCCTTCTATATCTTCAAAGTCGACAACTTAAAACCAACTACACCAGTCAGCTGTTACGTAATCTTCCACCACTGCAAACCATGGAGCGGCTGCTATTTGAGATGATCTGGGCTGGATGGATTTTGCTGACACTCAGCATCATTAATGGCATGATCTTCATCGATAACATTTTTGCGCAGCACTTGGCGCACAAGACCATGTTGTCGATAGTTGCCTGGCTTATTTTCTCGATACTGCTCGCCGGTCGCCAAATCGCCGGCTGGCGTGGCCTGACAGCCAGCCGCTGGACTCTTTGGGGGTGCTTCTTCCTGATGATGGGATACTACGGCAGCAAACTGGTACTTGAGATTATTCTGGGGACAAAATAAGCTTTCGAGTTGAGTGCAGTTTTGCGTTGATGTTTGCACGCGCTCAACCCCATCATCACACGAGACCTATACCGCTTGGACGACAGTTCGATAACCCTGCTTTTTGGACTACTGATTTTCCTCATTGTTTTTTCAGCTTTTTTCTCGAGCTCCGAAACCGGGATGATGTCGCTTAACCGCTATCGGCTCAAGCACCTCGCAAGAAGCGGCCACAAGGGCGCCAAAAAAGCCAGCAAACTCCTGGATCGAACCGATCAACTTATTGGTGTCATCCTGATTGGCAACAATTTCGTTAACATTCTTGCCTCTTCGATTGCCACCGTTCTGGCCTTGCACTACTGGGGTGATGCGGGCATTGCTGCTGCAACTGCACTTTTGACCATCGTTATTCTGATTTTTGCCGAAGTAACACCCAAAACCCTGGCGGCCCTTTTTCCTGAGCGAGTTGCGTTCCCCGCCGCCTACATTCTTACCCCGTTACTGAAAGTGCTTTATCCAGCCGTCTGGTTTGTGAATCTCTTTACTAACGGCATACTCAGGCTGCTACGCGTACGAAATGACGGGCAAAACTCCGACAATCTGAGTCGCGAAGAATTAAGAACACTGGTCAACGAAGCGGGCGCCCTTATCCCGAAAAAGCATCAGGATATGCTCGTCAGCATTCTGGATCTGGAGCACGTCTCGGTCAACGACATCATGATCCCGCGAAATGATGTTATCGGCATCGACCTTGAAAACGATATGAGCACCATCATTTCGCAGATCAAGTCCAGCCAGCATACTCGCTTGCCCGTGTTTAAAGGTGATATCAACAACGTTCTGGGTGTACTTCACCTGCGCAACAGTGCCCGTTTTCTGGCCGAGCCCGAGCCCAACAAAGCGCTCTTGATGAAAGAATGCCGGGAGCCCTATTTTATTCCCGAAGGCACCCCGTTACACACACAGCTAATCAACTTCCAGAAGGAAAAGCGGCGCATCGGCATTGTGGTGGACGAGTACGGCGATGTTCTCGGCATTGCCACCATGGAAGATATTCTCGAAGAGATTGTGGGTGAGTTTACCACCGATTACGCATCAAACAGCCCGGACATAGTTCCCGATACGGACGGCAGTTATTTGATTGATGGCGCAGCCACCATTCGCTCCATCAACAAGACCCTTGGCTGGAACTTGCCTGTAAATGGCCCCAAGACACTGAACGGGCTTATTATGGAAAAGCTCGAAATCATTCCGGAAAACAGCGTTTGCCTGACACTGCTGGGCTATCGTACCGAAATTCGGCAAGTTAAAGACAATGTTGTCAAAACCGCAAAAATGTGGCCACGCAAGCGCAAAAAGAAAACCTTATAACCTGCGCCCATAAGGCTGCTGCGCCTTGCGACGATGGCATGATCAGTGCCTCGCTGACGCAAATCGCACCGAAACCCGTTTTCAAAAGTGCCTTTAAAACGCAGGCAGAACAAGAGAGCACGCAAATCAACTATTGATTTTATGCTTCCCATGCGCTAAAGCCGCCACTATACTGGTGTCAGGTAGGATCGATCGACTCGTCATTCACAATAATAAAACATTGCCTCGGCGTTAAGGCACAGGGTTGAGTAATGTGTCCCGGAGTTCCCTATGCCCGACCACTCGGATCCATGGGATATCAAAGCAAGTCCAATGCCTGACTCACCTTATTCACAGGTTCGTCAGCGGCTAATATCCTCTGCAGTAAACATCTATACCGACTATCTGTCGGAGGTGTTCGATACAGTTGACGACGACCTGTTTCAGCAGGCGAACAATAGCGCCCACACCGTCACTGAGCAAAATCGGCTCTTCGATGCGATTCGATCGACGCGCATCAAGCGCAAACTCATTTTCTCGCTATTAAGTGATCAGCTTGATGCGAACTTCAGCGCTCCAACGCACAAGTACCTCAGCGCTGAGAGTGCTCCGCCGCTGCATTCTGGCAACCTGCTACGACCTGACAATGACACGCTGGAAATCGACATTGCCGCGCGCGATATGACTCAGATGCTTCCGGCTACCTTAGCAACAAAACTGGCTGACCTGCGACAATTGCTTGCTGTCCTTTGGCCAGAATTCAATCCAGCTGAACACCTGCTACCTATTGATCCAGGCTTGTTGATTCAGCAATTTACAGAAAGCCTCACACTGCTTGACCTGGCCTCAAAGGACAAACTGCAGATTTTAAAACGATACGGTCGCGGGCTTGCCCCGCCACTGACGAACATAGCAGCGGTTACCACGCAAATCCTTGGCAACTCACGAATTACCGGCACCTCGAAAGAGACTGAACAGACGTTTGATGCCGGAAAAATCAGGCCCGTCTCGCACCATGCCGGCATCATTTCTGCGTCCAGCATGAACATTGAAGCCGCGCCTCTGCCCTCTACGACAGAACAAAACACTACCGAGATCAGCTTCTCGGAACTACGTCAGGTGCTCAGTCTCGGCTCCGACCGCCCGAGTTTTAGCACAAAAACCAACCGGAGCGAACTTCTTACCCGTCTTGCCGCACTGCAGCTGTGCATTACGGACAATTTGTTTGACACACATCAACAGGCAACGTTGGCTTTGCGACAGACGCTCGACCAGTGCAATCGCAACGCGACAGACACCAAGTCACAACTCTCTGCGACCGACAAAGATGCCTTGGATCTGGTGATGCGCCTTTTCGGATTTATCGATACCGACCCCAACATTGCCCCACCTGTGCGTCAGCTCATTGCTCATTTACAAATCCCTATCGCCAGATCGGTTTTAAAAGACGTATCCTTTTTTACCCATCCGCAAAACCCAGCCAGAGCATTGCTGGACTTGCTGATCACGGCAGGCACTGGCTGGATGCAGGTCGACGAATATCAAAAAGACCGCCTTTACGGCGAGATATACCGCATCGTAGGCACTATTGTCGCAATGCCGCGGGCGGAACCTTCGATATATCCTCAATTGCTGGGCGAACTGCAGGAGTTTTTAACCAGCGAAGAGCGGCGGACACGCATCATCGAACAGAGAACAAAAGAAGCCGAGCGAGGACGAATAAAATCACGCATGGCACAGCTGGCGGTCGACAATCACCTGAAGAGGCAGTTACGCCAATTTCCTGTCCCTGAGTCGCTACGGCCCACCATTATACAAGGGTGGAGTCGCTTCATGTT
>JBFHRO010000057.1:0-16459 GCA_041591635.1 Oleiphilaceae bacterium | reverse complement strand
CAGAAGTTGGCTACGAAGCGGCCAATCACGGGGTGCAGGTGTTTGGTGGTCACGGATTCATTGCCGAGTGGGGAATGGAGCAGATTGTTCGTGATACCCGTATTGCACTGCTTTACGAAGGAACCACCGGCATCCAGGCGCTTGACCTCCTCGGACGCAAGGTGTTGATGACCCAGGGTGAGGCACTCAAACGATTCACCAAACTGGTGCACATGTTCTGTAAAGAGCAGGCCGACAACGAAGGCTTGAAAGAATTCGTCGAACCCTTGGCGAAGCTCAACAAGGAATGGGGCGACCTGACCATGAAAATCGGGATGGCCGCCATGAAAAATCGCGAGGAAGTCGGTGCGGCATCGGTGGACTACCTGATGTACTCCGGTTACATCACCATGGGGTACTTCTGGGCCCTGATGGCGCATACCGCTCAGCAGAAACTGGCGCAAGGCACCACCGAAGAAGCCTTCTACAAGGCGAAGGTGCAAACGGCGCAGTTCTACTTCAAGCGGATTCTGCCGCGTACCGCAAGTCATGCATTGGCCATCGCTGGCGGTGCTGATTGCATTATGAGCATGGATGTAGACGCGTTTGCGTTCTAATCCAGCGTCAAAAAAGCCCGCGCAGCGGGCTTTTTTTTTATCCGGCCCGATTTGCTCCAGTTCGTATTCTTGCGGTGAACTGAGCACGAATTTTGGGTAAGATGCTGGGTTCTAAAAAGAAGATATCGCGGTAGCGATGACTGGTTTCTGATTTCGATAGCATGACACAAGTTCAGAGTAGAGGAAGAGTACATGGCTGATTACAAGGCACCCTTGCGTGATATGCGTTTTGTTCTGGAAGAAGTTTTTGAGGCCGACAAGTTGTGGGCTTCGCTGGCGGGTACGCGCGATCATGTCGATCCCGAGACAGCCTATGCCATTATTGAAGAGGCCGGAAAAATTTCCGAGTCGCTGGTGGCGCCAATCAACCGCAGCGGTGATGAAGAGGGCTGCAAATGGGTAAACGGCCAGGTGTCTACACCTGCCGGCTTCAAGGAAGCCTACCGCACCTTTATTGAAGGTGGCTGGTGCGGGCTTGGTGGCAATCCCGAGTACGACGGAATGGGAATGCCAAAAATGATTGGCTCGCAAGTCGAGGAGATGGTGCAGTCGGCCAATATTTCCTTCGGTCTTTACCCTATGCTTACGGCAGGCGCTACGCTTGCGATTGATGCTCACGCCACAGAAGCCCTGAAAAAGAAGTACCTTCCCAATATGTATGCCGGCGTTTGGTCTGGCGCCATGGATCTGACCGAACCCCATTCCGGAACCGATCTGGGGATTATTCGCACCAAGGCCGAGCCCAATGCCGACGGTTCTTACAGCATTACCGGAACCAAGATTTTTATTACCGGTGGCGATCATGACCTGAGTGAAAACATCATTCATCTGGTATTGGCCAAACTGCCCGATGCTCCTGCGGGCCCGCGTGGTATTTCGTTATTCCTGGTTCCCAAGATCTCTGTCAATGATGATGGCAGCCTCGGCGCGCCGAATAACGTATCTTGCGGTTCGATCGAACACAAAATGGGAATCAAGGCCTCTGCAACCTGCGTCATGAACTTTGACGGAGCAAAAGGCTGGCTGGTAGGCGAATTGAACAAAGGGCTTGCCGGCATGTTCACCATGATGAACTACGAGCGTCTTGGGGTGGGTGTGCAGGGCTTGGCAGCCGCTGAGCGCTCTTATCAGAATGCGGTCGAATATGCCCGCGACCGGATTCAGGGCCGGGCACCTGCAGGTGCAGTGGCGCCTGAAAAATCGGCCGATCCGATCATTGTGCACCCTGACATTCGTCGCATGCTGATGACTATGAGAGCCACTATCGAGGCGAGCCGCGCTTTCTCTACCTATGTGGCCCGGTATCTTGATATTGCCAAGTACAGCGATAACAAAGAGGAAAAAGGCCGGGGTGCGGCCATGGTGGCGCTTCTGACGCCAGTGGCCAAGGCGTTCTTGACCGATCGCGGCTTTGAAAGCACTGTGATGGGGCAGCAGATTTTCGGCGGCCACGGCTATATTCGCGAGTGGGGGCAGGAGCAGTTGGTGCGTGATGTGCGCATTGCCCAGATCTACGAAGGAACCAACGGTATTCAAGCGCTCGACCTGATGGGGCGGAAAGTGGTTGCCAATAATGGGGAATTCGTCGAGCTGTTTGCGCGGGAAGTGGCGGAGTTTATCGAAGCCAACAGTGGCAATCCAGCAATGAAAGAGTTTGTCGAACCCCTGGCCGCCGCCATGGAGCGTCTGGCCGATGTTACCGAATATGTCATCAAGGCCTCGGCCACCGATCCTAATGCTGTCGGAGCGGCTTCGGTTGAGTATCTCGACCTGTTCGGTTACACCGCCTTTGCGTACATGTGGGCGATGATGTCCAACGTGGCGCTTGCCAAAGTGGACGCAGACAGTACCGGGTTTTATGAGACCAAGCTCAAGACTTCGCGCTACTACTTCAGCCGGGTGTTGCCGAAAGTGACATCGCTGGCCGAAAGTATCCGCAGCGGCAGTGGCGACATGATGGCCTTGAGTGCAGAAGCCTTCTAGGTAGCGCTTAACGCTGGGACGAAAAAGCGCGAGCATGGCTCGCGCTTTTTCGTTATGAGCGTTTCGTTATCAGTGAGTTGTTTATCGCGGTGTTGCGTGCCCGCCTCGACAATGAGGTGTCAGAGGTTAAAGCGTATCGGCAAATTTTGGATCAGTAATAAACGGATTTTCGTTACCTTGAATCTCCGCAATCCTGCGGTTGCGCTCAATCTCTTCTTTGCTGGCTGGGTCTTGGGTGTGCCAGCGCTTGAGCATGTCTATGTTGCCAATCAGTGGCAGATTGTAGGTGGCATGCATGTAGAAAATCGCGCGAGCGATGTCACCTTTGACGTCGGCCGGGGGCTCCAGTACCTGAAACAGTCGCTTGGTGCCGCAATCCGATTCGGGCACATTGTCACTGAGATCCTCAAACTTGGCATTGCTGCGCTTGAGTTCAAACTTGCCATCGGCCGGTACGATATTGTGCAGATCCGATGCCATACGGCCGTACTGCTCGCTATCGCTTCGGCACTGTCTGGGCGTGCCGCAGCGCAAATGATCACGAATCAGGCCCGTGTCGTAGATATAGCTTTCCTGAATCAGCACGCTGGGTTTGGAGAAAGGCTTCTTGCAGTAAAAAGTGATACCGCCGTTCTTGTAAAGATCGCCCCAGAAGTGGGTTTTGAGTGTTTCTTTGGGATCGGTCAGTTTGGTTTGGGCATTAGCTGGGGTTACCAACGTACTGGCCAGCAAGACTGACAGTGTGGCAGCTGAAAACTTGGTCATAATGGGCTCACATACACCTTAGGGATTTGGCTGTGGTTAATCAGTGTTTCTGCTCAACTTACCTGCGGCCCTTGGCACAAAGCCATTCATTATCGTTATTTCGCGAGACATACTACCTGTGCTGTCAAAGCTTCAAAATCAGAAGTGCCAGCAACCCGATGGTGCCGTTTACTAAGTCGCAAATCCAGTATAGTTTAAAGGTTTGCATGTATAAGTTAAAGTGAACGCCTAATTGTTGTGCAATTGTAATAGGGTGATGAATTTTGTTGGTGCGCTCAGGAATAGCTTCGCTTGGTGGTTTCCTGTGCTCGAGAATCGCCCTGACACAGTAGAAGGCATAAGTCAGAGAGTCTGGACCATGCGTCAAGATCGGGCCGAAGCCCCTTGGCACATTCGTCGATTTGTGCTCCAAGTGTGAATATTTGCCTGTATTGTCCGACGGCAATCCGCCTTGCGGCTTTTACGTAGAACGGTTGGCTGGGGAGGAATACCCGGTGTTTGGTCAGCAGACTCTGGGAGGGCTGACGATTGGCCAGTGCGTAGTGCAACTCCTGCAGAATGCGCACTGTGCGCATCAGTAACCCCAGCAGGGCAATGGGTTGCACGCCTTCGGCTTCCAGTCCGCGCAAGATGCGGATGGCCTGCAGGGCGTCGCCTTTGAGGCAGGCATCATTTAAATCAAAACCGTTGTAGCGCGCGTTGTTTGAGATGGCGGCCTGCACCGTTTGTAGATCGAGGTGGCTGGCATCAGTCAGAAGCCGCAGTTTTTCTATTTCCTGGTGGGCGGCAAGCAGATTGCCTTCAATCTGTTCCTGAAGCAGTGTCAGGGCGTCCGCATCAGCGGCAAAACCGACTGCAGCGAGTCGTTTGGTCAGCCAGGCAGGAAGTTGTTCCGATTTGATGGGCCAGATCTGCACAATGACGCCTGTGCGATCGAGCGTGGTAAACCATTTCTTTTTGGTTGTAGCCGTCTCGATCTTGCCGCTGATCAGCAGCAAAAGGTTGTCGGTAGGCGGGTTGTTGCAATAGGCCTCCAGGGCTTTGCTGGCGTCCTCATTAAACCGACCAGACTCCACTCGTACTTCAAAGAGCTTGCGCTGCGAAAACAGTGACAGACTGTTGGCTTCTTCCAGCAGGTAGTTCCAGTCAAAATTCCGGTCGTCGGTAAAACAGTGGCGATCCTCAATGCCGGCACTTCGTGCCGCCGCGCGCAGTTGGTCGCAGGCTTCCTGCACCAGCAAGGGTTCATCACCGTAAATCAGGTAAACCGGCAATAAGGATTTGGCCAGGTGGCGCGCCAGATCTTCAGGTTTGATTTTCATTTACGGGCGCGCCGGTTTCATTGTGGTCGACATCTTTGTCATCACCATGTTTGTGGCGTATTTCCTTGATTCGCGCCTTATGAAAGGGTTTGAGGCGGCGAATCAGGTTATCTGTCAGCTCGCGATACACCTCGGTTCTCAATCCTTCTTTTTCGCGTGTTTTTGAAAGTACCTGATTCTCATCGAAGCGATAGGTGCGGGCTACCTTTATCTTGTCGGCAGGAATTAACGCAATGCCGTCTCTGAGTGTCAAATGAAAGTCCAGGTGGTAGAGCTGCTCGTACTCGGCGGCAACCGCATTGCGGTTGACAGAAATCGCCCGGCTTTCGTCACGCAAGGCGTCTATGTGCAGAAAGATTTGGGCTGCGTCTGCGGCCACGGGCGGATAGCCGGCTTTCTGCAGTCGCTGGCTCACACGGGCGCAAAACCTCGGATCGACGGCGTCGCCACAGACAATGGTCAGGTGCTGCATGGTGTCGGGAATGCTGGTTTGACCGCGCAGGTGAAAGCCGCATCCTGTCAGCAGGGTAGCAAGGAGGGTCAGAAGCAAGCAGGTTTTTACGGTGAGGCGCATACGGATGTACTCAAGTCGCGGCTGGTTCGCTACGGCACGAACCAGCCAGTGATGACTGTCAAGATACGACGATGTTGATGAGTTTCCCGGGCACAACAATAACCTTGCGAATGCTGACGCCTTCGAGAAAGCGTTGCACGTTGATGTCATCCAGTGCCAGCTTTTCCAGGGTGGCCTTGTCGGCATCGGCCGCAACTTCAAGCCGTGCACGCACTTTACCGTTAACCTGAACCACAACCTCAATGGTGGTGCGCACCATGGCGTCAGGATCGGCGACAGGCCAGGTGGCGTGGATGACGGGTTCCTGATGACCCAAAGCCGCCCACAGCGCGTGGGCAATGTGCGGCGTGATGGGTGACAGCAGCAGTACCGCCGCTTCAAGCGCTTCATGCAGCACGGCTCTGCCTTGATCCGTTTCGTCCGAAAACTTGCTGGCCTGGTTCATGAGTTCCATTACGGCAGCAATCGCGGTGTTGAAAGTGAGTCGGCGCTGGAAGTCGTCACTGACCTTGCTGATGGTTTCATGCGTTTTGCGGCGCAGGTCTTTCTGGGCCGGTGTGAGCAGGGCCGGTTCCAGCACAGGTGCCTTACCCAGGGCGACGTGATTGGCCACGGTTTTCCACAACCGTTTCAGGAACCTGTGTGCCCCTTCTACCGCGCTGTCGGACCATTCGAGCGATTGCTCTGGCGGTGCGGCAAACATGATAAACAGCCGCACAGTATCGGCACCGTAACGATCAATGATTGTCTGGGGGTCAATGCCGTTGTTTTTGGATTTGGACATCTTGCTCATGCCTGCATGGGTCACCGGCTGATTGTCGGTGCTCAACACGCAGGTCTTGAGCTGGCCTTTCTCATCCCGCTCTACCACAACATCGGTGGGCGAGAACCATTGCTTGCCACCGTTCGCATCGTCACGGTAAAAGGTTTCGGCCAGTACCATGCCCTGGCAAAGCAGGCGCTTGAAGGGTTCGTCGCTTTGCACCAGGCCCGCGTCACGCAGCAGCTTGTGAAAGAAGCGGGCGTAAAGCAGGTGCAAAATGGCGTGCTCAATTCCCCCGATATACTGATCCACAGGAAGCCAGTAATTGGCTGCCTGGCTGTCGACCATGCCTTCCTGATACTGAGGACTGCAGTAGCGGGCGTAATACCAGGACGATTCCATAAAAGTGTCGAAGGTGTCGGTTTCGCGCCATGCCGGCTGACCCTTGCAGGTGGTTTTGGCCCATTGCGGATCGGCCTTGATGGGTGACCTGACGCCGTCCATGGCCACATCTTCAGGCAGGGTGACCGGCAACTGATCAAGCGGCACCGGCACTTCACTGCCATCTTCAAGTGTCATCATGGGGATGGGGGCACCCCAGTAGCGCTGGCGCGAAACGCCCCAGTCACGCAGGCGGTAGTTGACGCGCTTGCTGCCTTTGCCTTCGTTTTCCAGTTTGCTGGCGATGGCGTCGAAGGCTTCCTCGGAGGTGAGCCCGGTGAACTCGCCCGAAGACACCAGAATGCCCTTGGCGGTATAGGCTTGCTCCTGCACATCGATGTCGGCGTCATCCTTTGGGGAGATCACCTGTTTGATGGGCAGACCGTACTTGAGTGCAAATTCATGGTCGCGCTCATCGTGGGCAGGTACTGACATGACAGCGCCTGAGCCGTAGCCCATGAGCACAAAGTTTGCGGTCCAGACAGGAACCTCTTCGCCGCTGACAGGATGCACGGCATTGATCCCCAGCGGCATGCCGCGCTTCTCCATGGTAGCCATGTCGGCTTCTGCGACCTTGGTATTCTTGCAGGCTTCAATGAAGGCGGCCAGTTCGGGGTTATCCTGGGCCAGGCTCAGTGTCAGTGGGTGTTGTGCGGCGACTGCGACGTAGGTGACACCCATGAGGGTATCGGGGCGCGTGGTATAAACGGCAAGGTCTTCGCCGGTGCTGGTTACCCTGAAGTTCAGCTCAACACCTTCAGAGCGCCCGATCCAGTTGCGTTGCATGGTCTTGACCTGTTCGGGCCAGTCTTCCAGCTGGTCCAGATCGTTGAGCAGCTCTTCGGCGTACGCCGTGATCTTGATAAACCACTGGGGGATTTCCTTTTGCTCCACCAGCGCGCCGGAGCGCCAGCCCCGACCGTCAACCACCTGTTCGTTGGCGAGCACTGTCTGATCGACCGGATCCCAGTTGACGGTAGAGTTTTTCTTGTACACCAGCCCTTTTGCGTAAAGTTGCGTAAAAAACCACTGCTCCCACTTGTAGTATTCCGGTCGGCAGGTGGCCAGCTCGCGGCTCCAGTCATAACCGAAGCCCAGTTGTTTGAGCTGGTTTTTCATGTACTCGATATTTTCGTAGGTCCACTTGGCGGGTGCAACACTGTTTTTGATAGCGGCGTTTTCCGCTGGCAGGCCGAAGGCATCCCAGCCCATCGGTTGCAATACATTTTTCCCCAGCATGCGCTGGTAGCGCGAAACGACGTCGCCGATGCTGTAGTTGCGCACGTGGCCCATGTGCAGCTTTCCGCTGGGGTAGGGGAACATGGACAGGCAATAGTATTTTTCCTTGCCGGGCACCTCGGTGACTTTGAAACTCTGGTGTTGATCCCAGAAAGATCGGGCTTCTTCTTCAACGGTTTTGGGATTGTAGTTTTCGTCCATTGTCTCAACTATTCTTTTTAGTATGAGTGATTAATCAACACAATAGCATCGAAAGCGGTGCCAGGTGTCGGTTTGAATGCGGGTGTTTCCAAGTGCTTGGGCGTTTGTCGACGACGTGTATCGCCGGTTCGTGGTGCCCGTTTTTTAGCCTGCTCCGGTGTTGTGAACAAGAGATGGCCGCCATTATTCGTAAATTAAAGTGGGTGCAATCAAGAACCGGCTATTCTAACCTACTCGTGTTTTTACAGCTACAGACGACCCGACGGAAAGTCCCTCGTTTTAGCGGGGGATGATGGCATCAAACAGTACCGGAGAAAGCGTGACGGCGGCTGTTTGTCTTTGTTTGTCGATGACTGGAACGAGGTTCTTTTAAGGAGAGGATATGGACGAGAACACACAGCAAAAACATTCTCCCGCGGCCGCCAAGGTATATAACCGGATGCTGGAGCGGGCCGAGAAATCCATCGCGCAGCTGGAGGTAAAAACCT
This sequence comes from Oleiphilaceae bacterium, assembly GCA_041591635.1. GTDB lineage: Bacteria > Pseudomonadota > Gammaproteobacteria > Pseudomonadales > Oleiphilaceae > JACKOD01. The sequence continues at coordinate 8,087 of JBFHRO010000057.1, read as the reverse complement.
GGGAGTTCATTCGCAAGGAAATCGACGAAGCGATCGCCTTTGAGCAGGATGTTGCGGAACTGACCAAAGAAGAAATAGATCTGCTCGGTGCCTATATAAAGCGCGATTTGCACCAGTTTTCCACCTATGTGGCCGAAACCGGGCAGGGAATCCGGGAATGGTTCCGGATGGATTTGGCACTCATAGAGTCGAAAGTGCGCGATGCCTTGCTGTCAATTGCCGACACGACCCTGGTGGGTTTGCTCGAGCTGGATCAGAAGATCCACCACGATCCGGGGCTGTACATGACCGGGGAGGTGGCCTGTGCGGGGATGCTTCAGTGTGGCGAGTGCGGCTACATGATGTGTCTGACCGAAACCCGCCACATTGAGCCTTGTCATCAGTGTGATGGTCATTACTTCAAGCGTATTACCTCACGCTGGCCGGCGCCGGCGGAGCTCGATGAGGGAGACGCCGAGCCATAGCGTCAGTGCCATGCCATAGGCCGGTCAGGATCCGGTTATCGCAAAAGGCGTTAAGCCCGTCATGGCACGGGCTTCGCCCTGCAATACTCTTGCTTCGAATTGCGGGCTCTGGGCTTGTATGTCGCCGCGGGCATCGATAATGGCAGAAATGCCGTTGTTGGTGCCGCGCAGCATGAAACGTCCGTTTTCCTTGGCGCGGTATTGTGCCATTTGCAGGTGTTGCAGCGGGCCCAGCGAGTCACCAAACCAGCTGTCGTTGCTGATGGTAAGCAGCAGGTCGGCGCGGGAGGCGCTGGCCTGAACGAAATCGGGATAAACCACTTCGTAGCAGATGTAAGGTGCTATCGTCAGGGCGCCGGCTTGAAGCCCCGGCTGGTCAACCGGCCCCACGCTAAAGCTTGACATGGGCAGATCAAAAAACTGGATGACGCCCCGCAGCAAGCCTTCCAAGGGCACAAATTCGCCAAAAGGAACCAGCTTTTGCTTGTGATACATGCCTTGGCCATTGCCGATGCTGATGATGCTGTTGTAATAGCGGTAGTCGCCGCTGGCCGCATCCTGCTCGCGATAGGGAAGCCCGGAAATGAAACTGGTGGAAAATTCGCGGGCGAGCTTTCCAAACTCATCAAGAAAAGGCTGGGCGAAATCTTTAACTATGGGAATAGCGGTTTCGGGCCAGACAATGATGTCGTGTCCCCACCAGGTCGCGCTGAGATCGCTGTACACCTGCAGGGATTTTTGCTGATAGCCTGCCTGCCATTTCAGGTTCTGGGGGATGTTTCCCTGTACCAGAACCACCCGTTGCGGCTCGCCCACCGGACTCGTCCAGTCCATCTGGTTCAGCAGTATGCCACCGACACCCAGACTCAGAATCACGCCGCCAATGCCGCCCATCTGACATCGTGACAGCGCCCGCTGCCGGTGCGTCGTCAGCACCCACAGCAAGGCGGCGCAAAGCGTGCTGAATAGGGTGACGCCGTAAACGCCCACCACGGGAATCCAGCCCGCAAGCGGGGAATGAAGATGACCGTAGCCCAGAAACAACCAGGGAAAGCCGGTCAGAAACCAGGTTCTGAACCAATCCCCTATGATCCATAATCCCGTGAAGCCAAGCGCCAGTGACAGTGGCCGGGTGATGAGACAGCGCTTGGCCCAGGTGTTAAAAGCGCCGAATGTGAGGGCAGGAAAAAAGGCGATAAAGAGCACAAACAATGCCGTCAGGGCGCTTGCCAGCGCAGGAGCGGCATGGCCGTAATCGTGAATGCTGACATAAACCCAGGAGGCGCCGCTGCCAAACAGACCCAGGCCAAATACCCAGCCGTGCCAAAAGGCTTGCCGGGGTGACATGCCCGAAAGCGTTTGCAGCAAGATGACAATGGACACTAACCCCAGTGGCCAGAAGTCCCAGGGGGCAAGACTGAAGGTCTGAAGCACGCCGGCCAGAAGGCAGGCGCTGAGCGTCGATATGGATTTGAGCTGTCGCATAGAGTGATGATCGCAATGAGCGGACGGAATCGGCGTGCTGAACGGACGGGCGTGCTAGAGCCGTTTGACCTGCAGCAATCGTACCGTGCGGTTGTCGGCGTTAAGCACTGTGTAGCGAAAGCCCTCGAACTCCACCGCTTCGCCGCGCCTTGGCAGACGCCCGAAGTGGCTTAGGACCAGGCCGCCAATGGTGTCGAAATTCTCGTCACTGAGTTCGAGTTTGAAGTAATCGTTGAAGTCCTCAATGGGAGTCAGCGCCTTGACCACATATTCGCCGGCGCCTTGTTCCTTGATCATGGCTTCTTCTTCGAAATCGTGTTCGTCTTCGATTTCGCCAACGATCTGCTCGAGAATGTCTTCAATGGTGACCAGTCCGGCAACGCCGCCATATTCGTCGACCACAATGGCCATGTGATTGCGGGTGGAGCGGAATTCCTTCAGGAGTTGGTTCAATCGTTTGCTTTCGGGCACAAAGGTGGCCGGGCGCAAGACTTCCAGTACCTTGTCTTTTTTCAGTGTGCCCTTGAGCACCATGGGAAGCAGGTCTTTGGCCAGCAGCACGCCTACCACCTCGTCCATGCTGTCGCCAATCACCGGAAAGCGGGAGTGGGCTGATTCGATGATGGCGGGCAGGTATTCTTCGGGCTCTTGCGAGGTCTTGACCGTGACGACCTGGGAGCGGGGAATCATGACTTCCCGCACCTGCATGTCAATGACCTGCATGGCACCTTCGATCAGACTCATGGAGTCCGAATCGATGATGTGGTTTTTTTCGGCCTGGCGTAAGGTATCTAGTACGTCTTCCAGTGATTCCGGCTCGTTTGAAAAGGCTCTGGAGATTTTGTCGAGCCACGACTTGTTGCCGCGGCCGTTATTCGAACTGTCTTCACTCATGTGGTTCTATTCCTGGTCCTCGTAGGGGTTAGCATACCCCAACTCCTTGAGAAGTTTGATTTCTATGGATTCCATGATCACGGCATCGTCTTCTTCTATGTGATCGTAACCCTGCAGGTGCAGCATGCCATGAATGATCATGTGCGCCCAGTGGGCATCGTGGTTTTTCTGCTGCTCCTGCGCCTCCTGCTGCACGACGGGGGCGCATACGACCAGATCGCCCAGCAAGTTCATTTCAATGCCCGGTGGTGCTTCGAAGGGAAAAGACAGGACATTGGTGGGTTTGTCTTTGCCCCGGTAACTCAGGTTAAGCTCGCGGCTTTCTGCGGCATCAACAATGCGGATGGTGACTTCTGTGGGGCTCAGGTTTTGTAACGCAGCGCTCGCCCATTGCCGGATCTGGGCCAGTGATGGCAGTGTGGTTGCGGTGGTGGCCAGTTGCAGATCAAGATCGAGCATAGGTCAGTGTCCACCGGCATCAAAACGGTCGTAGGCTTCGACGATGCGTTGCACCAGCGGGTGGCGAACCACGTCCATGGAGGTAAATTCAGTCATACCTATACCCTTGACATCTTTCAGCACCTGCTTGGCATGAGCCAGCCCCGAGGCAACCCCTTTGGGGAGATCGATCTGGGTCAGATCGCCTGTGATAACGGCGGTAGCACCAAAGCCGATGCGGGTGAGAAACATTTTCATTTGTTCGCGTGTGGTATTCTGGCTTTCGTCGAGAATGATGAATGCACTGTTAAGCGTTCTTCCGCGCATGAAGGCCAGGGGGGCGATTTCGATGATGTTTTTCTCGATAAGGCGCGTCACCTGTTCAAATCCCATCATGTCGTAAAGCGCATCGTAAAGTGGTCGCAAATAAGGATCGACTTTCTGTGCCAGATCGCCGGGCAGAAACCCCAGTTTTTCGCCGGCCTCCACGGCGGGCCGTACCAGCAATATGCGTTTCACCTCTTCGTTTTTCAAGGCTTCAACGGCACAGGCTACGGCCAGCCAGGTTTTGCCGGTACCGGCCGGGCCGATACCAAAATTGATGTCATGGGTTTTGATGCTGCGCACGTACCCGAGCTGGTTTTCACCCCGGGGTTTGACCTGGATTCTGTGGGTGGTGATAACTTCGAATTCTTTGTTGCGGGCGCCGGCAGACTGGTAGTTATCCTGCCCTGATTCGCGAATGAACAGGTGAATCAGTTCCGGATCCAGGTGTTCGCTGGCCTCCGTTTCCCGATACAGGTGTCGCAATAATTCGGCCGCCGCCTGGGTGGCCTCGTGGATTCCTGTGATTTTGAAGAGGTTGCCGCGATAGCTGATCTGAACGTTCAGTCGCCGCTCGATCAACTTGTAGTTTTCTTCAAATTGCCCGCCCAGTATGGCCAGGCGGGCATTGTTGTTGGGGATAAGGTGGAACTGGCGGGTCTCTTGCGCGCCTTCGCGAATCACACTGTCATCGCCGGCGGGAGGGGTATGCCTGGTCATAGATGGCCTGTTTAGTAAACCTTGTCATCGACGGGTTCGCCGCGCAGCGAGTTCGGCAGCGCGGCGGTTATTCGAACGTCAATGAAGCGTCCGATCAGATCGGGTAAATGGGCGCGAAAGTTCACCACCCGGTTGTTTTCGGTGCGACCTTGCAACTCGCCCGGATCTTTTTTGGAAATGTCCGTGACCAGAATACGCTGTACGCTGCCGACCATTTTTCGGCTGATGTCCTGAGCCTGCTGGCTGATACGCTGTTGCAAAATCGCCAGGCGTTGCTTTTTCGTGGATTCCGGAATGTCATCGGGCAGATCGGCCGCCGGGGTGCCGGGGCGTGCGCTGTAAATGAAGCTGAACGAGTGATCAAAGCCGATTTCCTGAATCAGGTTCATGGTGTCTTCGAAATCCTTGTCGGTTTCACCGGGAAAGCCGATGATGAAATCGGAGGAAATGCTGATGTCGGGTCGCAGTTTGCGCAGGCGCCGGATCTTGGATTTGTATTCCAGCACCATGTGGCCACGCTTCATGGCGGCAAGAATCCGGTCGGAACCGCTTTGTACCGGAAGGTGCAGGTGGCTGACGAGTTGCGGTACCTGGGCGTAGACATCAATCAGGGCATCGGAGAATTCGACCGGATGCGAGGTGGTGTAGCGAATCCGGTCAATGCCTTCAATGCCGGCAATAAGGGTGATCAGTTCGGCCAGATCCATGGTGTCGCCATCGTGGGTGGCACCGCAATAGGCGTTGACATTCTGCCCCAGCAGGTTCACCTCGCGCACGCCCAGGCGTGCAAGGTGGGCAACTTCGGCGATGACATCATCCACCGGGCGGCTGACTTCTTCACCCCGGGTATAGGGCACCACACAAAACGTACAGTATTTGCTGCAGCCTTCCATAATCGAAACAAAGGCGCTGGGGCCGGTGACTCCGGGTGCAGGCAGGCGGTCGAATTTCTCGATTTCGGGAAAACTTACATCCACCACGCCGACCATGCCATCGCGTGCCACCTCGATCATTTCCGGCAGCCGGTGCAGCGTTTGGGGTCCAAAGACGATATCGACGTAGGGCGCGCGCTCACGAATCGCGTCACCTTCCTGGCTGGCGACACAGCCGCCAACACCAATGAGAAGCTCCGGTTTTTGCTGCTTGAGTTTTTTCCAGCGACCCAGCTGATGAAAGACTTTTTCCTGGGCCTTTTCACGAATCGAACAGGTGTTCAGGAGCAGGATATCGGCTTCATCGGCGTTGTCGGTCATCACGACCTGGTGACTTTCCTTGAGCAGATCAGCCATGCGGGATGAGTCGTACTCATTCATCTGGCAGCCGTGCGTTTGAATAAAAAGTTTCTTGATCATGAGGTAGCTGGCACGAGTGGGGTGGTAAAAGTCCGGGATTATAACGCGAGGCGGTGCAAGAACATAGATGAGGTGCAAGAACATAGATGAGGCTTGGATGACGAATGCTCTTGGCTGCGCACGATCCACTCGCCCTTGCCAGCGCCCGGCAACAAAGAGCGTTGGCGCGCAGGAGGCATAATTTTGTACTATGCGGTGCATTCTGGGCCCTGTTTTGTGCCGGTGGATGTACCGGGCGGCGTGGTTCCATGGCGCACTGAATTGAGTTTGGCGAAGCAGCAGGTTACGTAAATGCCGGGGAAAAAAATCTACAAAGTAGTATTCGTTAATCAGGATGAAGTGTTCGAAATTTATGCGGCCAAGGTGACCTCGGGCGAACTCTTTGGGTTTGTCGAGGTTGAGCAGCTGCTTTTTGGGGAGCGTTCCCAATTGCTGGTCGATCCAGCCGAGGAACGGCTCAAGGCCGAATTTGCCGGCGTAAAACGCACCTATTTGCCGATGAACTCGGTAATCCGAATCGATGAGGTGGAGCAGCAGGGGAAACCCAAGGTAATGGCTGCGGGGCCTCGCCCCTCCAACGTCAAGCCGTTTTCACCGCCGCCTGGCAAAAAATAGAACCTGTGTGATGCACGCTACTGCTCATTCCCGGCAACAGGTGTCGCCGTTGCGCCACTGGCGTGATCTGGTCAGGCTGTCAGCGCCGCTGATTATCGCCTTGCTGGCAAACGCCGCTATGACCTTTATTGATACCATGCTCATGGGCATGCTGGGGGTTGACGCACTGGCCGGAGGCGGGCTGGGGGCGGCGATCTATAACTTCGTGTTTTTGGTGTGTATCGGCGTGCTGGTCGCCGTCTCGACCTCGGTGGCCTTTGCGCGCGGCAAGCGCGATGACAATGCCATGCATGCGTTTTTGCTGGCGGGCATGGTGCTGGCTTTGCTGTTGTCGCTGGTGTGCGGCGCGGTGCTCTGGTATGGCCCCCGGATGCTGGGTTGGCTGGATTTGCCGGCGGCGAGCCTGGCGTCCTCTCAGGTCTATTTGCAGTCGGTGGTGTGGGCGCTGTTGCCGGCATTGGCATTTAATGTATTGCGTAATTTTTCCATGGCCGTGGGCAAGGCGGGGGCGATTCTGCGCATCAGTGTGGTGGCGGCCATCTGCAATTATCCCGTCAGCTATGCACTGATGACCGGCTGGGGTGGGTTGCCGGTACTGGGGCTGGCGGGCATTGGTTACGGCACGGCCTTGATGGCGCTGTTCATGTTTGTGGCTTTTTGTGCCGATATCTACCGCAAGGCTATGTTTAAACCCTTCAAGTTCTGGCGTCGTTGGCACCTGTTTCAGTGGCACGCGGTGCTGCACTTGTGGCGTTTGGGGCTGCCAATAGGGCTTGCACTGGCGATGGAGGTAGGTCTCTTTTCGGTATCGGCCCTGCTCGCAGGGCTTCTGGGGGCGGTAGAGTTGGCGGCACACCAGATTGCCCTGCAGTGCGTCACGCTTTCCTTTATGTTCCCTTTGGGTATCTCCCAGGCACTTTCCATTATGGTCGGGGAGCGTATGGGCCGGGAGGATTATCGGGCGATTTGGTGGTTGTGCAAGCAAGGCTTGCTGACAGGGTTGCTGTGCAGCAGTGTGGCGGTACTGGTGTTTTGGCTCATGCCCGCCACCCTGGTTGATGTGTTTCTGGCGAACGCCGAAGGGGCCAGGGTGGAGGATGTCTATCGCGTCAGTCTAGGACTCTTGCTGGTGGCGGCCTTTTTTCAGCTGGTTGATGGCATGCAGGTCATCTTGATGGGGGCGTTGCGCGGTTTGCAGTTTTCCATGGGGCCAACGCTGGTGGCCTTGATAGGTTACTGGGGCGTGGGCTTTCCGGCGGCTTTCTGGTGGATGGATCGCTGGTCGGTACAGGGCGTCTGGGCCGGTATGGGGGTGGGTCTGGCAGTCACGGCCCTGTTGCTGCTGGTGATTCTATACGGGTTTTTGCGTCGGCAGCTAAAACGAGCCGCCAGCGAGGTATCGATACGCTGAATTGTCGATAATTTCACCATTTTAAACAAAGCGCCTTTTATTGGTACGTGTGTGCATGTAAATTGGCAGCACTGACACAGGGTGATCAAAACGGGTCAATGACCCGCGTCAGGGTTGACGTAATACTGGTGTTGTAGAGAGCCCAGTTTGTGCTCTCGTGAGGATACCTCTGTAACACGAACAATGTACGACACGAACAATGTATGACACGAACAATGTATGAGCGATCTCTGTAGGAGTAGTTATGCAAGGCGCTAAAGGTTTTTGGGGATTTCCGATTGAATCCCATCTGCATCAGGATGCACTGAACACCGTTGAAATGATTCGCACCAATGCGGCAGCAGAAGCCCAGCGATTGAGTGAGCGCGCCGCCGAGGTGGTGAT
>JBFHRO010000056.1:0-16635 GCA_041591635.1 Oleiphilaceae bacterium | reverse complement strand
CTTGTGGTCGGTATCCAGTTCGTCGGCCTGGGCAAGGCAGGCCATAACAACGAGTATGAGACTGATCATAAGTCGATACAGTCGAACTGCCATACCCAAACTCCTTGGAGCGTTAATGAGATAAGGAGGACCTGTGTTGCTGTCGCGCTAAAGGGGTGCGTTCTGCGGCAAAATGTCGCAGTGGAAAAAACTATAGGCCGAAAGGAGTATTGACCGGTTGATGCATATCAATGAATGCGAAAAACGACATACCTCTGCAGGGAGGGGAAAGATAGCGAGCCTTTCAGTTAGCGCTGGTATACCCAGTTCGCGCTGCCGGTATCGCATACGATCAGACGCGGCGTGACGGTATCGCACTGGCTCAGCGTGTGCGGCAATGTCTCACTGTAGCGGGCGGCCACCGTCAGGGTGCGTTTGTCTTTTTTCAGTAGCAGATACATGGTTTCGAAGCGCTCGGCAAAACTCATGTTTCTGGCGCTGAGTTCGTCATGGATCTGACAGAAGCGGGTATAGCTCAAGGTGGCGGCCCCCAGCCCGATATCAAGCATTTTCTCCAGATACCGGCCGTAGTTTCGGGTGAGATAGTCGCCTTTGGCGTAAGCATCGTTGGCCGGGCCGGTGTAATCCTGCAGCGCCATGGGCCGGTCGTCTTGCAGGTGTTCTGGCACCAGACGGTGGTTGGCCCGGTTTTCCTGCAGCAGATACTGGCCACTGGTACAGTCGATGCGATTTGCCTTGAGGGAGCAGTCCTTTAGCCGGGAATCAAGTGTGGCCGCTGTCGGGGCCGGGTTGGCAGGCGCTGCGGGGGCGGAAATGCCTTTGGCGGCAGGAGCATCCGCTGCACTGGCGGCAGGCGGCGTTCGCGGGCTGACCTGAGGTGGATCGAGGGCGATCTTCAGGCGCGTGGCGTGGCGTTTGAGCAGCAGATACTGAATGCCGGCATCGTTGCGGCGAAAATCGTCAAAGGCGGGCAGCGCGGTGGCGGGTGCTTCTTCTTTTATCTGACAGTAGGCTTTTTCGTAGACAGACGTCGCATGTACGAAGCAGGCGGCAGGCGCAGCAGCGGCCAGTGGCGACAACCACCATGCCAGCAGCACCGGCCACTGAAAAAGACGCCCAGGGCGCAGTGGCGGCCGGATAACGCAGGCATTGCGTGCGCTGTATTTCGGTGCAGGTTGGGTCATAAGTCGTCGCCTGGGTAAGGATATGCCGATGTGCAAAAGTGTAGTGGAGATTGATGTCCATCCCCAGCCCTTTGGATGCAGAGGGTTGCAGGGTGGCTTGCTTTTGCCGGCCCCCAATGCTCGATTACCGGTGCCTGTGATCTTTACAGAAGGACTAATGCCGTCTTTACTTGGGGGCGTACGGTACCATTGCGTCAGACCAGAGAGCGGCTGCCATTTTGTCGGCGTGTGCCAAGGTTTTTTCCTCATCCGGAACCATCATTTTGTGACTAATCCTGTTACGGCTTACATCGACTATTGCTCTCCCCCCGGACGTCACAGTAACGAGCAAGACGAAATCCGCGAACGGGCGGTGCTGTTTTTCGCCGTATTTGGCTGTCTGGCAGGCATTTACAGCATGATCAAGTGGTTTAAAGCCGGCGTTCCCACGATAGGCTACGGTGGCTTGCTGTTGGTGATTGGCTTGCCCATGGTCTGTACCCTGATTCGGCTTAATGTGCTCAAGCCCCTGGTGACGGCCAATATTTCGCTGGCATGTATGGCGATTTTCTGCAGTTTGCTGATTTATCACACCGGGGGGATTTTTTCCGACCACATTTTGTGGGTGGTTGGCATCATAGTGTTTGTGTATCTGCTGGCCGATAGCCGCTCTGGCCTGTTGTGGTTCCTTATCACTTGCGGTTTTATCCTGTATCTCATTTATGCCGAACGCACTGGCATTGCCTTGCCTGTGTATTCGCTTTCAGAAGCCCAGGTGACCCTTAATCGCTATTCGGGCTATTTGCTGCCGATGGCGCTGATTGCACTGGCTCAGGCTTTTAGTATGCGGGTGCGCAATCAGGCCCTGGAGCGGGCCCGTGATGCGGTGCGCGAAGCCAATGCCCAGTCGCAGGCCGCCAAGACGCTGTCACAACAGTTGGCTGGCATTCTCGATCAGGCTTCCAGTGATTCGGGGGTATTGCTGGATTCGTCGAAATCCCTGGCGGAACTGGTGACCATGGTGCAGCGCCGCAGCGAATCTATCGTTAAAGGGGTGCAGCAACAGGCAGGGGAAACCGGCAGCATTAACGATACCCTGGAGGAGATGGCCACCTCGGTGGAAAGCTCCTCGGATGCGATCAAGGAAATCCAGCAATTGACCGATCGCACCGAACGGGACGTTTCCAACAGCGCCACCATCATGGGCCGCGCCATTCATAACATGGAGCGCATTCGCGAGAGTAATGCCGGCATCATGTCGATGATGAAGGTCATCAGCGACATTGCCGATCAAACCAACTTGCTTGCCCTTAACGCGGCCATTGAGGCCGCCCGGGCAGGGGATCAGGGGCGCGGGTTTGCAGTGGTTGCCGATGAAGTGCGTTCGCTGTCGATCAAGAGCAATCAGTCGGCACAGCAAATTCGGGGTTTGCTGCAAAAGGCGGCACAGGATGTCAAGGAAGGTGTCAACGGCGTGAACGACGCCGGCAAGGTTCTTGATGATGTGGTAGTAGCGGTGCAGGAAGTGGCCGGGCAGGTAAACCAGATCGCCGAGCGTATTTTGCGCCAGCGCGGGCAAATTGACGCCATTGTTAAGGCCAGCGCCCAGGTTAACGACATCAGCTCGCAGAACGCCCGTTCTGGTGCCCGGCTGCTGGAAGGCAGCGAGTCCTTGCAGCAGGTGGCCGAAAATCTGGCCGCCGTGGCCCAGTCGATGCATTCCCGCATCAACACCCTTTCCCGTCACCGGCAATAAAAAAGCCCTGCCGGTGAGCAGGGCTTTGGATTGTGCGCGATCCGCGAACCGGTGTTATTCCTTGTTGCTACCTGCGTAGGCAGCAACCGCACCAATAATGGCACGACGGGCTGCATCGGCGTTATCCCAGCCTTTTACCTTCACCCATTTGCCGCTTTCGAGATCCTTGTAGTTTTCAAAGAAGTGCTGGATCTGCGCCCGCAGCAGTTCGGGCAGATCGGTGACTTCCTGAACTTCACGGTACAAGGTGGTGAGCTTGTCGTGGGGAACCGCAACCAGTTTGGCATCTTCACCGGCTTCGTCTTCCATGTTCAACACGCCTACAGGACGGCAGCGAATCACGGCACCCGGAGACACCGGGTAAGGCGTAACCACCAGCACGTCGAGCGGGTCACCGTCGTCGGCCAGTGTGTGAGGAATAAAACCGTAGTTGGCAGGATAGAACATGGGGGTCGCCATAAAGCGGTCAACCAGGACGGCGCCCATGGTTTTGTCGATCTCGTACTTGATCGGGCTGCTGTTGGCCGGTATTTCAATGGCCACGTAAATGTCGTCTGGCAGGTTTTTGCCTGCGGGAATGTTATCAAAGTTCATGGAGTTTCCTTTACCCGTTCGTTTGCAAACCGGGGGGCATTATAAGCCTTGCTTGCACACAAACCAATCAGAAGCGTGCCGGTGGCCTGTTTTGTTTTTGACGTTGAGCCCGATTGCAGGGGTTACTTGGTTTTGTGGGTAAAAACGCCATCCCAGTTCCTGGGGGGCGGCTCTTGCTGATAATGGGCAATGCGATCCAGGTAACTTTCGTACAAGAGGTTGTTGGTGCCGGTGGCCAGCAGTGTCATAAAGGCATGCCGGGCAGACTCCCAGTGCTGCGCCCGAAACCGGCGCAGCGCCTGGGACATGGCACCGGTTTCGGTCAGTTGCGCGGCGCTGGCTTCGGTGAGCAGTGCCACCGGTTCATAGATGGTGATGGGTTCATTCTTGCCCTTGACGCGCACCCGATCCAGTTCCTTGTACAGAAATCCGGGCGCGGCGGCGCGGGTGAACTCGCTCACGATCAGGCAAACGCCGTACTGTTTGGTCAGCCCTTCGAGGCGGGAGCCCAGATTAACGGCATCGCCCATGACCGTGTAGGAGAGCCGGAATTCCGACCCCATGTTGCCCACATTCATTTTGCCGGTGTTGAGCCCAATGCCCATGCGTACCGGTGGCCAGCCGCGCGCGGCGAATTGATCCTGACGTTCTTCCAGTGCGGTGATGATTTTCAGTGCCGCCTGTACGGCATGGGTGGCGTGGTCGGTATCGGTCAGGGGCGCACCCCAAAAGGCCATGACGGCGTCACCAATGTACTTGTCGATAGTGCCATGGTGCTCGTGGATGATGGTGGTGATGGGCGTGAGTATTTCATTGATCAACTCGCACAGCACTTCCGGGCTGAGGGTTTCGGAAATGGTGGTAAAACCCCGAACGTCGGAAAACAGCACCGTCATTTCACGGCTTTCGCCCTTAAGCGAAAAATTCTCATCCGATTGACTCATCACATCCACCAGTTCGGGGGGGATATAATGGCCAAAGATCCGGCTTAGGTGTTTTTTGCGTTTACTTTCATAAAGATAGCTAAATGCCATTTGTACGCTGTAAAGCATGCCGAGCAACAGCAACAGGCTGGCCAGATGCAAGTCGAGGTGATAGCGAGACCAGAGATAGCCACTGGTAAAAATTGCCAGTGCCATCAAGAGTGCGGCGACCAGGGTGGCTTGCAGTGCCGAGAGAAGCTGAAAGGCGACTGCCGCCAGCAGGCCGCACAGAAGAAGGCTCAATGCCTCCACCACCGGCAGATAGTCGGGGCGCCATTTGATGCGCTGATCCAGTACCCCGCTGACGATGTTGGCGTGCACTTCCACCCCGGGAAAGGCCGCATGCACCGGGGTGGTGACCAGGTCCTGCAGGCCGGCGGCCGAGGTGCCGACAAAGACGATTTTGTCTTGCAGCGCATCAATGGGGGTGATGCCATTGAGCACCTCCGTTGCCGGGATATAGTCAAAACTGCCGGCATCGCCAAGATAGGGAATGAGCAGCGTGGCGCGCTGATCGACCGGGATGCGCAAGGTGTCTGCAAGAATATGCTCCAGCGGCTGCTGACGCTGGCCCTGCTGCCGGTAGTCGCCAGTGATGAAGTTCAGTGCGGAAATATCGAACAGCGCCCGCAAGGTGGCCAGTGCCAGTGATTCGTAGATGCCGTCCTGATACTGGATCAGCATGGGAATGCGCCGGTACACACCGTCGTCGTCCAGATGCGGGTTGTTGAAAAAACCGCCCCGCCCGGTGGCTTGCTGCAAGGGGGTGAGGTTGGCGCCAAAGCTGCGGGCCTGAAACAGATGATTGCTAAAGGGCAGGGCGTCGGCATTCATGAGGGGGGCGGGCAGAGCGCTGAGCGGGTTGATTTCGTTGGCGCGATGGCTGGTGTAGTAGCCCATGATGGCCTTGCGCCGGGCAAGGCTGTTGGCAAACAGCTGGTCGTAGCGCAGTTGTGGCTCGAGCTGCGTCAGCACCCGGGCGAAATCGGGAGAATCCCGCAGCGGCCCCTCTTTGAGCGTGTGGAGCATGTCCAGACCGGAGCTGGTGTCGGCTTCGGCAAACACAATGTCGAAGGCGACCAGCTGAATGCCGTAGTAATCAAACAGCAGATCGACCAGGTAGCTCATCTTGTTGCGCGGCCAGGGCCAGCGGCCCTCGGCAAGCAGGCTTTGCTCATCAATGTCGATGATCACAATCCGCTTGTCGCGGGTTTGCGGCAAGGTGGCGCGCAGCCGCAAATCGTACAAGCCTGCCTCGATCCGGTCGATCACCGGCGCCGACCGGTAACCGGCGGCATAGAATGCCATCCAGACGATCAACAGGGCGCTGACGAGCATCCGGTAGAGCCGGATTGCCCGGTGACTGCGCAGCGTGCGGTTCACACGTCCGGCGCGCCGACCAATGTTTTTTGGCATGGTAAATGGCTGGCTAAGTGGTAGGTTTGTACTAGTATTGTCAGGATCAATCAGAAAGTCGAACTGCGTTGCAGGCAGTTGTGGTCGGCACCGGGAAAGTGGTTGTGCTAGAACCGAAATTGAGGCATGGATCATGCTGGCGTCTTGGAGAGAGGCAGGTGGTGACCTGCCCGGATGGTTCAAAGTCGCGTTGTGGGCGGGACTTGGGTTGGGGCTGGGCTTGTTGGCTGGCCATGCCCGCGCAGAGGCGCCCAAATCCATTGAATTTCAGGTAGACCGTTTTGTGAGCCAGGGGGCTTCTCCCTTGTCGGGCTCGCAGATGGAGGCAGTGTTACTGCCCTATGCCAATCAGCGTTACGACCTCGAAGGGGTGCAGAAAGTTGCCGCGGCGCTGGAGCAGGCCATTCGCGAGCAAGGCTATGCCTTTTACCGGGTGGTTGTGCCGCCCCAGACCCTGAGCGAGCGCCAGGTGGTACTGCAGGTCATCGAATTTCGCGTCGGTGAAGTCAGTCTTCAGGGAAATCAGTACTTTGAGGCTGATAATATCCGCGCCTCCTTACCCGGGCTTGAATCCGGTACCTCGCCCAATACAAAGCAACTGGCCGATCAGCTTGACGTGGCCAATCGGCATCCGACCAAAAATCTGCAGCTGACCTTTCGTCAGGGACAGGCGCCCGAAACCCTTGATGCCCTGCTTGATGTGCGTGACGCATCGCCACTCACCCTGTCATTACTTGCGAATAACACCGGATCAGCGGCAACCGGCCGCGAGCGCCTTACCGCATCGGCCCAGTATGCCAATCTCTGGCAGCGCGACCATCTGGCCACCTTGAGCTACACCACTTCACCGGGCCACTGGAGCGATGTACAGCAGTACGGTGGCAGTTACAGTGCGCCCCTCTATGCCTGGCAGAGCTGGGTCACCTTTTACGCCGCCAGCTCGTCGGTCGACTCCGGCGTTGTTGCCAACGATTTCAAGGTCACTGGCTCAGGGCAGGTTTATGGCCTGCATTACCTGCAGTACCTGCCGGGCATAGGGCGCTACGATCAGCAGCTCGACCTTGGGCTGGATAACCGCTTTTTCAACAATGACATCGATTTTCTGGGGCAGCCCATCGGGGTCGATATCCGCAGTGTACCTGTGAGTCTGCAGTATCGAGGTACTTACCAGTGGCCGCAAACAAGGCTCGGTGGTCATCTGCTGTGGGCGGCCAATACCGGTTGGGGCAGCAAGAATGATGACGCCAGCTACGGGGCTTCGCGCGTGGGGGCCAAGGATAACTGGAATGCGTTGCGTTATGGATTTGACCTTGGGCACAGTCTCGACGACTGGCAGCTGGCACTGCGGTTTGCGGGGCAGTGGAGCACCCAGCCCCTGATCTCCGGCGAGCAGTTTGGTCTGGGGGGCGTCAGTTCGGTGCGGGGTTACGAAGAGCGCGAGGTGAGTGTCGACAGTGGCGAGGTGTATAACCTGGAACTGATCTCGCCGCCCTGGAACGGGGTAAAAGGGCTGCTCTTTATGGATTACGGCCACGGGCGCCTGCAGCAGGCACAGGCCGGCGAGAATGCCGAAGATGAAATCAAGGGCAGCGGAGCAGGCTTGCGCGGGCAATGGCCTTTTATCGCCGTAAGCCTCGACCTGGCGTATGCCTGGGACGAAACCGCCAATACCGACAATGGCGACATCTTCGTGCATGTCGCCATTGGGTTGACTTATTAGCAAGGACTAAGGGTCGGTGTGTGCCGCGAAGAAGCGCGCAGAACAAGGGCTGAGGATGAGGCAATGAACAGCGCAATGAATACCCAGGGCAGAATCAATGACCTGTCAGATTCCGATGGACTGACGCAGTGGCAACGACATCCCTTGCGCGGGTTAAGTCTGGCATTGTTGGCTTTTTCAACACCGGCTTACGTGGGCCCGGCCTGGGCTAACCCGTCGGGGGCCACCCTGGTGCATGGTTCGGCGCACATCGATAGCAGCACGCCAGGGGTGCTGACCATTAGCAACAGCCCCAACGCCATCATCCACTGGCAGGATTTTTCCATTGCGCCCCATGAACTCACCCGTTTCGTGCAGCAAAACGGCCAGAGTTCGGTGCTAAACCGGGTGACGGACCAGAACCCCAGTGAGCTGCTGGGGCAGTTGCAGTCTAACGGGCGCGTGTTTGTCATCAACCCCAACGGCATTCTGGTGGGCGCGGGGGCGCGCATTGATACCCAGGGGCTGGTCGCATCGACCCTGAACCTGTCCGATCAGGATTTCCTCACAGGCAACTATCGCTTTAGTGCCGGCGAGGTTGCCGGCGCCATTCGCAATCAGGGCGTGATCCGTGCGGGGCGCGACGGCAACCTGATTCTGATTGCCCCCACCATAGAAAACAGCGGTGTTCTGAGCACCGAGAACGGCCAGATCCTGCTGGCCGCCGGGCAGTCCATAACCCTTACCAGTCTGGATGATCCGGCCTTGCGCTACGAGATCAGCGCCCCGGGCAACGAGGTGCTCAATCTGGGCAGCATTCTGACCCGGGGTGGGGCGGTGGATGTGTTTGCCCACAGCATAACGCAGGCGGGTACCGTGGCGGCCAACGGCGTGGAGCAAGACGCCCAGGGGCGGATCCATCTGGTAGCCAGAGAAACAGTCACGCTGACACCCGCCAGTGAATTGAGTGTGACCCACCAGCAATGGGGGGCCGGCGAGATCCGCGTTGACAGCCAGAACGGTACCACCTGGGCAAGCGGAACAGTAAGCGCCGCCGCCACGGCGGGCAAGGGCGGTACGGTTGAACTGCTGGGTGAGCAGGTGGCGCTGCAGGGCGCCCAGGTAACGGCATCGGGGGCGATCGCTGGCGGTACGGTGCGCATCGGCGGTGATCTGCGCGGCAAAAATGCCGCTGTGCACAATGCCAAGGCGGTGTTTGTCGATGCCCAAACGGGCATTGAGGCCAGCGCCACGGGTGCGGGCGATGGCGGTGAGGTCATTGTCTGGTCGGACAAGTCAACCCGAATGCTTGGGGCCATTTCAGCCCGGGGCAAGGGCGAGGGCAGCCGGGGCGGATTTATCGAAACGTCCGGTGGCTATCTTGAACTGGGAGACAGCATTCCCGATGCCAGCGCCCCGGGCGGGCGCCCCGGTACCTGGCTGATCGACCCCGAAGATGTGGAAATCACCACGGTCGACAACAACATGCTGGAGTCGCCGGTGACCGGGCAGATCTTTTATTTTCCCGATCAGCCCAATCAGACCACCACCTTGAATGTGAGCAAGATAGTCTCGGCCCTCAATGCCGGAACCGATGTCTATGTGACCACGCTTGATGTGGGCAACGTTGGCACCGAAGCCGGGAATATCACGGTGAATGCCGCCATTACCAAAACCGTCGATCCAGGCACTACGCCGCTGCTGTTTCTTGAAGCGCACAATCACATCTTTGTAAATCAGCCCATCAGTTCGACAGCCGGGGGCCTGAATCTGTCGCTGGTGGCGGATTACGACAACTCGGGCAGTGGCGAAACCACCATTGGTGCCAGTATCAGCACCAATGGCGGCATCATCAACACTCAAAATGGTAATGGTGGCGGGTCAGGCATCGTGAAGTTTGCCGGCTCGCCCACCATCAATGGCAAGCTCAATGCGGTACGGGTAGTGCAAAATGCGGGAACCGTAACGCTCAACGACACCCTGGCAACCACTTTGCTCGAAATGAATGGCGGTACCCTGACCGGCAGTGGCGATATCAATGTCATTTCCGCAGTGCAGTGGACCGCAGGCACGCTGGCAGGCAGCGGTACCCTGACCACATCCAGTGATGCCACCTCGGTGCTCTCGGCAGATACTGTGACGCTGGCCGGTGACCGGGTGTGGAACAACGAAGGTGTCATCAACTGGACTGGCAACGGCGGTGCGTTTGACAGCTTTTTGCTCAATGGCAACAGTGTTTTTAACAATCAAACCAGTGGCACCTTCAATGATCAGACGGTCGTAACCAATTACGCCCAGATCGGCAGCGCCACCTCGGCACGCTTCAATAATCTGGGGGTGATTGACAAGCAGGGCGCCTCGGTCACGCGCACCGCGGGCACCCCGTTCAATAACATTGGCTCGCTGGTGATCAATAACGGCAAGATCGAACTGGGAAGTGACGGTGTGGATACCGGCGCCTATTTGCTCTCACTGGGTACGCTGACTCTGACCGGAGGCAACCGGACCTTCAATAACGTGCTCATCTCTGGCAGCAATTATTTGCGCCAGAGCGGGGGAACCCTGACGTTGCCTGCGGGCAGCAGTCTGTCGTTTAACAAATTCGAGCTCTCGGGTGGCAGTATTTTGGGCGATGGCACCTTGCTGGTCGCCAGCGGGGCACAGTTTGACTGGTTGGGGGGCAGTGTTGGCGGTGCCGGCGTTTCCACCGTGCAAACCGGCGGCATCCTCAATCTTAACGGTGACAACCTGCAGCTGAACGACAGCCGGGTGTGGAACAACAGCGGCACGGTCAACTGGAACGGTGACGGCGGAGGCTTCGATACCCTGGCACTGAACAATACGGTGGCCTTCAACAACCAGAGCGGCGGGATATTCAACGACAACACCCTCACCACCACCTATGCCCAGCTGGGGGCAGCCAGCGGGGCGGTGTTCAACAACAATGGCAGCTTCAACAAAACCGGCGCCAGTGTGACCCGGTTGCAAAGCACGCCCTTCAATCATTTGGGCACCGCGGCCGCGACCCTCACTGCCGGCACCCTGGAATGGCGCACCAATGGCACCGACTCGGGGCTGTACCGGCTCAACGGCGGGCAGCTGACGCTCAACAGTGGCACGCGGCTGTGGAGCGGTACCCTCAACGGCAGTTCGGCCTTTAATGTGACCGGTGGCACGCTCGATATCCAGAGCGGCACCACCCTCAGCACCCTGCTGGCGAATGTCAGTGGTGGCACAGTCACGGGGCTTGGCAACTGGACGGTGCGCTCGGGCGATCTGTTCAACTGGAGCGGCGGCAGTATTGGCGGCAGTGGCGTGGCCAGCATCCAGAGTGGCGGCGTGTTGAACCTCAACGGCGACAACCTGCAGCTGAACGACAGCCGGGTGTGGAACAACAGCGGCACGGTCAACTGGAACGGTGACGGCGGAGGCTTCGATACCCTGGCGCTGAACAATACGGTGATCTTCAACAACCAAAGCGGCGGGGTGTTCAATGACAAAACCCTTACCACCACGTACGCCCAGCTCGGTGCCGGCGTCAATGCCCTTTTTACCAACGCGGGCATCTGGAACAAGACCCAGTTATCAACCACCCGGCTGATAGGTACCGGCTGGACCAATACGGGCAACGTCAATGTTTTGTCAGGCAGTGTCGAGATGTCGGCCGCCCTCAATGACACGGCAGGGCGCTTCAATCTCAATGGCGGCACCTTTGCGAACACTGGCGGCAGCTGGCTCTTGACCGACACCCAGTTCAGCGGCGCGTCGCCCCTGCGGCTCAACGCCGGTACCACGTCGATTCCGGTGGCCTCGAATCTGTCGGCAAATCATATCGATATCGCCGGTGGCTCGCTGGTGAATAACGGCGTGCTGACACTGAAAACCGGTGGCACCTTTACCTTCAATGCGGGAACCATGATCGGTAATTCGGTGTATCAAATGGAGGCTGGTACAGTCACTTCGGTAAATGCCGATGCCTTCGTGCTGACGGGCTCGTCAGTCTGGAATAATCTCGGGGTGTTCGATTGGCATGGCAATGGCGGGGCAGCAGATAGCTTGCAGTTGGCCGGCACAGCCGCGTTCAATAATCTCCCGGGTGCCGTTTTTAACGACAGAACCCAGGTTGGCAGTGCGGCGTCTCTGGGGCTGTTTCCGGGCGCCGTTTTTAACAACCAGGGCACCTTCAATAAGGTAGGCACCAGCCAAACCCGCTGGCTTGACATGAGCATGCTTAACACCGGGAGCATGAATTTTACCGCCGGCACAGTGACAGGTACGGCCTTGTTCAATCACATGAGCGGCACCCTGACCCTCAGTCCGGGGGTCACCCTCGCTTATCCGAATTTCCAGATGATGGGCGGCACGGTGACCGGCGCCGGTACCTGGTCTGTGCCCACCGGATCCATGTTTCACTGGTTCGGGGGGACGTTCGAGGGCACAGGAATGCTGGAAAACCAGATCGGCGCCACTACCCTGATTACCGGTGATGCCGTGGGGCTGGGGGCAGGGCGTATCTGGGAAAACTTCGGCGTAGTGACCTGGCAGGGCGATGGTGGCAGCAGTGACACCCTGTCTCTGACCGGAGGATCGGTGCTGATCAACAAGCCGGATGCCCTGTTTGATGACCTGACAGTTGTGTCCGGGCGGGCTCAAATCGGCGGCGACAGCGCCAGTGTTTTCAGAAACGAAGGCGTTTATCGTAAAAGCGGTGCCTCGGTGAGCGAAATTGCGGGCATACAGTTCCAGCCGCAAGCAGGAATCATCGATATTGCTGCCGGCGCCACGCTTGATATTCGCACCAGTGTCGCCTTTACCGATCCCTCGGCCATCACTGGTGCCGGGAATATCATCTTCAGCGGTGATGCGGTTTTTGCGCTTGACGCTCCAAATGTCATCACCGGGCCTGTCACCGACACGCTTGAGAATGGGCCGCTGGTGCTGGCAAGCGTGATCGAGCAGCCTGCCCATGGCAAGGTAGTGATCAACGGGGATGGCAGCATTACCTTTACCCCGGAGGTTGGCTACGTGGGGCCTGATACCTTTGTGCTGGATATTCAGGACAGTGTCGGCAATTCGGCCCGAGGCACCGTTCGGCTCGAGATCAACAGCGCTGTGACCTTTAACTGGAATGGCGGCAGCACCGGCAACTGGAATGACCCTGCCAACTGGGGTGGCGCCGTGCCGGTCGCCGGCAGCGATGTGGTGATTGGCGGCAGCCCCGGCAGCGTGACCATTGTGTTTGATGCCAGTGCAGGCTCTATGTTTCTGCGCACGCTGCAATCCAATGCCAATATCAACCTGACCGGAGGGGCACTTACCCTGGGTAGCGGCCTTGGGGATATCTCGGCGTTTGCCCCTGGCACTACCTTCAACCTCGCCGGGAGGGCCTTTGGTGGCAACGGTACCGTGAATGTCCAGGGCGCCTTTAACTGGGATGCCGGGGTCATGATAGGTACCGGGCTGATTGATTTGAGCAATGCAACCAGCACCACGTTGGGCGGTGGCGCCACCGGTGTGGTGCTCAATGGGCCGCAGCTCAAGTTCAATACGCTGAACCTCAGTGCGCCGTTACTGACCATGACCAGCGGCAAAATTCTCGCCTCGACCGTCAATATCGGCCCCGGCTCGGTACTGAGCATGGTCAACGGTGCCCTCGATACCGGCACGCTCGATGTCAGTGGGGCACTGGCCTGGTCAGCGGGCAATGTGACCCTGGACACCGCTGTTATCCGCGCGGGCGGCACCCTCAGCATTCTGGGCGGCGGACAGTGGAATGTGGCAACAAGCACCGGCAGCATCACCAACCAAGGAGCGATTGCCAAGGCAGGTCCAAACGCAGCCGACAGTACACGTTTTAACACGCCCCTGTTTGTCAATGCCGGTAACATCCGTGTGGCGTCAGGGCTTCTGGATCTCGGCACCCGCTTCACCCAAAGCGCAGGAGAACTGCAGTTAAGTGGTGGCAACGTTCAGGCCGGCAGCTTTGACTTCAATGGCGGCAGCCTCACCGGCAGCGGAACCTTTAGCGGGAATGTGAATAACAACGGGCTGAATCTCAATCCGGGCAACTCGCCCGGTACTCTGGTGATCAACGGCGATTATCGCCAGGGCGCCAGCGCCAGCCTGACCATGGAGATCGAGGCCGCCACGGCGGGCAAGCATGATCAGCTGGTGATCAATGGCACGGCCTTTTTGGATGGCATCTTGAATCTGGTGGCTTTGCCCCCCTATAGCGATACCGCCGGTGGTGAGCTGATTCCCTTTATTAACGCGAACAGTATCAGCGGTAATTTTTCGCAGATCACCGCGCCGCAGGGCTTCAGTTTCAGCGCCTCGCCCACGGCCCAGACCTATCAGGGAGTCTTGTCGCGGCAATTGACATCTGCGCCGGTCAAGATCACCACCCCGCAGAGCAACACACTGAGCGAACAGAAAGTGCACCAGAAGCAGGAAACCCAGGTGCTGGTATTGGGCCAGCAGTTTACGCCCCTGACTACCTCCGCAGAAGACGAGCCCAAAACCAAAAAACGCCCTGCTGACACCACTCAGAGCAAGACAGACAGTCTGGCCATTGTATCCCCCACCAACGCGGAGATGTGCCAATGAGACAGCTATGCCGGGTTTTGTGGCTGGTTTGCATCACCATGCTGGTGCCTGCGCTTGTCTATGCCGACCGGGTTGAAGTTGGCAAGGTGGAGTTTGCCCGCGGCAGTTGTGCGGTACAGCCGGCAGAAGGCGCCCCGCGAATGTTGGGGCAGGGCGAGCCGGTGTACGAGGGCGACAATATCCAGACCGCCTCGCGCAGTTTTGCGGTGCTGGCCTTTAACGATGGTGCCAAGGTGACGGTGCGTCCCAACAGCAGTTTTACGGTGAAAACCTTTTCCAGTGAAACGGGCAAGGAATCGGCCAGGATGGCCTTGCATATCGGTGGTGTACATGCCAAAACCGGCGCGATAGCCGCCGCCCGGGAGGATGCCTTCAGTATCGAGACGCCGCTCGGTGAGGCCAAAGCCAACAATGCCAGCTATTCGGTGCGCCTGTGTGAAGCGGATTGTCAAAGTGAAGCCGCGCAGGATGCTGTCGCCAGCCCCGGCGTGGTCGACGATAGCCCTGTGGTGGCACGGGCGGTGGATGTGCGTAACCTGGTAGTCGCAAGCAATACCAGCCAGCCACAGGAGCCGGCCCGCAACCTCAGTGTGGGCTCGCCCCTGTATGCGGCTGACAAACTGACCACCTACGAGGAAAGCTACACTGCGCTGGTGTTTCGTGACGGCACCCGGCTGACCTTGCAAAGCAACAGCGAGTTGCTGCTCAGTGAATACAGCTATCAGGCGTCAGGCACTGAAGACAAGGCCGTGTATGATCTGATTACCGGCGGGTTGCGGGTGTTGTCGGGCGACATAGGCAAGCGCAAGCAGGAAAACTTTAAAGTCAAAACCGGCGTCGCCACCATAGGTATCCGGGGTACCGGTTTTGACCTTAACTGTCGGGAAGCCTGTGCCTCGCCGGGCGCCAATGTGGCAGAAACGCTGGAAATGGTTCTGGGGGGCGAAGGTGGCGGGCTTTACAGCTACGTCTGGGACAGTGCCATCACCCAGCAGAACCAGTCCGGCACCCATGTGCTGGAGCAGGGGCAGTCCAACTACATTGCCAGCCTGACGGCGACCCCGGTACCGGTGGCGCAACTGCCGGGGTTCTTCCAGCAAAACCCGGCACCCCGGCCGGACACCTATCCGCCTGCCGTCGAAAACCTGTTCCAGGCACCCTTGGCCGATCGTACGCTGGATGTGCCGCCGGGCCTTTATGTGCATGTTGAGGATGGCCAGGTATCGATGGAAAAAGCCGCCGTTCCCAATCTTGTCAAAATGACGCTGCAGGCGGGTCAGGCCGGCTACACAGGTACCGGTCAAATCCTGACAACGCTGGACGTCAGCAAGGCCTTCCAGTTGCAGGATCCCTATCCTCGCCCGGATCGATTTGACGCCACGGTGGCCAATGTCAGTGGTTACTCGTTGTTGCAGACTTCACCGCGCCTGTATCGCGATACAGGATTCAGTTGTGTCATGCAGTGATGGCGTGGCAATGCCTGGTGTGAGCCGGCCGCTATGCGGGAATCCACAGAAAGCCCGCCTTGGCGGGCTTGATGAACGAATCCGCGCTGCCTTAGCGGCGTGAATTCAGCTGCGAAATCTTGCCTTCAATGAGTTTGTGCCACATACGGTTGATGCGACTGGCGCTGATGGTTTTGGCGCGGTGTTTTTCGGCCTCGGTCATCAGGGCGCTGATTTTGTTTTTGACCACCGTATTCCAGAAATGCACCTGCTGTTCCTTCTCCAGGGCATGATCGGGAATATGGATCGGCTCGCCAATGGCAAACACGATTTTGGTAGGACGGAAAATCGGCAGTTTGGGAAACAGCAGAAAATCGAAGTTGGGATCGACCGGCTTCATCAGTTTTTCTTCGAGAAACTTGTTGTGCAGCACCAGCCAGGGAATCGACTGGTCAACCCCGTAAAAGCCTACCGGAATAATGGGCACGTTGGTTTCGGCCAGCATCCTCAGGTAGCCGGTGCGAAAATGGTTCATCCGGTGGCGCACATCGGTGGCCCCGACCCCTTCAGGCATGATGATGACGTTTTTGCCTTCCTTGAGAATGGCGCGACCCCGGGCGACCGAGGCGGTTTCACATCCCATCTCCCGGAACCAGAGGCCGGCGGCGCCTTCGGCAAAGCCTTTCCACACCAGGGTGCGGAAATCCTGTTTGGGGTGATGGCGCAGTAACCTTGCACCCAGCAAGTAGACTTCCAGGGCAAAGAAGGCCGTATGATTCATCACGATCATGGCATTTTGGTTTTGCAGCAGATCCAGATTTTTCTCCCCGATAAACTCTGCCTGAAACCAGGTGCCTGCCAGTTTGTCGACCAGGTTGTGTACGCCGGCGCGAATGAGTTTGTCCCTTAGCATGATGTGTTCCCTGTCTGATTGGAAAATGAAATAAGTAAGCTTAAGTCAAGCAATAAACGG
>JBFHRO010000055.1:0-16721 GCA_041591635.1 Oleiphilaceae bacterium | reverse complement strand
CCCCGGCTACCGGCACCTGATCGGTGCCAGTCGCGATTCTGACGATGGTCAGGTGGTTGATCTCAATGCCGGCAAAAAAACCCACACCATTGATCTGGCCGGCATGCCCCATCTTGGCTCAGGCATTACCTGGGACTACCAGGGGCGCCCGGTACTTGCCACACCCAATCTGAAGGAAGGCCAGGTCTCCATTATCGACATGACCAACTGGCAAGTAATCAAGCGCATTGAAACCCAGGGGCCGGGCTTTTTTATGCGCAGCCATGAAAACACCCCCTACGCCTGGGTCGACGTTTTCTTCGGCCCCAACAAAGACCTGATGCACGTCATCGACAAGCGCACTCTGGAAATTGTCAAGACCCTGCAGCCTGCTCCGGGCAAAACGGCGGCACACATCGAGTTTACCCAGGACGGCAAATACGCGCTGATGAGCATTTGGGACGACGAGGGGGCACTGGTCATTTACGATGCGGCGAGCCTGAAGGAAGTCAAACGCATCCCGATGAAAAAACCTTCGGGTAAATACAATGTTTTCAACAAGACAACCTATTCAAGCGGTACCAGTCATTAGTGCCTGATGACACACAGCCGGATCACCCGGCCTGATGCTCAGGCCGGTCGCTGGCAAGGAAGAGATGCACAATGAAGGGAAACAGAACTACCAGGAAGGGAACAACACCGGCATACCTGCCATGGCTCGTGCCAGGGTTAAAATACCCCAGAGCACAAAACAGGAATGCATCACGGTGAAATACACAATCAGCGTTGCCCACATGTCGGGCGAGTTCCCCATGAGCAGCACGATCAGGCTGCATCCCGTCACTACCAGCGCCCCTCCCAGCAGCGACATGAAAAACGCCTGACGCACATGATTGACACCCAGCAGCGCCGGGTTACCACGACCGTATCGCAAAAACAGTCGCCACAACACCAAAAACGCAATGCCCGGCAACAGCAGCATATTCACCAGATACCAACTCGCCGCGCGAACAGCGATGGATTCTTCTTGTTTCTGTTGCTTTTCAAGAATCTCCGAAAATCGCATAAATCACATCCGTGAGGGCCTTTACCGTGGCATCATCATCGCTCAGCGGTTCAGCCATGGTGGAGATGCACGCCTGTAACGGGGTAATCCCGCTGTTGATAAGTTTGGCGGCGTAAATGATCAGCCGGGTTGAGGCCGCCTCCTCCAGATCGTGATCTTTCAGATTGCGCAGCCCGTGCGCCAGATTGACCAGACGTTTGGCCAACTCAAGATCTACCTTTGCCTCGTGCGCAACAATCGTTGCCTCCGCTTCCAGTTCAGGATAATCAAAGCGCAAAGCGACGAAGCGTTGCCGGGTACTGGGTTTCATTCCCTTGAGCAAATTCTGGTATCCGGGGTTGTAGGAAACCACCAGCATGAACCCGGGTGCGGCTTCCAGATACTCCCCGGTCCGCTCAATCGGCAATACCCGGCGATCATCTGCCAAGGGGTGCAAGACGACCGTGGTATCCTTGCGCGCCTCGATCACCTCATCCAGATAGCAGATCGCCCCTTCACGCACCGCCCGCGTCAGCGGCCCGTCTTGCCAAAAGGTGCCCTCTTTGCCGATCAGATGGCGCCCTACCAGATCGGCGGCGGTCAGATCGTCGTGACAGGAGACGGTATAAAGCTTGCGCCCCAGGCGCTTGGCCATATGGGCGATAAAGCGGGTTTTTCCACACCCGGTCGGCCCTTTGATGAGTACGGGCAGCTGATGACGCCAGGCATGTTCAAACAGATTGATTTCATGATGCTGCGGCAGGTAAAAAAGATCGGCGGCACTGTCAGCCGTGTCAGCAACAGGTGCACCGCCGTTTATCGGTTCGTAGGCATTCATGATGGTTCCCATAGTTAATGCGTGAATGCCCGTATCTTAACCTGTCACGGTGACGATGTTTTGACTGATGTCAGCCACTACAGCGCTAGCCTTGCATCAGGCGAATCAGGCGACCGAGGGCATCGGCCAGCTCCTGTGCTTCCGGCTCAACCCGATCCAGAAGCAACCAGCGATCATATTGCTGCACGGGATGATAGACCCAACACATATAGCGGTCATAATCGCAACCGTAACGCAGGTAGGAATCCACTCCGTGTACCCGTAGTTTGGTCGACTTGATTTCGGGCGCCTTTTTCGGATCGTAGATTTTTTCCTGTATCACCAGGTCGCCACCGTCAACGGCAAGTTTATACTCGGCCCCCAAGGTCTGCTCCTTTTGGCGAATACGGGTGCCCTGGTAGGTGTTTGCGGCCAGAATGCTGTTGATCCGCATCAGCAATGCCTGTTTGGGATCATTGACAAGAAACAGTTTCTGCAACGAGGCCACGTAATCATCTGCCGACTCAATGGCAAAAGCTTTGGCCAACTGATCGACCGTCACGGCCGAGGCGGCGGACTGATTTGCCACTCGGGTTTCGGCATCGGTGATCATTTTGAGTGCTTCTTTGTAGTACTGACCCTGAACACCGGCCTTGACGACATAGCTCTCCAGCGACTGCTGAGCCTTGGCTGGCTCGCCCAGCTCAAGATGCACGCGACCACGATAGTAATCAAACACCGGAGGCAGGGCCGTTTCGAGCGCAACGAGCCGATCCAGGTACTCGGTCGCCTGCTCCCATTGGGCCGCCGTAACCAGCTGCTCCACCGAAAGCAGCAGGCGATTGGCCTCATGCTCCGGCGGCAGTGCCGCATGCGCTGCATTAACCGATAACACACCGCTTAACAGCACCCCTGCAAGGTAGTGGCGTCTTTTAGCGGTAAAAAATAAACGGACCATTGGAATTGGATTCATGTCTTAAACCAGTCTCTGCCGAATCATTGAAAAACACCGCGCGCCTCAAGGAACTCGCCTTTTCGTTACAACAAGCCGTCCATCGCACTCAAGCCCCATCTATATTGAGCGCATACCGCCTTCAGCATAGAAGAGGCTTGCCAAGCTGTGCAAGCACACGCGAAACAATCGTCAGGCCAGGTTTTCGGCCAGCACCACCAGGGGTACGGGCTTGTGAATTCCATAGCCTTGTACATAATCCACACCCAGGCTGGCCAGCATCGCGAGAATGTCACCGTTTTCGACAAACTCGGCAATGGTCTCCAACCCCATAAAATGGGCCAGTTCGCTGATTGACCGTACCAACGCCTGATCCTTGTGGTTGTTCAAAATGTTCTTTACAAACACGCCGTCGATCTTGATGTAGTCAATCGGCAGTTTCTGTATATAGGCATACGAACTCAATCCGGTACCGAAATCATCCAATGAAAACTTGCAGCCGATGCGTTTGATTTGCCGCATAAAATCACTGGCGTCAGCAAGGCTGGTCACTGCGGCCGTTTCTGTGATCTCGAAACAGATCTTGTCTTTGGGCGCCGAACAGGACGCAAGCTCACCCAGCACAAAGCTGAGGAAACTCTCGTCATTCATAGAGGTACCCGACAAATTGATCGACAGGCCATCGATTTTCGCCACCATCTCTGGATTCTCATCCAGCCAGCGCAGCACGCTGTGTACCACATAACGATCCACTTTCGGCATTCGCCCAAAGTGCTCGGCCGCCTCAATAAAGGCGACGGGAGAAAGGATGTTCCCCGACTCGTCACGCACACCAATCAGAATCTCATAATGCGGCAATTTGTTCGCAGAAGCATCAATGGCACGTATTTCCTGCGCACGGATTAACAGAAAATCTTCCAGTGAGCGGTCCATTCGCCGCACCCAGGCAACCATTTCTTCATGCCGTGCCTGATCCCGGTCTTGCTCGGTATAAACCAGCACCCGGTTACGACCGTACTGTTTGGCAAGCGCGCAGGCCGCATTGGCTTTGCGCATGACAGAGTCGTGGGTATCGGTCGCCGTGTCGACCTGCGCCAAGCCAATACTGACCGTTACCTGAATATCATTTTCTTGCCACGCAAAAGGCTGAGCCTGAACCTGGTTGCGCAGCTGGTTGGCGTTCAGGGTCGCTTCATCGACCGTGGCCTGATAGAAAATCATGCCAAACTCGTTGCCACCCAGACGACCACAGATCACCTGGGCAGGTGAACTTTGGCGAATCACCCGGGCGATCTGCTTGAGCAAGGCATCGCCGGCAACGTGGCCATAAGTGTTGTTGAGCACTTTGAACTGATCGATATCGATATAGCAGAGTACAAAGGACCGGTGATGCGCCAGCGCCTCGGCTACCGCTCGATCCAGGCTGCGTTCGAATGCCTGGCGATTGAGCAACCCTGTCAATGGGTCGCAACTTGCCTGGCTGGCCAGATCCTCGTATACCGACTGCACCATCTGGTGCAGCCCCTGATCCACCAGTGGGACCTCCTGCTGCTCCAGTACCGTCAGCTCGCCCGACTCCATCTGCCGGGCAATATCGTCAAGGCTGATATCGATATCCTTGAGCCCATGGCTGTCAACGTAGACAAAACGAAAGCTTTCGGTACCGGTCCAGGCCAGACGCAGGCGCTGTTTTTGTCCCTCACCGTCGATTTCAACCCAGTCACCAATAGTCATTTGGCGGGCACGCCGGTGCCAACGGGTAGCGCCACGCACACTCGCGTCATTGGGTCTGGTCAGGTGGCGCGATTCGCCTTCCACCTTGTCGGTCCAGTCATAGGCTTCGACAAATTCGGTAGCCGGCTTTTTCCCCTGAAGCAAACAGGTGCGCAATTTGTCGAGAATCGGCTTGTGGCCGGTTTGCCCAAAGGCCATCAATTCCCTGTCAATACTGGCCAGCAAGGTAGGCCCTTCAAGTTCACGTTCGATGTTCTCACCCAGCAGGCAGTCTTCGCCATACCCGGTACTGAGCCAGATCAGCAGCTGATCGATAGCGGCCAGGGACTCCTTCCAGACCTGGCTTTTGTCGCCTTCGCGCAACAAGGAAACAATCATGAACTGGCGCCAGCCGCCCTCGGCAAGCAATGCCAAAAGCGCCTTGGGCACACTCAGGCCGGCAAACCGGTCGTTAAGTTCCTGACGCACACGCTCTTTTGCCCGTGCCAGTTTTTGCTGCCCTTCGTGGGCGCGGGCGATACGCTCGGCATTGCGCTCAAAGGCCTTTTCCTGACGGTCAATTAAAATCCGCAGCTCGTGGAGTATTTCTTCAAACAGGTGCGGATCACCCCGGTATTCGGCGGCAATACGATTGGCAAACTCGTCCAGCGAGGCATCCAGACTGGTGTTGGTGCTGCGGCGCACTGCCCCCAGGCGGGCGAGATGATTAATGACCTGGCGCGCCACGTGGTTCTGGTTGGAGAAGAAGGTGTCATCCAGAAGCACCACTTTCAGAATCGGCAATTTCAGCTTTTGCAGCCACTTTTTGACAACGTCATTCACGTTGAGCTGATTGAGAATGGTCTCAAACAACTTGTCGGTGATTTCCAGCAGTTCGTTGTCTTTCTCCAGCAAGCGCCCTTGCCGCCCGTCACCGCACAACTGCTGGATCAATGAATCCTTGATGGAGGTCGCCCGACTCGCTACTCCCGATACTTGCAATCGTTCGATCGCGGCGACAAGATCTTCCCGACCAAACGCCTGCGCAGCATCCTGGTCCTTCTCTCCGACTGTCTCTGTGGTGTCAACGAGGGGTTTGCCTCCCGCCACCGCCGCTTTCAGGCGAATCAGGGACTGCAGGGTCTTGTATGTATGCTCATCGGAACCCGGATAGTCAGAAGTGAGTGAGGTTTGCCGGGCAGGTGCATTATTTCTGGAGGCCGGGGGGGGGATTTTCCCTGTACTGATCGCACCACCAGCGTCAGCCCCGGCGGTGCCCTGCCCCTGTGGGCGCCGCACAGGCTTTTGGGTTGGCCGGGAAGCCGCCGTGCGACTTGCAGCGGACTTCACCCGAATGCTTGGCTGGTATGCCAGCACACTGGCCTGGGCTTTTTCTTCCGAGTGGAAGCCGTGGCGTTCTGCCAGAGACAGCATCACCGCATAGAGATCACGCAGCTCGGTGTTCAGACGCTTGCCAGCCATTTTGAAAACCACCGGGTAGGCAATAGCCGGCAATTGCTCATGACTGAGGCAACGTTGTAACGCCTTGAGAATCAGCGCTGGGCCAACCGCGAGAGAACCCGGGTCGTGTTTTCCAGGCTGCAACTGATCGAGCACCTGGCACAAACGGTCAAGATCAAGTCCCAGCGAGTTCTCAATCAGGCGAATTGCCATCTGCATGGCCAGCCAGTCTTCAAAATCATTTTTCTCCACCACCGAGAGGGTTTCCACCGACCGGTTCTCAAGCGTTTGCTCCTTGTCTGCACCCGGACTGGCTTTGGAGGCACCCCGCAGACAGTGCATGGCCGCACGACATACCTGTTCACTGATCCAGTGGCTACGTCGCTCCAGCATTTGCTGACTCAATGCAAAGTCTGCCCTTAACCAGCTGTCACGCGACTCACTTGCCGAATCCATCAGACGCGCATTGACGTCCTTGATGCTGCGCTCAAGTGCCAGCGGCAAACGCTCCAGCACCAGCCGC
This sequence comes from Oleiphilaceae bacterium, assembly GCA_041591635.1. Taxonomy (GTDB): domain Bacteria; phylum Pseudomonadota; class Gammaproteobacteria; order Pseudomonadales; family Oleiphilaceae; genus JACKOD01. The sequence continues at coordinate 10,231 of JBFHRO010000055.1, read as the reverse complement.
TGATAGAGTTCGAGGAGTTTTTTGGCGCGCGCCTGTAATTCGGGATCTTGTGGCGCCGCCTCCGGCTGGCGTTTTTCACGCTGACGCTGGCTTTCAGTTTCGAGGCGCAGATAACCTGATTTGGTTTTCAAAACCGTCAGCGCCTTGTCGCTGATGTCAAGAAACCGTATTCCCACCGCATCGGTCACCCGATGGCGGGCCTCGCCGGTAAACTCGATCAGGACTTCCTTGCCTCGCCACTGACAGGTCATATTGATAGTCACGTTGTCGCCCGACATAAAGGCGATTTCGCCTTTAAGTGGCGGCGTTCTGGCGGGATCAAACTCGATCAGCACGCCACCGGGACAAAAATCCCGGATCAGGCAATCCCAACTGCGATTGGCAAATACCATCTCGGCCCGATGAACAAAAATAACGCGCTCAAATCCTCTGCGTTCCAAAACAAACTCCTTCTTTGGTCAGAACATTCCGCGACGGAGGCCGACACAACCTCCGCGAGCTATTTTTTCCCAAAATACTGACGAAACTCAGCCTCGGTCAGCAGGCTTTTCTCGACAAACTCCACTCCGACCTCGCCCTGGCCGTAAAAGTTCGGCTTGGCAGACTGGCGCAATAACTCCTGCGATTCAACGGCTTTGGCCTCCTCGCCCCGCACTTCCAGATCGTAGAAGGTCCCCACCAGATCCGGGTGCGCCCCGGAACCATAGACGACGTTGCCCAGGTATTGATTGACAAACAGCCCCGCCCGTCCGGATTCCAGATTCTCCAGGTAGTAGCTGACCGTTTTGGAATGATCCAGCATGTACGCGGTGGCATTGGCAGGATAGTCTGCATAGGAAAACTGCCCCAGATGCAAACGGGTACTGGTTGAACTCAGTGCAGGCTCAAAACCTTCAATCAAGGGTAAAACACTGTAGGCAACCACGCGGGCGTCGCGAAAAAACGCGGTCAGCAAAAACTTGTCATGATAGAAGTAATTTGCCGTAAGGTCGTCGCCAACCGCCTTTGAAACCTGCGGATGCCCCAACAGCCCTTCGATATATGGCTGGGTATTGCCGACATGGATCTTGTCCAGCAATTCATACTCCACATCGTGCGTAAAGGCGCTGCGCAAGGCATTAACGCCATCGCCGATCAAGGCAACGGCTTCAGAATACTCCCCCAGCGCAATGGTGACGGCCAGCACACCGAAAAAAACCGTTTTGCTTTTTTCGTAACCCAGAGAAAGCGGGTTGGCGATCATCCGCGCCGTAACGGAGGCGTGACGGGCCTGCTCGTCAATATCACGGGATATTTCAGTCATATCCTTGGACATATCATCGACATCGGACGTGATTTCGTCGACATCCGACGACAGCTCATCCATTTTGCTGGAGATGCGCTCCATGTGTTCCAGCTTCTTTTCAATCCGGCTCAGTTTGTCATCCAGATGCGTAAGTTTTTCTTCCATCCTGAAATCCTATTCGGTAGTGTTAAACCCCGTTTGCCAAGCCAAACTCATTGTTTTTGCGGATCGAGACAGATTCTATCCCCTGCCGGCGAGCTGCAAAGTCGAAGGATTCTATGCCAAAACACCGGCTCGGGCCATCTAACAAACCAGGCTATTGTCACCGCTACATTGTCACCGCTACAGGCTCACGACCTATGTTATTTCGCTACCGCTGTTCTTACTTTAGCAAAAGCACATGCTTCACGGCCCGCATCCGTGTCTATTGTTTGCTGGCGTTTGCAATGCTGGTACCGCTGACCGGTGCCTACGCCAACCCCCAAAACACCGACTGGCAGCAGTGGCAGGCGCAACAGCAGCAAGCCTTCCAGGCATTCAAAGACGCCCGCGACCAGGCTTTTATGGGCTACCTGGAACAGCAATGGAAGGAGTTCGAACTGTTCAAGGCCAATGTACGGGACACTACGCCCAAGGTGGCCACCCCGCCGGTCGCCAAGCACAGTATTAGCACGCGCGACACTTCCTCTGAAAGGCGCACCGACCGAAGCATAGCGACACCCGCATCGGCTTCCACCGCTACGGCCACTGCGCCGCGCCTGAGCAATCAGAGCACCGAGGACGGGCTGCTGTTTTTCGGCCACCGCATAAAACGCTTCTGGTCCACGCCGCCGGCGCTGCCGGCACTTTCGGCACCGGATCAAAAGAAACTGGCCGAATTCTGGCGAATTCTGAGCCAATCCCGCTACGAACCCCTGGTGGCCGGATTTAAACAGCAGCAAAAAGCGCTGGGGCTGGGTGACTGGGGCAGCCTTCAGCTGGCACAGGAAATTGCCCGGATTCAACTGGCCCACCCCAACGAACAGGCCGCCTATGCCTGGTTTTTGCTGACCAAGGCAGGGCTGGATGTGCGCATTGCCTTTGACACGCAGCAAACCCACCTGCTCTTTGGTACCCGCCAGACCGTGTACGGCCGACCTTTTCTCACGCTCAACGGCAAGACCTACTATGCCGATACGCCTCAAAACCTGGGACGCCTTTACAGCTACCCGGAGAATACGGCTTACCGCAATGCACCCCTGAATCTGGAGCTGAAAAACGTCATCAAAAGTACCGGCACGCTCCATACCCGAGCCTTTGCGGCTGGCGATCAGGCACTGACGAACGGCTTTTCGGTAAACCTTGATGCGGGACTGATCAGTGCCTTGGCCAGCTACCCTCAACTGGATCTGGCCGCTTACTTTGATGCGCCCCCAGCCTCTGTCACCCGTGAATCCCTGCGTGCCGGGCTGGCACCACAGATTCGCGATCTGCCAAAGCGCGATGCGGTGAACTTCCTGCTGCACTTCGTGCAACACAGCTTCCCCTACGCCAGGGATGAAGAACAGTTCGGCGAGGAGAATTACCTTACGGTAGAAGAAAACCTTCACTACCCTTATTCGGATTGCGAAGACCGATCTGTGCTGCTGGCCTGGCTGATTCGGGACCTGCTGCGCCTGCCGGTGGTGGCGCTCGACTTTCCGGGCCATGTGGCCATCGCTGTCAGGCTTGACCCTCTGCCCGGCGACTGGGCCGCCACCCTTAAAGGCCACACTTATGTGATTGCCGATCCGACCTATATCGGCGCGGATGTAGGCATGGCAATGCCGTCAGTACAACAGCAGCGCCCCAAGGTGATCTACCTTTGATCCTGGCGGGGTGTGGCGCGAGCGCTATGATTTGAATTGTGAAAAATTTGTAACTATGCTTGCAGCTGAATTTTCAGCTCGTTCCTATATTTGCCTTGGGCTCTCAATGGTTAAGAGAAGATTACTGGTCATGATGACTTGCCTGCTGAGCGCCTGCGCCGCCAACAAGGCCAAAATGGTAGCAGTAGCACCGCCACCCCCAACCCAACCTTGCTGGATCGAAAACCCGGTAGCCGGCGGCACAACCGGCCAGATCGGGCGCGCCCTGGATCTGTGGACCGGAGGCGAACAGCCTGTCATCAAGAGTAAGCGTCGGGCACTGGGGGCCTTTGGCCAATACTTCGGCATGGATCACACCGATATCGAGCTGACCCGGGATACCGCATTCGTGGTCATGGGCGGCAAAACGGTTTATCTGTCGCCACCCTATCGCCGTAACGGCCAACTGCTGACCTACGCCAGCGATCACCCGGTGGTGACCCCCGAACTTTGTCCGGTCAGTACCTGCTCCATCAGCCGCTGTGATCCTGCCTGGCTATGCGCTTCTTCCAGCGAAGGGGAACTAACCCAGATCGGCGTGAGCTACCTCACCGCCAACCCCACCAAACAACACGAACACGCCATTAGTAATGCACAAAACATCGCCCGACTGCTCTACGGCACCCAGGTTAGCGCCAGCAAGTCGCTGAAAACGGTCAACACCAACACGGGCACCCTGACCTTCATGCGCTCAACCGATGAGCTCAACGCGCTCTCACAGGAAAATCTGCCCTATCTGGTCACCAACAGCTGTCGCAACGGCGAAACCCTTTTTACCCGGGTACGATTCAAAAGTGATGGCTACCAGCCTACCTTTACCGGCTCGCCCTCGCTCTGGCTCACGAACCCCAAATATCAGGGCATTGACGGGGCGGTCGGCTCCGCGGAAAAACGGGTCGCTTCCGGCCTGTTTTCGCGCCAGATTGATCTGGCCATCAGGCGCGCCATCATTCAGCTGGCCCTGGAAAAGGAATCCAATTTGAGCGAAGACCTGCTGAACATCGAATACGGTCAGGGTGGCACCCTGATGGTCAGCACGATTCACGAACAAACCCAGGTGACACTGAGGGCGGCGCTGGTGGCGCTGCACATCACCGGCACCGATGACGACCAGCCCAAGGTATATGCCTGGGTGGCTCGAATCAAAAACTAGCCATGCTGTCCGTCACAGGAGTCATCCATGACGCAACGGCATCGTGACAAACCCCAAAACCCACAGCAGTAAAACCGCTGACAGACGTACGAAGTCAGACAGACAAACCCAACAGGAGCAAGGAAAAATGAACCTGAAGAAAATCGCTACCATCGCTATCGCATCCACGCTCATGACCGCCTGCGGTGCCAACAAACCACAGCAACAACAAGCCGCACCTGTGGCACAGCCAATGCCCATGAGCACCTTGCCTTCATGGGTAACGCTGCCTATCACCGAGAACGGCTTTGCCGATACCCAGTGCGTGCAAACCAATGCCGACATGAACATTCTCAAAAACAAGGCCGTAGCTCTGGCCCGGGCAGAAATTGCCAAGCAAATCAACATCCAGGTCAAGGCCATGGACAAGACTTATCAAAGCCTGACAGAAACATCCCAGGGCTCGGCTGTTGGCAGCACCTTCGAGTCGGTATCAAAGCAGGTGACCAATCAGAAGCTGTCGGGCAGCCGTCCGGTCAAGATGGATTACATTAACTTTCCCGACGGTACCCAGAAGCTGTGTGTGATGGTGTCACTGGATCCCACCTTGACCGAGTCTCTGTACAAGGAACTGGTCGCCCAGTCTGGCCGTCAGTTGTCACCCCAGTCCAATGAAGTCCTGTACCAGGAATTCAAGGCTTACAAGGCCCAGCAGGAAATGGACGCAGAAATCGACAAGGCCCAGTGAGCGCCAAGCTTCATTGACGTCACGTCCGTGCGGTCTGATCGCCTGAAACCGCACGGAGGACAGCCTGACCCCTTACGTTTAGAACGACAGGACAAGCCCCATGAACAAATGTTGCTGGCGCCATCTTGCCTTAAGCCTGGCTATCGGAATCACCCTGCCCGCCGTGGCGGTAGCAACGGACGATCCGTTTGCCGAACTTGAACAGGAAACCCGCAGTTTCTCGTCCTCGCCAACCCAGGATGCCGCCCAAACGGATGGCACCACAGAATCCGGCGGCAAGGTGGTACCGGCCAAAAAACACCGGTCTGAAGCCGATGAATTCGAAGCTTTTCGCAAACAACAGCTCACCGAATATGCCGAGTTCAAGCGCAAACTGATGGCAGAGTTCGAGGAATACAAGCGCATCACCCAGGAAGAGACACGCAAGTATCAACAGCAGCTGTCCGGCGTGTGGGATAAGCCTGAAGTCTCCGGCAAGAAGGTGTGGGTCGATTACAGCGAGGACCTGAAGCAACGCAACAAGGTCGACTTTGAGAACGGTGCCATTGAAATCGCCATGACCTATGAAAAAGGGCAACAGGCATCGCAAGAGGATATGCGTCAGGCGTTGGCAAAACTGCTGCAAAAAAACAAGGCCCAGGCCTACCAGGACGACACACTCTCCCAATCCATTGAAAAGCGCAGCAAGGAAAAAATCAGCCTGCTGCAGACTGCCGAGGTGAAGCCTGCGCCCATTCTGGTGCCTTACCTGACAGGCAAGGAAACCCTGAGCGAGCAGGAGTTGGACTCGCTGGTGGATCACATGATCCAAAACCAGGAGCTGTCACAAAAAACCAACAAAAAAGGAAAAACGGTCGTCACGCTCAAAGTGCCACTCACTGCGCGTGCCGGTGACGACGAGGAGGCCGATGAACCCGCATCCGCCGCCAAACCCAAGCCCTCAGGCAACACGCAAACCAAACTGAAAAAGCCCAAGCCCATGCCGGGGCAGCGCCCGGGCCAGCTCCCCAAACCGGCGCAAGCGCTGAACAGCGAAGTGACACGCTATGCCAGCAAGGCGGATGTTGAAAAACCCCTGGTGTTTGCCATTATCGAAACCGAGTCAGCTTTCAACCCCATGGCACGATCGGCGGTGCCCGCCTATGGCCTGATGCAGATAGTGCCCACCTCTGCCGGTCAGGATGCCACCGAAGCCCTGTTCGGCAAGGCCCGGATTCTGTCGCCTTCGTACCTGTACAACGGTGATCAGAATATCGAAATCGGCACCACCTACCTGAACATCCTGTTTTACCGCTATCTCAAGGACATAGAGAACCCGCAAAGCCGCCTCTATTGCACCATTGCCGCCTACAACACCGGCGCCGGCAATGTTGCCAAGGCCTTTACCGGAGCTCGCAAGCTCAAGCCGGCCGTGGCCAAAATCAACGCCATGACCCCCGCGCAGGTGTATCAGCATCTGAAAAAGCACTTGCCCTACGATGAAACCCGCAAATACCTGGTCAAGGTGACAGAGCGGATGGACAAGTACGATCTCTAGTCTAGCCGTCCCTGCCAAGGCCCTGCCAACCTTAGTTTGCGGGCCTTGGCGCTTTGCTTTCTTATCCCTGCATCCGCCTTTGCCGCAAAAACCAGAAGCTAAAAAGTTGTCGCTTTGCGCGTTTTCTGGTATCAAGCCGTCATTAAAACTTTTTAATCATGAAACCACTTTGCTGGCGCTTTACCCATGGATGTTCAATGGTCGTCAATTGTGTTCAGTTCTGATTTTTTTAACAGACTGGACAATCTTGCCCAAAAACGTTTTGGCGACAGTGTGTTGGCCGAAGAAGGCACCACCTTCGTCATCAACGAACTGACGGCCAATCACTGGGAACGTTGTCGCAAATACACCCATCAGGCAAAACCCGAAACCTTTCTGTATTCGGTGGCATCCAACCTGCTGGAAGAGTTTGCGCGCAAGCGTTTTGGCCGCATACGCCCGCCTGAATGGCTCAAACGCGAGGGTGAGCTGTGGGTGAGCCTGTGGAAACGCATCTGTCTGGAGCGCCAACTCACCGACTCAGTAATTGACCTGCACGCCCGCGATACCCGCACCCATCCGGCCCAGTTACGCAGCATTATCACCACCATCAAGGCGCGGCTTCCCTGGTGCGGTGTCAAGGATGCGCCCGTCTCCATGGATCAGCCCGTGGGTGACGAAGAGGCCACGCTGGGCGATTTTATTGCCGCCCCCCAAACCCTGGAAGAAGCCCTCGACACCGCCCAATTACAGCAAGCACTGCATCTGGTGGCGGCACTGGTCAATGGCGAGGAATCGGCAACGCCATCCAGTGACTGGACCGCCTGGCAACAACTGGTGAAGGAACTGGCACTGGATGCCGAGGAGCGCCTCTTGCTGAAGCTGCATTTTTGCGATGCACTGAACTTTTCGACCATCGCTCGCATGATGAATGTCCCGCCCCATCATCCTGGCCGTCTGATAAAGAAAGTACTGAAACGAACCGAAGAGCTCCTGCGCAAATACCATTTGCTCTGGAACGATTTCCTGAGTGATTGAGGTTGAGTCATGGCTGATGCCGATTTTTCCCCTGCAAGCCGCCGCCACGCCCACGCCCTGGCCGCACTAACATTGGCCCTGAGCCATCCCAAGCCAGATCAGGACCTGACGCCAGACATCCACGAGTCACTCGCACGGCTTGCCGAAGGCCAGCTGGATGCCACTCAAAGACGCCAGCTTTTTGCCCTGCTCGATACCCATCCCGCCCTGTATCAGCAATGGATCAACCTGCAAATACTGCTCGACCCAAACGGGCAGGCCGAACACCTCCGGCCTGAATCGGGTGCACAGCCTGCCAGCACCGCTCCCCTGGGCCAGCGGATTCGCGCCTGGCTGTCCGCGCATCTGACCGGTGGACTGTCGCTGGCCAGTGCCTTTGGCCTGGTACTGGGGCTGGGACTTGGACAGACGCGCATGGACGAACAAGAACAGGCACAACTGGTGCAGGCACAACCGGCACGCGAAGCCGCCGCCAAAGCCTCTGTGGAGCACGTTGCCTTTGGCCAGGTAGAGGCTGGCATCGCCCACACCCTGCCCGCAAATGGCTTTTTGTGTTCGGCCAACACCCAATGGTCGGGCGCGCTCTGCGTTACCCGTACCCGCGGCCAACAGCACTGGCTGACCCTGGGCAAGAGTGGCAGCATAACGGCGCTGATTGCCCCCATCAAAGCCGACCGGATTGACGAACTGAGTTTCAGCCCTGACGGCAAATACAGTGCGGTGTTGTCCCTGCGAGAAGGCAAGCGGGTGCTGACGCTGATTGCCTGGCACGATGACATTCAGCTGGATGAACCCCGCCTTTTCATCGTCGAAACCACCGATCAGCCTATCTCAGCCGTACGCTGGCAAAACAATGAACTTCTGTATCAGGTTGGATCAGCACCCAGCGAATCCAAGTCCGTCTCGGTGGATGTGTTTTAGCGAAGATTCCAGGTCATTGCCACCCAGGCCAGATAAATCAGCACTTCACTGATTTGCTGGCTGGCGCCCAGGCAATCCCCGGTAAAGCCTCCCAGCCTGCGCACCAGGTAACGCCCGAACCACCAACGAAACCCTCCCAGCAGCAACAGCGCCACCAGCGTGGCCATGATGCCCGCCGTGGCAATCATCATCAGACAAAGCCCCAGGCCCGTTACCGAAGCAAAGGCAAACTCCCTTGAATCCAGCTGCTGGGCCAGCGGTTTGACCTTGCTTAGATGCCACTCCAGGACGAAGCGCAAATCGAGCAGGTAACTGATCGCCAGCCAGCGACTAATACCAAGGCCGCTCAGCAACGCAATGACCGCCTCGCTCACAGGTAAGGCCATGAGCAACGCAGCCTTGAGCGCGAGCGCCATACAGAGCGCGATGGTGCCGTAAGTACCCAGGCGGGAGTCTTTCATGATGGCAAGCACCTGATCGCGGGTTTGCCCCCCGCCCATGCCATCAAAGGTATCTGCCAGCCCGTCTTCATGAAAGGCGCCGGTGATCAACAGGGTCGCCATCATGGCCAGCAAGACCGCCACCGGAACCGGCAGACAAACAGCAGCCAATGCCAGCGTAACAGCCCCCGCCGCCCCCACCAGCACCCCCACCAGAGGAAAATAACGTGCTGACTGGTTGAGTGCCGTTGTCGTGAAGTCGATGGCGACCGGAGAGGGAATACGGGTGAGAAATGTCAGGGCAATCAAAAACAGATTAAGTTCGTGACGCAGAAATGCACCTTTTGCAGCTCCGGCCCCCGGTATCGAGTTTTGTTCCACCTGTGTCTCCCTTATAATACGGCGAAATTTTCAGCACCCCGGCCAGGCAGTTCGACGGCGTGCACTTTCTCGCCAACGAATGGAGCCTTCATGAATCAGGATCAACTCAAACAGGCCGCCGCTTTGGCGGCGCTCGATTATATCCGCCCCCATCTGGACGATGACAGTATTATTGGCATCGGCACGGGTTCCACCGCCAACCACTTTATTGATGCGCTGGCCCGCATCAAGACCCAGTTCGATGGCACGGTCGCCAGCTCCGAGGCGTCAGCAGCCCGGCTGCGCGCACACGGTATTCCTGTATATGAGCTCAACACGGTAGGCGTCATTGAGTTTTATGTGGATGGGGCCGACGAAAGCAACGCGCGACTTGAGCTGGTCAAAGGCGGCGGTGGCGCCTTGACGCGGGAAAAAATTATCGCGGCGGTTGCCAAAAAATTTATTTGCATCGTCGACGAAAGCAAGCTGGTTCCATCCCTGGGCGAGTTTCCGCTGCCGGTAGAAGTGATTCCCATGGCCCGCAGCCATGTAGCCCGTGAACTGGTGAAGCTGGGCGGCGACCCTGTGTACCGGGAAGGCTTTGTGACCGACAATGGCAATATCATTCTTGACGTACACAATATGGACATAGAGGTGCCGCGTGCCCTGGAAGAAAAAATCAACAACATCACAGGCGTGGTCACCAATGGCCTGTTCGCCTTGCGCCCGGCGGATGTTTTGCTGATCGGCACCCCCAGAGGCGTGGAACAGCGCACCGGTTAGGCCCGTTTATTGCTTGACTTAAGCTTACTTATTTCATTTTCCAATCAGACAGGGAACACATCATGCTAAGGGACAAACTCATTCGCGCCGGCGTACACAACCTGGTCGACAAACTGGCAGGT
>JBFHRO010000054.1:0-16814 GCA_041591635.1 Oleiphilaceae bacterium | reverse complement strand
CGAGGTAACCGCTCGCGAACTGTCTGAGGTGTTGCCGCAGTTACGCATTGGTCTTGTACACGGGCGAATGAAGGCCGATGCCAAAGCGGTGGTCATGAGTGGATTTAAAGAAGGAGCGATTGACTTGCTGGTGGCGACCACTGTCATAGAAGTCGGGGTGGATGTTCCCAACGCGTCACTGATCATTATTGAAAACCCCGAACGGCTGGGATTGGCGCAACTACATCAGTTGCGCGGGCGGGTGGGGCGCGGACATGTCGAAAGCTACTGTGTATTGTTGTATCACCCCCCGCTTTCGCGCCAGAGTGAGGCGCGATTGACCGTACTGCGCCAGACCAACAGTGGCTTTGATATCGCCGAGAAGGATCTGGAATTGCGCGGGCCGGGAGAGGTGCTCGGCACCCGGCAAACGGGGCTGATGAATTTTCGCCTGGCGAATCTGGAGCGTGACAAGCACTGGCTGGCGCATATGAAAACCATGGCCAGTATGCTGGCGCCTTACCCGACTGCCGGTGAGCGCCTGATCGAGCGTTGGCTGGGTCACAACTTGCGCTATGGAGAGGTCTAATTTCTGTGAGTTTTGAAAACAGACTCTATACTGTTGCTTATTAACGTGTGTTTTCAGGTTTCTCTTTAGTATGCGAAGTGATGACATGATTCCAGCTTCTGTGAGTAAAGTGCTTGATTCGTATCAGAATCAGCCAGAGATAAAAGCACAGGGCGTATTGCCTGCACAGCTGGTCGATGCCAGCACTGTGGAGCGTGCCAGTCAGGTAAAAATGATTCTGATGAGCGATGTGCTTGGTCGTGTTCAGATTATCCTGCCCGCCAATGCACTGCTTGATATAGATCGCTTGAATCGCGCCATTGGCCGCACACTCAAGGTGCTGGCGGCTAACGACCTTAATGCCGTGCACTCCTCGCTCAAGGTTGCTGATGTGCCGGCGATTCCCGACATTACCGGCTTGCCTGCCTTGATTGATAAGCGCATCGCGGATATGGAAAACGTGCATCTCGACTCGGGTTGCCCCGGCAAATTATTGCGCATTGGCAAGCCGTTGTTTCAGGCGATGATCAAAAATGCCCGCATCGAGGATTTCGCCGTGCCGGTGCAGGGCATTCCGGTCAATCGCAACGAACCCGGTCAGGATCGGGCCCAGATTACCTCGGCGGTGCAAAAGTTCACCCACCTGCGCATACGTCAACGCCTTGAAGATACGCTGGAATTGCCGCCCTTGCCGCAAACGGCACAAAAAATCATCCACTTGCGCACCGATCCCAATGCCGGCATAGGGGATCTGGCCGACATCGTCGAGTCGGATCCCAGTCTGGCGGCTCAGGTGGTGAGTTGGGCATCGTCATCCTTTTATGCGGCCCCCGGTAAAATCAAGTCGGTGCACGATGCCATCATGCGGGTGCTGGGATATGACCTGGTGATGAACCTGGCCATGGGCCTCTCGCTGGGCAAAACCCTGCAGCTGCCCAAGGCGCAGCCCGAGGGGTACATGCCCTATTGGCAACAATCGATCTGGATGGCGACTGCCACGGGAGCGCTTGTTAACGCCATCCCGCGCGAACACCGCCCCGGTTTTGGTCTGGCCTATCTCTCCGGGTTGTTGCACAACTTTGGGTATCTGGTGCTGGCGCACGTGTTTCCCCCCCATTTCGAGCTGATGTGTCGCTACATCGAGGCCAATCCTCATCTTGACAGTGCCTATATTGAGCACTACCTGTTGAGTATTACCCGGGAGCAGGTGGGCAGCACGCTGATGGATATCTGGAACATGCCGGATGAAGTAATAGCGGCCCTGCGCCACCAGAAAAATCCGTTTTTCAATGGCATGAGTTCCGACTACGCCAACGTGCTCTTTGTTGCCCGTACCCTGCTGATTGAGCGTGGGGTATTTGGTGGGCTGGTAGAAACGGTGCCGGAGGAGCTTTATGCACATTTGCAGCTAGACCCGGGTACCGCCGCCGAAGTCATGGATGAGCTGGTTGCCGCGAAAGAGGAGGTACTGCGAATGGCCGGGTTGCTGGAGCGTGTCTGAAGCGCACAAGAGTAGGCAGGGTTTGTGGCAAATTTGTAATGAATGGTAAATCTGGTCGGTATTCCCCGGTTCAGCGGTAGCTCCACGGTCTATTATGGTATCGAAGTAAGGGATGGGAGGCCTGCTCCTTGAAATGCGCGGGTGCGCTCCTGTTTGCGTTAGCACAAGATCGTTGTGGAGAAACACATGGATAAGCTCATTTTTAGCCAGGCCAGCATCTTTCACCTGCAACAACTGGAGTTCCAGTTTCGCAGGAAGTTTGGGGAGCGTTTCAAGTTATCCGATGAAACCTCGCGAAATGAATTGATCAGCCGTTCCTCCCAGTCCAGCGATAAGATTATTCGACAGTACTTCGAGCGATTCCGCCACGAACTGGAGCCAGCGTTGGTGGAGGAGTTAAGGATGCGAGGGATAGTGCCGCTGGATGGTAAAAAACATTGATTGTTCTCGCACGGCACGAAGCGCAAGGCGTCAACCGCCTGTTCCGTCACACCGTAAAAATACGGGCCCGCAATGCCTTGGCACCCGCCAGAATGGCGCTTTTGTTCTCGCGCTCGAGACGAAAGCGCTGTTGATCCAGTTTGAATATGAAACGCTTGTTGGTACTGGCTCTTGCCTCGTGGGTCGGCATATGGGCAAGTGCTTCGTGGATCTGACTGAATATCTGCAGCTCGGGCTCCTGATGCAGCTCGGGGGCCAGATGATCCAGCAGTACCTTGATGCGAATGCAGCCCTCAGACAGCTCTACCTGCTCTTCAAGAATACACAGTGCCAGAATACGAATGCTTTCGATCAGCTGGCTGCGTGTGGCAATCTGGTGTTGCTTTATCTCTTCCAGCGTTATTTTTTGTTGCTTGATTCGCATCCACTGCCGGTAGTTGAACCAGGTCAGCGCCGGGATGGCAACAAGGCCCAGCGCTATCAGTGTGTAAAGAAAGGTTTGCCCCATGGTTGGTTCCTTTGAATGTGGCATGGTTCAGGGGTAATGCTGACCGCTGCGGTATCGGCTAAAGGCTGAAGCGCGAACTCAGGGCGCGGGTACGTGCGGCAGTCTCTGTGAGCAGGCGTGACGTTTCCTGGTTTTTCTCTGCAGCCAGCGCGGTTTGCTGGGTAATGGCCGTGACTTCGGTGATCTTGCCTGCAATGCGCTCTGACACCTGTGCCTGTTCTTGTGCCGATGTTTCCACCTGATGATTGAGCCGGGAGAGGTGGTCAATATTGGCAGTAATGTCGCCAAGCTTTTCTGCGACCCGGTTAAACAGCTCGACGCTTTCAGCGGTTCGGGTGCGACTGATGTCCATAACACGCACCGTGTTTTGTGCACCCTCCTGAACGCTGTTAATGATGCGTTCGATTTCTTCGGTGGAGTCTTGGGTCTTTTGCGCCAACGACCTCACTTCGTCTGCTACTACGGCAAACCCGCGGCCCTGCTCCCCGGCGCGGGCCGCTTCAATGGCGGCATTAAGGGCCAGCAAATTGGTTTGTTCGGCGATGCTGCGAATAACGTTAAGTACGGTACCAACATTGTGGGTTTCCTGCGCCAGCTTTTGAACCTGGCTCGCGGTGGTTTCGACCTGCTCAGACAGGGCGCCCATGGTCGTTTGTGCCCGTTGCATGACATTCATGCCGTCCTTTGCCGCCGTGTCGGTATTTTGGGTAAGACCGACAGCGTCAGTTGCGTGACTGGCGACCTGCTGCGCGGCAGCAGACAGCTCATGGACGGCGGTGGCAATCTGGTCGGTGCGCTGGTGCACCTGTTGTACGCTGTCGTTAACCGTTTCAGCGTTGGCAATGAGGTCGGCAGAGGCGGCTTGCAGGCGTCGGTTGGAGGTGGTCAGCTGCTGCGAAACATTCAGCAGAAACGTGCGTAAATCCCGCGAGGCATCTGCAAGCTTGCCCAGTTCATCCGGCTGTTCGATGGTGATTTCGTCTTCAAGATTGCCCTGGCTGAGATGCTTGATGGCGGTTGCCAGGGTGCGAGCAGGCGTGACGATTGCCCGATGAATCAAATACAAAATCGCGCAGGTGAAAAGTCCGATGGACATGAACAGGGCCACGGCGGCCCCTTTGCCTGCGTTGTGGGCATGGGTGGAAATATCCTGGCTGTCTTGGCGGTTACTTTGCCCCAGGCTTTTGATCGCCTCATCGAGTTGTTGGGTGGCACTTCGTTCCACACCCTTGACAGCCCGATCCCCGGCCCGATGATCAAAGCCGGCCGTTTGATAGGCATCCAGCCCCTTGCGGTAGCTTTGGCCCAGGGTCTGGTGCGACTTCATAAAAGCTTCAAATTTGGCGTGGGCCGGATGGTGCTGCGATAAGCTGGCTAACAGCGTTTGACTCAGTACCAGAATTTGCGCTTCGGCTTTTTCGAACCCTTCCCAGGCTTTGGTGAGTTCTGCTGGCTGGTTTCCTCGTAAAAGCAGGCCGTGCCATTCGAATACTTGCTGTTTAAAAAGTGCCCGCACGTCTTGCATTTGTTGCTCGTGTTGAATCTCGTTTGTGATCAGGGTGTCGAAAGACTGGATGGCGGCGAGGCTTTTGAGCAGAAAAAAAACCGCCGCCGCCGCAATCACCAGATTACCGCCCAGGACAATGACAAGTAATTTGTTGAAAATGCTGCGATTGAACCAGTTCATCGTGATGCCTGCGGGGATCGGATACCAAAACCACCAGTATAGACAGGCGGCAGGCTAAAGACGAAGTTCCGGTCAGGCTTTGTTTGGCGGGAAGTGCGGGAAGTCACCCGCTGCACCGCTGGCTGGCAACGGCGTTGGTGAAAGCAGTCGGCGCCCTTAAAAGCGGGCGCCGACTGGCATGGGATTAGGCTTGCTTGCGACGCTGCAGGCCAAGACCGGCCAGACCCAATCCTAACAGGGCGAGGGTGGCAGGCGCAGGAACCGTGCCAAACACAGGCGGCAAGCCAATGTTGGAGAAGCCCCAGCCGTAGGTGGTGTCACCACTGTCGTCAAAGGTGTAGGTATAGGCTTCAATGCCAACGCTGCCAAAGGCTGCCAGCAGATCAGCCGTGGTCAGTGTGGCACCTATGTAGGTAGTGAAGTCAACGCTCTCGCCGGCGAGCAGATCGCCAAAACCAAGAATGAAATAGGCGCCCAGGTCACCGGCGACATTGGTGCCGTTGGTGTTGGCAGCAACACCGCCGTAGGTGCCGCGAAACGCAGTGGGGTTGGGAGCGGCAAAGGGGTTGAAGGAGGTATGCAGTACCTTGCCGCCAACGCCTGTGGGGGTGCCGCCGTAAATGGTGGTAAAGTCATCGCTGTAATGCCCGGGCGGAACATCCCAGTCGAGCGTTCTGGCATAGCGTACGTCAGTGATGTTGGCGCCAGTGGTGTTGGCAATGTTTACGCCCACCCGGAACAATGAGCCGCCAGCGGCAGACGAATAGGTATGGGTTACGGTCACGCCGCTGTTGAGTACGACCGTCGAAATGGCATCGGCTCCACCGCTGGTGCTGAAAGTGGACGAAGTAAAGCCACTATTGGATCCGTGATAAGAGTAAGCGCCCACGCCATTGGATGAGGCGCCCCAGCCTTCGCAAAGGCATCCGGGGGTGATGGCGTCGCCGGCACCGCTGATCAGGGCGATACCTACGCCACCAAAGCCCAGACCACCGTCATCCGCAACGCCCATGCGTACCAGGCCGGTATCCAGTACCGCGCCGGACCAGGCAAGCGATGCACCGCTCAGTGCTACTGCGCCAACCAATCCTTTTAACAGCTTGCTATTTGCCATTTTGTGCTCCTTGAATCTGTGATGGAGATAATTCTCATAGACGAGACATAGGTCGTGATCGGCAATGATCCTCGATGTACTCGCTCGGCATCGAAATGCAAAAATTGTTCTAAAGCGTCGTTTATCGTTATGAATCAATTCTATATTGTTGTTTTCTCGGGTTGTATCTCGGTTTTCTGTAAAGTGTTGGCTGAATTCAGTTAAAGCTGTGTGGATCTGGGGCGCCACTGCCCGGTTAGCCCGTTCTATGTCATGCAGTTTTGCTTGTTTTATGATCATGTTGATCAAAGGTTGTACATTGTCGGGATGCCGGTGCTGATGGCTTTGTGTTGATGGTGTAAAATTGTTTGACAGGTTAAGTCGATTGGCTTGTCGGCGGTAGCCTGTTTCCGGAATCTAGTGCTCGGCATCTCGCAGCAGGGTGGCAGGCGGCGTAGTGAGAACGTGCCGACAGCTGAGGGTTCCGAGCAGGCCAATGAGGCTAGCCCCTGCGACCGGTCCGGCCAGCCAGGAGAGAGGGTGGAGTGTGGGGGTCATTTGCAGTACCCATTTTTGCAGGCTCATCACGACGGCCTCCGCGCCGATTGCCGCCAGAATACCCGCCACCAGCCCCAGCAGGCTAAACTCGATCCAGAGACTGCTTTGCAGCAAACGGGCCCGACTGCCCAGCGCCCGCAACAGGGCGGCTTCCTGCCGGCGGGCGGTCATGCTGGTGTTTACGGTTGAAATCAAAAGCAGTGCTCCCCCGGCAAGAATGAGCCAAAGCAGCAGCTCGATGGCCTGGCTGACTTGCAAGATCATGGTCTGAATACGCGCAATGAGGGTGTCCATTTCCAGTACCACAATGGTGGGGTGCTGTTTGAGTAACTGGTAGACAAACGGCTTCTGCTCCGCCGGAATGTGAATGCTGGTGAGATACGTTGGGCTGTGGGCGGTGAGTGCGTTGGCCGAGAACATGAAATAGAAATTGGGGCGAATGGAGTCCCAATCTACACGTCTGACGTTGATCACACGGGCTCGCATGGGCAGGCCGCCGACACTGAATTCGAGTTCATCGTCCAGCGCCAACCCCAGCTCCGAAGCCATTCGGGCTTCTACCGATACGCCAATGGCGGCCTCGCTGTCGGGAGTCCACTGATCAAACCACACCCCTTCGAGGATTTGGTTGCCCTCTGGCAGTGCAGGGCTCCAGCTCAGGTTGAGTTCTCGTTGCACGCCGCGGGGCAGTGTATCCTGGTCGGTTGCAAGCGGCTGCTGGTTGATGTGAGTGAGTCGGGCTCGCACCATGGGATAGATTTCGGTGCTACTTAGGTGATAAGCGCCCAGCAAGGATTGAACGCTTGCCACTTCCTCCGGGGCGATGTTGACGAGGAAGTGATTAGGGGCGTCGGTGGGCAGTTGTATCTGCCATTCGCGAATCAGCGAGGTACGCACCAGGGTAATGATGATCAGCAGCATCAGGGTCAGGGCGAACACCATGATTTGCAGGCTGCTTTGGTGTTTGTTGCGCGTCAGGCTGGAAAGTGCAAGACGCCACGCCGGGCTGGCGTGAGACCGCAGGCGTTGGCTCAATGCAAGAAAGGCCCGGGCCGGAAGCAGGGCGAGCAGGGCGGTGAGTAATACGCCCGCCATAATGGCAAGTGCGAGGCCTGTGTCGTCGCTGAACCAGAGAATCACGCTCATGATGGTGAGGCTGGCAACCAGGGCTTGTTGCCAGAAACGGGTGCTCTCAAAGGCCTGGTCGCGGCGAAAAACACGCACCGGAGGTACAAGGGCCAGACCCCATAATGGCGGCAGGGCAAAGCCAAGCAGGGTCGCCACGCCGGCACCGGCACCCCAGAGATAACTGGTGGCACCTGCCGATGCCAACTCGATGTCTAGTGCGCCATGGATCAGATCGGCGATGACGCCCTGAACTCCCGCCCCGATCAGTACGCCAAGACCACAAACGATGACAGCCAGAAACAGGAGCTGGAGAAAATACAGGCGGCGGATGCCGCTGGCACGCATGCCCAGGCTTTTGAGCAGCGCGACCTGATCAATGTGCCGCTGGGCAAACTGTTTGGCCGCCACGGCGATGGCAATGCCTGAGAGCAGCAAGCCGACAATGCCGGTAAGCACCAAAAAAGTCTGGGCCGTTCCCAGCGTTTTGCCGATGCGTTGCTGGGCTTGCGGTAAATCCTGCCATTGCTCGTGCTCACTCAGTTGCCCCTGGATGGCCTTGGCGTAAGATTCAAGCGCGGCCGGCGGGCCTGCGATCAGTCCCTTGTAGGTGATGCGGCTGCCCGGTTGAATGGCTTGGGTGGCAGCGAGATCAGCGATGTTGATCATCACCCGCGCACCAAGATTGAAAAAGCCAGTGCCACGGTCAGGCTCGCGCACTATGATGCGAGTGGCAATCAGGGTTGCCTCACCCACCTGAATCGGGCTGTTCAGGTCGATGCCAAGCAATGGCAGCAGGCGCGCATCCACCCAGGCTTCGCCAGGTGGGGGTATCTGGTCGTCAGCAAGAACCGGGGTGACTCCGGCCGTAAAGGCGCTGGTCGCCGTTTCGAGTTGGCCGCGCAGTGGATACCGGGGGCTTACGGCCTTAACTGCCGCCAGATGCATGTGATCCTGGGCAAACACCATGGTGCTGAATTCGACCGTATTGGCATGCTGAAGCCCGTGCGCTTGTGCCATGTCAAACCATGCCGCGGGCAGGGGGCGGGAACTCTTGATAAGGCGATCTGCCGCCAGAAAACTGTTGCTTTGAACCAGAAGAGTTTGTTCGAGACGATCGGTAAAGGCGAGAATGCCCGACAGTATCATTACTGCCAGCAAAGTGGCTGCTGCCAGAATGCGCAGTTCGCCGCTACGCCAGTTTCGCCAGAGCAGTTTGAGTGTAATCATGCGCAGGTGCCTGTGTGGTCGGCATTATCGACGCAAGTGTTGTGATCGGTCGTGGTCTCGATGACCCGGCCCGCCTCCAGGGTCAGGGTGTGCAGGCAGCGCTGTGCCAGACGCTGCTCGTGCGTCACCAGAATAAGGGTGGTGCCCTGATCCCGGTTGAGATCAAACAGCAGGTTGATGATTTTACTTCCGGTAACGCTATCTAGATTGCCGGTAGGCTCGTCTGCAAACAGCAGGCGCGGCTCGCTTGCAAAGGCTCGCGCGATGGCCACCCGCTGCTGCTCCCCGCCCGACAGCTGCTTGGGGTAATGGCGCGTGCGATGCCCAAGGCCGACCCGCTCAAGATGAGCCAACGCCCTTTTCTGTGCATTTGGACGACGATGCAACTCCAGAGGCAGGGCTACATTTTCCACGGCTGTCAGCCCCGGCAGTAACTGAAACGACTGAAACACAAAGCCGACATAGCGGGCACGCATGTCGGCCCGGCCCTCTTCGTTCATGGCGACAATATTTTGCTTGTCTACCAAGACTTCGCCCGAAGTGGGCAGGTCCAGGCCCGCAAGAATACTCAAGAGTGTGGATTTGCCCGAGCCGGAGGCCCCTACAATCGCCAGACTTTCGCACGCAGCAACATGCAGGTTGATATCATTCAGGATGTGCAGTTGTCCGTCGGGCGTACTGATCTTTTTGGTAACCTTTTTCGCTTCAATCATGCGTTATCCTTGAAACAGGCGGGTTTTTTGCTGGCGAACGTGGCTTTGCTATTAGCCGAGTTAACCATATCGGGGTCGCGCTGGCGAGTCTGATCAACGCTGATCGGGCAGATAGGGGCGGTCTTGTTGCCGTCGTACCATGATCATTGACGAGGTACCCTAATGCGTTTGCTACATTGGAAAAGGGAGCGCCCGCGGCGGGTGTATCGGCGACTGGCGCTCGCTTTAAGTGCCCTGCGCCTGCAGATTCCGGGGTTGGTATTTATGCTGCTGATGCCATTTCAGGTGCAGGCCGGCACGCTGCTGGTGCTGGGTGACAGCATCAGCGCCGCCTATGGGATGTCGCCCGATCAGGGGTGGGTGCACCTGCTGGCAGAGCGCCTCAAGGGCCGCTATCAGGTAGTGAACGCCAGCGTGAGTGGCCATACCAGTCAGGATGGTCTGCAGCGCTTGCCTGCACTGCTTGCGGCACACGCTCCTGACATAGTGGTGCTGGAGCTGGGGGGCAATGATGGTTTGCGGGGGTATCCGGTGGCACGGCTCAAGGCCAATCTTGGTGCCATGATCGACCGCAGTCGTGCCACCGGTGCACGGGTATTGCTGTTGGGAATGGAGATCCCCCCCAACTATGGACGGCGTTACACCCAAGAGTTTCGGGCGGTCTACCAGGAACTGGCCGCCGAGCTTGGCGTGGCCAGCATAGGATTTTTTCTTGAGTCGGTAGCCTTGCAGCCGGGGATGATGCAAAACGACGGCATTCATCCCTCCGCGCTGGCACAACCTTTGTTGCTTGAGACGGCTTGGGTCGCCTTGCAGCCGCTGCTCAGCGGTGTCGTGGCAAGTCAGTAGCGGCTTCAGGTTGGGGGTTGGTGTGAAGCGGCTTTGAGTTGAGCCAATGTTTTGGCAAGCACGAAGCGCACCTGCTCTCGCAACTGCCACACCTGTCGGGGGTCGTTGGCATCGACCTGTCGCGTGTCGATTGCCGGACAAAAGGCAAAGCGAAAAGGGATGGGTTTGGGCAGGGGCGAGCCCTTGAAGCCGGCGGCGATCGGAAAAATCACCTCGCCCTGGCGCAGCGTGTTTTGATAGAGCTTTGAATTCAGCAGCCGTGATGGCAGGATTTTTTGCCAGTCATTGGCATCCCACAGAATATCGTAGCACTCGTCTGCGCCCAGGGCGGCCACGGGGACGATGCTGTAGTTGTGCTCGGCAGCCAGTTTGGCGAAGCCGCGGCGGGCTTTCCAGATCAGCTGATAGGCTTCGCCTTTGCGTTTGCAGACTTCACGCCCGCCCCCCGGGAATACCAGAATGGGCTGGTTCGACTGCATCAACAAAGCACAATTATCGGGAGTGCCTTCTACCACGCCGTGGCGACGCAACAGGGCGCCCCAGCCGGGAATGCGAAAGTGCATGCGATCACCCAGGCCACGAACCATCCACCCCTTGCGGCGGTAGATTTCGGCGCCAAGGAGCGGTGCGTCCAGCAGTCCGAACAGGGTGTGATTGCCGACAAACAACAGGCGGGAGTGATCCGGAACATGCTCCCAGCCTTCAAAAGTCGGTGTGAACCATTTTTGCATGGGTGCGGTGGCCATATTGACCCATTGCAACGAGGGAGACACATAGTTTGACATCAGGAGTTCCTGTAGATAGTCAGCCGGCCGTTTGCGGCAGTCTGGAGAGAGTGACAGGAATGTTGACAGTGTGCATGTGCGTTAATGGCTGATCTGGTCGGCAACAAACAGCAGGAAAAACAACGCAGCAGGAAAACAACGCCGCAGGAAAACAACAGGGTGGTGGGCCTTGCTGGACTTGAACCAGCGACCTGCCGATTATGAGTCGGATGCTCTAACCAACTGAGCTAAAGGCCCTAATCTTTGTGTTGAATGAAGGGCGCCTATAATACTGCAGGCGTGCCTTAATGCAAAGGCTTGATGCTTGTTCGGGTGTCGAAAAAGGGCCAAATCGTTAGATCTGGCCCTTCGGAGAGGGTGGTTACTCGTCAAGAAAGCTGCGCAGGTGATCAGATCGGCTGGGGTGGCGCAGTTTACGCAGGGCCTTGGCTTCGATCTGGCGAATGCGTTCGCGTGTCACATCGAACTGTTTGCCCACTTCTTCCAGCGTATGGTCTGTGTTCATTTCAATGCCAAAGCGCATTCTCAGTACTTTGGCCTCTCGGGCGGTGAGGCCTGCCAGTACTTGCTTGGTAGCTTCACGCAGTCCTTCCGAGGTTGCTGAGTCAACCGGCGATTCGGCGGCACTGTCTTCGATGAAGTCACCCAGGTGCGAGTCTTCGTCATCGCCAATGGGGGTTTCCATCGAAATGGGTTCCTTGGCGATTTTGAGCACCTTGCGGATCTTGTCTTCGGGCATTTCCATGCGCTCGCCGAGCTCCTCGGGCGTGGGTTCGCGGCCCATCTCCTGCAGCATCTGGCGTGAAATCCGGTTCAGCTTGTTGATGGTTTCAATCATGTGAACCGGAATCCGGATGGTACGAGCCTGATCAGCGATCGAACGGGTTATGGCTTGCCGTATCCACCAGGTGGCGTAAGTCGAAAACTTGTAGCCACGGCGGTACTCGAACTTGTCAACCGCCTTCATCAGGCCGATGTTGCCTTCCTGAATCAGATCCAAAAACTGCAGGCCACGGTTGGTGTACTTCTTGGCAATGGAGATAACCAGTCGCAGGTTGGCCTCGACCATTTCCTTCTTGGCCCGGCGCGCCTTGGCCTCGCCAATCGATATGCGGCGATTGATCTCCTTGATTTCGGCCACGTCCAGTTCGGACTCCCGCGACAGTTGGGTGATTTTCCGCTGCAGGCGGGAAATTTCGTCGGCACGCGCCGCAATGGCCTGGCCATAGGCGTGACGGCTTCCGGCCAGGCTGGCCGCCCAATCCTGGTTGATCTCGTTGCCCGGGAAAAACTTGATGAAATCCTTGCGCGGCATTTTGCACTGACGCACGCAGATATTCATGATGGTTCGCTCATGCTCCCTTACCTGATCGTTGATGCGGCGGATTCGGGCAACCAAGGCATCAAACTGTTTTTGCGCGAGTTTGAAAGGGGCAAAAAAGGCTCCCAGTTCAGCCAGGGCAGCGGTGCATTCGGGGCTGTTGCGACCATGCTTCGCAATGACTTTATTGACCGCGTTTTGCATTTCGCGCAAGGCTTCAAAGCGAATCCGGCACTCTTCCGGATCGGGGCCGGACTCGACCTCATCGGTGTCTGCACCATCACCGCTTTCGTCTTCATCGTCATCGGTCGCGCTGTCGGCACTGCTGGCTTCGGGCAGGTCGGGAACCGCGTCGGTCGTGGCTACTTCATCGGTGCTGTCGGGGTCGAGAAAACCGCTGACGATGTCACTGAGTCGGCCTTCTTCTGCCACTATGGTGTCGTAGGCCGAGATGATGCCGGAAATGGTGCCGGGAAAATGGCCCAGTGCCGACATGACATCACGCAAACCCTCTTCGATCCGCTTCGCAATCTGGATTTCACCTTCGCGGGTGAGTAGTTCGACGGTGCCCATTTCGCGCATGTACATGCGCACCGGATCTGTGGTTCTGCCTACGTCGGATTCAACGGCGGCCAGGGCGGCGGCGGCTTCGGCGGCGATCTCTTCATCAGCCGAGTCACCTTCGCTCATGATGAGCGAGTCTGCATCCGGTGCAACCTCGCACACCTGAATGCCCATGTCGTTAATCATTCGAATGATATCTTCAACCTGATCGGGATCAGCGATATCTTCAGGGAGGTGGTCATTTACTTCTGCGTAAGTCAGGTAACCCTGTTCTTTGCCTCGCGTGATTAACTCTCTCAAACGGGATTGCTGTGAGCCTGACATAGACACCCTATCGGTAATTGGTGGTCAAAAATAAACCGGGATTATAGCATTTCCTGCGAAATAGGTTCCACTTTCCAAGGCCCTGATATGAGGGTGACCGGTGTGGGTTTCAAGACATTGGTCTGATATTTAGTCTCGAACATGGTTTCAATCTGACCTGGCATGACGCTTCTGCACGTATCCGGCAAGTGGTCTGCATCCAGAGAAGCATTCTTATCTGGCTAATTTGACAGCATTTTCAGTTCTTCTTTCTCGGCGTTGGTCAGGGTGCCCTGCACCTGTTTGTCGATCAGTGTGTTTTTTCGATGCTCCTGAATCTGTCTTTGCAACAGTTCGCTGGCTTCCGCAACGGCGGCGTGGGCTGCAGGGATGTGCTCCATGCCATCGAAAAGAGTATAGAAGGTTTTTCGGGGCTCGCTGTGTCTTGCCAGGTGGCTGAGTAACTCGCCGGTGGTGTTGATGCGGTTGTCCCGCAAAAACCGGGCAAACCCCTGTGCGGTTGCAAACTCGCCGCTATTGAGGTGGGTCAGTTGCGCCAGGTAGTCTTCTGCCTTGTCGGGCTGGTAGTACAGGGCGAGGCACAGGCATTGAACCCCCTGGCGCTGGATGGGCAGAATATCTTCGCTTGCTTGGGGGGGAGGCGCAAAGCCTGCGTGCCTGGTGCGTTTCCAGTCTGTCTGGTTGCGTGCGGCCCAGGCGTTGGTGAGTTCGTACAGCCGGGCTTTCATGGCGCTGCGAATGGTGGGTGAGGCAATCTGGGCCAGATCTGCGCTGGCGCGCTCCTTGAGGTGGCCTTTGTGCTCGGCAATGCTCAGGTCGAGCCCGGTGCTGTGAACCTCGAAAAAAAACGTCGACAGCGCCTTGGCGTTGTTAACCCGGTGATCGAATTTCTCCCTGCCTTCTTTGCGAATGAGGGTGTCGGGGTCTTCGCCCGGTGGCAACACCAAAAAGCGCAATTCCATGCCGTCTTGCATAAGGGGCAGGCTGTTGCGCATGGCTTTCACTGCGGCGTTGAAACCTGCTGCGTCGCCGTCGAAGCAGAAAATCAGCTGCTTGCAGTGTTTGAGCAGGGTAGACAGGTTGTCTTGGTTGGTGGCGGTTCCCAGTGTGGCAACCGCATAGTGAATGCCAAACTGCGCCAGTGCCACCACATCCATATAGCCTTCAACCACCAGTAGTTGCTTGAGCTGTCGTTGCTGCTGGTAGGCTTCGTAGAGGCCATAGATCTCGTGGCTTTTGTGAAAAACCGGGGATTCTGGCGAGTTGATGTATTTCGCCTTGTCATTTCCAAGGGTTCGGCCTCCGAATCCGACCGTTTTTCCGCGGGGGTTGCGAATAGGAAATACAATCCGGTTCTGCAGCAGATCATACGGGCGGCCGTCATTGGTGGAGATGAGTTTGGCTTCCACCAGTGCCTGATACTGTTCAGGATTGCAGATGGGCGCCAGATTGTTCCGATCTGGCGGCGCGAATCCCAGTCGGTATCGACTAATCACTTCCTGGTTAAGGCCGCGCTTTTGCAGGTACTCCCTTGCATGCCCGCTGAGCGGGTGGCTGCCAAGCTGGCGCTCGTAGTGGTCGGCGGCCAGTTCCAGAGCATCCTGGGTGATGCGCACCTGCTGTAGCTGTTTGAGTTCCTGGGCGTTGCGCGGGATTTCCATGCCGGCGATTTTGGCCAGATCCTCGACGGCCTCGTTAAATGACAGGTTGTCAAACTCGCGAATAAAACTGATGGCATCGCCACTGGCGCCACAGCCAAAGCAGTGGTAGAAGTTTTTGTCGGGAGTAACGTGAAAAGAGGGGGTCTTTTCTTTGTGAAACGGACAGCAGGCTTTGTACGTGTTTCCGGTTCTCTTAAGGGATATACGCGAGGAAATGACCTCGACAATGCTGGTGCGTTCAAGCAGCGCATCAAGGAAATGTTGGGGTATCAGGCCGCTCAAGATGAATTGCTCGTTGCTGGTGCTTGGTGGTGTGTGGCTGAAAACACAAAAACCCCGAGTCATCGAGGTTGTTGTAAGGATTGCGTGAGGCTTGGAGGTACCAGGCTTTCTGGCTTGTGAGGGCTTTTTTCACAAGCTGGCTGACACTGCCCATTTCGGCTCGCCCCTGCATTTTGGGCTTCAGGATGGCCATCACTTTTCCCATGTCTTGCGCAGAGGAGGCGCCGGATTCTGCAACGGCATCAGAAATCAGTTGGCTGATCTCGCTCTGGGTAAGGGGTGTTGGCAAAAACTCCTGAATGACGGCGACTTCGGACAGTTCTTTTTCGGCCAGATCGGTGCGCCCGGCGTTCTGAAACTGACTGATGGAGTCGCGACGCTGCTTGAGCATCTTGTCGAGCACAGTCAGTGCTCTGACATCATCGACTTCAATGCGTTCATCCACTTCAATTTGCTTGAACTCGGACAGCACAAGACGAATGGTGCCAAGTCGATCTTTGTCCTTGGCTTTCATTGCCGCTTTCATGGCGGCTGTCAACTGGTCTTTGAGTTCTGTGCTCATGAGAGGCGTCGCAAATGTACCGTCATTGAGTGTGCGAGTCTGTTAGTACAGGCGCTCGAAGCGTCTTTGTTCGCGCTGCACCTTTTTGGCGTGACGCTTAACAGCCGCCGCTGCTTTGCGTTTGCGAACGGATGTGGGCTTTTCGTAAAACTCGCGACGACGAACTTCAGAAAGAACGCCAGCTTTTTCACAGGAGCGCTTGAAGCGGCGCAGAGCAATATCAAAGGGTTCGTTGTCTTTTACGCGTACTGAAGGCATCTAATTTACCGTTTTTTTAAAGTGAATGATCAGCGGTACAGGCGATTTTGCTGGCAATTCGTGATTCAGTAACGTCGATGACAGCAAATATCTAAACCTTAGGGGCGCGAATTCTAATCCTTTTTTAATTGTCTTGTAAAGTCTGGCATCATGTGCAGCGGTTGCAGCGCGGGCCGGTGAGGATTCTGGTAGTCTGGGCGACCTGCGGCGAGCGCCTTGCCTTTTGTGTTTTCGGGGGCGCGAGAATGTATCTTCAAACAGTGTAAATAATGGAGCAACAGGCATGCTCGTATTAGGTATAGAAACCTCCTGCGATGAAACCGGGGTGGCGCTTTATGACAGTGATCAAGGCTTGCTGGCGCATGAATTGTACAGTCAGGTCGAGATGCATGCCGATTATGGTGGTGTGGTGCCTGAACTGGCATCGCGTGATCATGTGAGAAAACTGCTGCCGCTGGTGATTTCTGTACTTGAGCGGGCGCAACGGACCAAGCGGCAGATTGATGCCATTGCTTACACCGCAGGGCCAGGGTTGATGGGGGCTTTGCTGGTGGGCGGCGCAGTCGCGAAGGGGTTGGCGTTTTCGCTGGGGGTGCCGGCCCTGGGGGTGCACCATATGGAGGGGCATTTACTGGCGCCGATGCTGGAGGCAACCCCTCCGGCGTTTCCTTTTGTAGCCTTGCTGGTTTCGGGCGGCCATACCCAGCTGGTGCAGGTGGAGGCGATCGGTCGCTATCAGTTGATGGGCGAGTCTCTGGATGATGCCGCCGGTGAGGCCTTCGACAAGGTTGCCAAAATGCTGGGT
>JBFHRO010000053.1:0-16931 GCA_041591635.1 Oleiphilaceae bacterium | reverse complement strand
GCCCGCAATGCCATGCTGGCCTTGATTCCGGCTCAGCGTTTGGGTCAGCCGGAAGAGGTTGCCGCTGTCGTGGCCTTTCTGGCAAGCGAGGCTGCTTCTTACGTAACTGGCGAAACCATCAACGTAAACGGCGGTATGTACATGAATTAAGTCGTAAAGACGACCTGGATTCCGGTGTGTGGCTGCCGTTAAAACACGCTTGTCTAGCTGTAGCGATTGCACTAGACTAGCACGCTATTAAATGCTCGGTGCATGTTAAGAGGGGAAATCATGAGTACAGTTGAAGAGCGCGTTAAGAAGATTGTCTGCGAACAACTTGGCGTAAAGGAGTCGGAAGTTCAAAATACCTCATCTTTTGTGGAAGATTTGGGTGCAGATTCTCTTGATACCGTGGAACTGGTAATGGCGCTTGAGGAAGAGTTTGAAACTGAAATTCCCGACGAGGAAGCTGAAAAGCTCGCTACCGTTCAGGATGCGATTGATTACATCGTCTCGCACCAGTAAGTTGTATTCCGGTTAAGATCGTATTAACCACACAAAGGCCGCCCGGATTCCGTGGCGGCTTTTTTTTGCATAAATGGTGCCTCTGCTCATGACCCAGGCTTTTTTCTATCGTGACGATTGCTTTGAAGCCACGGCTCTGGGTATGGATCGGGGCCTGATGTACGGCGATGGTCTTTTTGAAACCATACGCGTTGTAGACCATATGGCAATTCTGTGGCCTTTTCACAGGCAGCGCATGTTGCTCGGGGCGCAGCGCCTTTTTATTTCGCTGGAAGCGGATTGGTTGGATGCCCTGTTGAACAATTGCCTGGCACAGCTTTTACCTTCAAACGGCGCCGCGTCGGCTATTGTAAAGATTATGCTCACTCGGGGTATTGGCGGGCGAGGATACTGGCCGTCAGAAATTCTGACTCCAAGTGTCATAGTGGTTGTTTCTCCGTTACCTGTTTATCCGCAGCACTACTACCAGGCTGGAATTGATACCACCATATGCCAATACCGTCTGTCGAGTAATGCCTATTTGGCAGGCATCAAACATTTGAACCGGTTGGATCAGGTATTGATCAGCAGAGAGTTGGATCGTTTTCCCGAGGGTATTGTGCTGAATCAGTCAGGAATGGTCATCGAAGGCTCGAGATCGAGCTTGTTGATTGAGTGCGAGGGAGATGTTTTTACGCCGAAAATCAGCGATGCCGGGGTAAATGGTGTAATGACTGCGTTTTTGCGTGAGTCTCAGCCCGTGACAGGTATAAGCATTAACGAGGCGGATATTACGCCCGATGCGCTGAAATCGAATTGTGCCCTGGCCTTTGTAAACAGTGTGTTTGGTCTGTGGCCGGTCAAATCGATTGATGGTCACCCAGTTGAGCATGGCACTAAGCTCGGCGAGTTGCAGCACTATCTCCATGAGCGGCTGGGCTTTCCCGGGAGGATCGCTTGACCCGCTATCTGCTGATTGGACTCTTTTCTTGCGTTGCGCTGTTTGCGGTCGGGCTGGCATTGCTAATGTTCAAGCTGACAAAGCCGGTCGACTTGACGAATAAACCGGAAGTTCTCATTGTGGAACGGGGGGCGACCCTCAAGAGCCTTTCCCGGTCGTTGCAGGAGCAGGGCTATTTTGCGGATGCTTGGGTCGTGGAGTATGCGGGGCGGTTTCTTTTTCCTGGTGCATCGCTGAAGGCCGGCGAATATGCGCTGGAGCCGCAGATGAGGATAAAAGAGGTATTGGCGCTGCTGCGTTCAGGCAAGGTTATTCGTCACAATATACAGTTTATTGAAGGATGGCGCTTTGAAGACATGCGTGCCTTGCTGCAGCGCTCCTCGCTTCTTGAGTCGACGCTGGCGGATATGGCAGAGCCGGATCTTCTTGCCCTGATGGGGAGTGAACACTCAAGCCTGGAAGGGTTGTTTTTTCCCGATACTTATAGTTATCAGCGTGGCGACAAAGATGTGGATCTGTTGCGGCGTGCTTACGCCAAAATGCAGGCGGAGCTGGTGAGGGCGTGGAGTCAGCGGGCTGAGAACTGTGCGGTAGCAACGCCTTACGAAGCCTTGATATTGGCCTCCATCATCGAAAAAGAAACGGGGGCCCCGGAAGAGCGGCGCCAGATTTCCGGTGTTTTCAGCAATCGTCTGCGCATTGGCATGCGTTTACAAACCGATCCAACGGTCATTTACGGACTGGGAGATCAGTATCAGGGAAATCTGACCCGGGCGCATTTGAAAGAGCCAACGCCCTACAACACCTATCTTAATTCGGGGTTGCCTCCCACACCCATCGCCATGCCGGGATGGGAGGCATTGATTGCCGCCGTGCAGCCAGAGAGCACCAAGGCACTTTACTTTGTCGCCAAAGGTGATGGGACGCACGAGTTTTCCGAGTCCCTTGAACAGCACAATCAGGCGGTTCGCCAGTATCAGTTAAATCCGGCGGTGAATTACCGTTCTACCAAAATGCCGGTGCCGGCTGAACCATAGTGGCCGGTTTTGGTGTGAACGGTTCGAAAACCATAGAGAGGTAATCCATTGCAAGGTTTGTTCATAACCATTGAAGGCTGCGAGGGCGTTGGGAAGACCACCAATCGTGAGTTTGTAGCCCAGTGGCTGAGGTCGTCAGGAAAGGAGGTGATATGTACGCGGGAGCCGGGCGGAACGCCCTTGGCGGAGGATATCCGTGCGCTCTTGCTGCGCGCCGGCGATGAACCGGTTGCTGAAAATACCGAACTGCTGATGATGTTTGCAGCACGAGCGCAACACCTGAACCAGTTGATTCAACCGACATTAAGGCGCGGCGTCTGCGTCGTGTCGGATCGCTTTACCGACGCCACCTACGCGTATCAAGGCGGTGGCAGAGGGCTGTCAATGTCGAAAATCGCTCAGCTTGAGCAGTTGGTGCAAGGCGATTTTCGCCCCGACTTGACCATTTTGCTTGATGCTCCGGTTGCAGTAGGTATGAATCGCGCTCGCAAACGCGGTGCGCTGGACCGGATTGAGCAGGAAACGCATGACTTCTTTGAACGCGTGAGATCGGTTTATCTTGAGCGGGCCGCCAGGGATTCAACACGCTATCAGGTTGTCGATGCCACGCGCCCGCTGGCACAAGTGCAGCAGCAGATTGAAGGAGCGCTGCGTGCGATGCTGGGAGCCTGATCTATCGGGTGTCAGTCTGTGAATGGTTGCTGCGAAAAGATGATGGGTATAATGCCAGGAGAGGTTTATGGATATCAGTGAGTATCGTCGCGATTATATGAGCAAGGGGCTGAGCCGCTCCGAGCTTAAGACCAATCCGGTAGATCAGTTCGAGCTTTGGTTTCGTCAGGCGGATGAGGCCGGTGTTGTGGATGCCAATGCATTTTCCTTGGCAACGGCCTCGGCGGATGCTTCGCCTTCAATTCGGACGGTGCTGTTAAAGCTTTTTGATCATCAGGGGTTTGTGTTCTTTACCAACTATGGCAGCCGCAAAGCGCGGGAGATAGAGGCGAATGCCCGCGTGGCGGCCTTGTTTCCCTGGTTGGCCCTGAATCGTCAAGTCAAGATCGAAGGCCGTGCGCAGCGCATCGCTACTCACGAATCGCTGCGCTACTTCTCGACGCGGCCGCGAGGCAGTCAGCTTGGGGCGTGGTGTAGCAATCAAAGTGAAATCATCAGCTCGCGTCAGTTTCTTGAAGCCAAGTTCATGGAGATGAAACAGAAGTTCAAGGACGGTGAGGTGCCCATACCTTCTTTTTGGGGTGGCTATCGCATTGTTCCGGACCTCATGGAATTTTGGCAAGGACGGGAAAGTCGTTTGCATGACCGTTTCCAGTTTCGGCGCCAGGAGGATGACTCCTGGACACTAGATCGGTTGGCGCCCTGATGAAGGGCGTGGGTCACCCGCTTTCCACTTCGTGGGGAGTGGTCGCACTTGAACGATACGGTGAGCGGGATGACAGCTTGCGGGCCTGGGATGCGGCGGATGAGTATTTGCTGGAGGAGTTGTTCGAGCACCGCCAGGACTGGTTGCCACCCAATGCGAGAGTTCTGGTGTTCAATGATCAATGGGGTGCTTTGTGCATTACTCTCGACAAGTATGGGCAGCATCATGGCGTGTCAGTTGTGGATCTTGTGGCCCTGACAGATTCGTGGGTGGCCAATGCCGCGCTGGAGGCAAACCGGAACCTCAACCAGCTCTCACCCAAACCGGCTGTATACACGCCAAACTGTCCGGCCGGACCATTTGATCTGGTGCTCTATAAGTTGCCGAAAAACATGGCCTATTTTGAAGATATGTTGGGACAACTGTGTCAGCAGCTTGCACCCCGGGCCTGGGTTGTTGGGGCGGCCATGGTTAAGCATATGCCGGGGTCGGCTATCACTATTGCGACCAGCCTGGTGGGTGACACCCACACCTCGCTTGCCTGGAAAAAAGCCCGCCTGATCATTTCGCGCAATACGGCATCCTCTTCGTTCAAGCGGGCAGTGTCTTTATCGACCTATGACGTGAAGGAATACGGTCTGACGCTCAGCAGCTATTCCAATGTGTTTTCACGCCAGAAGCTGGATATTGGAACCCGGGTTCTGTTGCCGCTGATTCCGGACTTGACCCGGGCAACGCCGAAAACCCAGCCAAGGGTCGCTCCTGTCATTCTTGATCTGGCCTGCGGCAACGGCGTGGTGGGGCTGGTGGCTGCCAAACGCAATCCGGGAGCCAGACTCATCCTGACCGACGAGTCGGCCATGGCCATTGAAAGTGCAAAATTGAATTTTGCTCGCAATCTGCCAGCGCAAGCGGTGCAGTTTCTCCATACCGATGCGTTGCAAGGGATAGAGCCGAATAGCCTTGATCTGGTGTTGTGCAATCCGCCTTTTCACGAACAGCATCAAGTTGGCGATCGCATAGCCTTGCGTATGTTCAAGCAAGCCAGGCAGGCGCTAAAGCCCCGCGGTTCGATGCTGGTTGTGGGCAACAGGCATTTAGGGTATCACCTGATGCTTAAAAAGCTGTTCGGACAGGCCGCTGTGGTGGCCAGTCATCCCAAGTTTGTGGTGCTCCAGGTCGAGAAGCCCTGAGCGCAAGCTGGCGGCGGTGCGGTGTCCGTTCAGGGGGTATGCGGCTGGCGCAGGGTGAGGCGCTCGACGGTATCGACAATCACTTGAGTCTGATGATCAATCTCGAGGTTCACTCGATCTCCGGGCACCAACTGGCCGAACGTGGTGGTCTTGAGTGTTTCGGGAATCAAGTGAATGCTGAACCTGTCCTCGGTAACCTCACCAAGGGTGAGGCTGCAGCCGTTGAGCCCGACAAACCCTTTTGGCAGCAAATAGTTTCGCCACTTGGCAGGGGCTTTCAGCCACAGCGTACAGTTATGCTCGCTGCGCTCGATTTGTTCGATTACCGTGGTCGCATGAATGTGGCCTGACATGAGGTGCCCGCCAATTTCATCGCCAAAGCGCGCCGCCCGCTCAAAATTGACCTCGTCACCGACGTGCAGCCCGCCCAGATTTGTAAGCCGGAGGGTTTCCTGCATGACGTCGAAGCGGCACCGTACAGAATCAAACTCGACGACGGTCAGACAAGTACCATTGACGGCAATACTCGCGCCCGTTTTCAGGTTTTCAAGCATGCCTTGGGGAAAGGCTAACTGAAGGCTGATCAAGTCCGGGTGTTGTGTGATTGAGGCAACCTTGGCCTTACCTTGCACAATGCCGGTAAACATTTTGACCTCTTTAGCTTGTGTGAATGTGGTTAGCGCTTTAATGCAAGCGGGATAGCAGCGAGAGATTGTCACAAACCCCGGTGTGGTTCGCAAGTGTCGCTGGTTGGTGTCGGCGTTGCGGGTAAATTTGAGTAAAGCGCATTTCCTGCTTGAACCCGTTTACATTGCGGGATAGAATTCGCGCTCGTTTTGGGAAATACACGTTCGTGACCCCTGCGTTATGGTGGTTGCCGCTGGTTCCCTCGCAACAATATGCCGTGAACCCGGTCAGGCCCGGAAGGGAGCAGCCGCAGCAGCAGATTTGTGTGCCGAGGTGTGGCTGGCGGTGACTACCTCCATTCAAAGAATTCCATTCGCGTTGCACCAGCTTCTCTGATTTTCGTTTTATAATCGCTCTGTTTGTCGTTTTATTTCCTGTTTTTCTGTTGTCGACGACATGGCACAGCCATTAGGTATTTTGGCCACCTGCCGCGCCTTATCACCCGGGGCAAGTGGCATTTACACCCGCTCGTGGTATTGTTACCCGCTACAAAATACGAACTTTGAGTGATCAAATGAGTTATCAGGTGCTGGCTCGCAAGTGGCGGCCACAAAACTTTCAGGCCTTGGTCGGGCAGGAGCATGTGCTGAGGGCTTTAGAGCATGCCCTCGATCAACAACGGTTACATCATGCCTACCTTTTTACGGGCACACGGGGTGTGGGCAAGACAACGATTGGTCGCATTTTTGCCAAGTGTTTGAATTGTGAACAGGGAATCGGGTCGCGACCTTGCGGTGTGTGCGGTGCCTGTCGTGAGATCACCGAGGGGCGCTTTGTTGATCTGATTGAGATCGATGCCGCCTCTCGAACAAAGGTCGAAGAAATGCGTGAATTGCTCGAAAACGTGCCTTTCGCGCCCACCCGTGGCCGTTTCAAAATTTATCTTATCGATGAAGTGCACATGCTGTCGGCGTCCAGTTTTAATGCACTGCTCAAAACCCTTGAAGAGCCGCCGGAGCACGTCAAATTCTTGTTTGCAACTACGGATCCGCAAAAATTGCCGGTGACGATTTTGTCGCGCTGTTTGCAGTTCTGTCTGAAAAGCATGACACCAGAGCGAATTGTGCAGCACCTGTCGCATGTGCTGGAACAGGAACAGGTGGGTTTCGACGATCCCGCGTTGTGGCTGATTGCACGCGCCGCAGCGGGCAGTATGCGCGATGCCTTGAGCCTGACCGATCAGGCGATTGCCTTCGGGCACGGCCGTCTTGAGGAAGCCTCGGTAGCGAGCATGCTGGGCTCGGTGGACCGGCGGGTTGTATATCGATTGCTGGAGGCTCTCACCCGGAACCATCCTGCCGGTATGTTGGCCGAGGTCGCACACATGGCCGACTTCGCGCCCGACTATGCCGATGTTCTGGCGGCACTGCTGTCGGTCTTGCATCGAATCACGCTGGAGCAGGTTGTTCCGGGGAGCTGTGACAATGCAATGGGTGACAAGGAAACCGTGGTTGCACTGGCAAAGCGATTTAGCGGTGAAGATGTGCAGCTTTTCTACCAGATAGCGTTGATGGGGCGAAAGGATTTGCTGCTCTCGCCTGACCCCCGCGCCGGATTTGAAATGGTGCTGTTGCGCATGTTTGCGTTTCGGCCGCGACTTGATGCGCAAGGGCGGGAGGTGGTCGAATTGCATGCACCGACTGAGTTGCAATCGCCCCGTTTGGCTTCGACGTCGGCCGATGCCAGTGCAGAATCAGTGGGCGGGGGGCAGCATTTGCCGGGAAAGCTCGAGTCGGTGAAACCGGGCCCTGAGGGGGAGGCCCGTTCTTCGACTGAGGCTGACAATCAGGCAGAGGCGCCTAAGGCGGATGTGCAGGATGAGGATGGTGGCCGCGGTTCGGTGCCGGTTTCCTGTGATGACGGCGCTGACTACAGCAAGGATGCACCTGCGTTTGCCGCTGCACTGACCCCGCTGGAATGCTATGCCGAGATGGTTAATCAGGGTGATGAAAGCGCTGATGATGCTAGGTGTGGGCAGCCGGATGAGAAGATGCCTGCTACAGGTAATGGTGACATGCCCGAGGATCGTCCGCTGAGCGGCGACAAGGATGTGGTCGATCCGGAAGTGACTGTTGAAACCGTTGATAATGTGACTGTTGCGGCTGTGGCAGAGTGCGCAACGGATACTTTTTGGCCGGTGTTGATCGATCAGTTGGGATTGTCGGGGTTGACCTATAATCTGGCCTCCAATGCGCAGGCAGAGTTCAACTCGTCGGGCGTTATCCTGACCTTGGCGGAAGGTCATTTTCGCCTGCTCAACGACAATCACCGAATGCGTATCAAGGAAGGTTTTCAGCAACAGTTTGGGCAGTCGTATCGGGTTGAGTTCACGTCGGTTGCGCAGGTAACAGATACGCCGCAACGATGGAAAGATCAGCAGCGGGCCTTGAAATTGGAGCAGACGCTAGTCAAATTGCAGAATGACGCCCATGTGAATGCCTTGCTGCAGGCGTTTGACGGGCGTTTGGTGCTTGAAAGTGTGCAGGTGCTTTGATTCTTTGGTGGGCAGCAGGTAAGGTTGGGCTATTTAACTGAGTTTGGAGAAGATAGATGATTAAGGGCGGTATGAACGAATTGATGCGCCAGGCGCAAAAAATGCAGGAGCAACTGCAAAAAGCGCAGGAAGAACTGGCCAACGCTGAGGTCACAGGGGAGTCCGGCGCGGGCATGGTGCGGGTGGTGATGACCGGACGTCATGATGTCAAAAAGGTTACTGTCGATGCCACGCTCATGAGTGAAGACAAGGAGTTGCTTGAGGACTTGCTGGCCGCGGCAGTCAACGATGCAGTGCGCAAGGTTGAAGCGCATAATCAGCAAAAAATGGGCAGCCTCAGTGCCGGCATGGGAATTCCACCCGGCTTCAAAATGCCGTTCTGACCCGAGTTGGCACCAATGAGTTTTAGCCCTTTGATCGTCGAACTTGTGGAAGCGCTGACGCAATTGCCCGGTGTCGGGCGCAAGTCTGCCCAACGCATGGCGTTACACCTGCTGGAGCGCAATCGCAGTGGCGGCCTGAAACTGGCCGATGCCTTGGGGCGGGCGATGCAAGGGGTGGTGCGCTGTCGATGCTGCCAGAATTTTGCCGAAGCAGAGTATTGTCCTATTTGTCAGACCCAGCGCCGTCAGGCAGAACTGGTCTGCGTGGTTGAAACCCCTGCGGATCTGGCGGCCATTGAGGCGGCGGGAGGATTCAAAGGGCGCTATTTCGTGCTGATGGGGCACCTGTCACCGATAGATGGCATCGGGCCAGACGAGATCGGATTGACCACGCTGGCTCAACAGGTGGCTGAAGGCGGTATCACAGAGGTCATCCTGGCCACGAATGCCACCGTAGAGGGCGAGGCCACCGCGTATTTTATTGCGCAAATGCTGGCCGGTACCTCGACCCTGGTAACACGTCTGGCGCAGGGCATACCCATGGGCGGCGAACTGGGCTATGTTGACGGTGGTACCCTCACTCATGCCTTCTCTGGCCGAAAGCCTGTCACTCATGATTGATACTCACCCTTCTTCCGACTATTCCTGGACTCTGGTCAATACGGTTAGCCAGCTGGAAGCACTGGTGGCGCGTTGGCGTAACCAGGAGTGGATTACGCTCGACACCGAGTTTGTGCGTACCGATACGTTTTACCCGAAGGTTGGACTGATTCAGGTCGCCGATCAGGAGGCCTGCTATCTGATTGACCCGCTGGCGATCAAGGACTTGTCGTCGCTGGCAGGTCTCATCGGTTCGCCCCGTCCGCTCAAAGTACTGCATTCCATGAGCGAAGACATTGAAGTGTTTCGTTATTTGCTGGGGACAAGCCCCGTCGGTGTTTTTGATACCCAGATTGCCGGTGCCATGCTGGGTATGGGGTTGGCGGTTGGCTACCAATCCTTGGTGCATCAGGAAATGGGCGTGTTGCTTGATAAGGAAGAGACGCGCTCCAACTGGTTACAGCGACCCCTGACGACGCGTCAGCAAGCTTATGCGGCACGGGATGTTGGCTACCTGGCCGACCTGTATCCGGCACTGCGCGAGCGTTTGCGGTTGCGGGGACTGGATGACGCGGTCGAGGAGGAATCGGGTTTGTTGGTGCGTCAGTCTGAGCCCGGTGATGCGGATTTTGACGCCTATTATCTGAAATTTCGCGGTGCCTGGCGCTACCCCTTGCAAAAGCAGCGGGTCTTGCAGGTGCTGGCAAGCTGGCGGGAAAGGAACGCCAGGGAGCAGAACCTGCCTCGCGGCCAGCTCTTGTCCGATGTGGCGATACTTGCGATTGCGGATCGCCAGCCCAAAAACATCCACGTGTTGCGCCAGATAAAAGAGCTGCCCTCCAGAGTGGTGCAACGCTACGGCGACCCCCTCATTGAGTTGATCGGACAGGCGGTAACAGGGGAGAAGGCCGAGCCTTTTGAACGCATTGCCCGCCCGCTTGGCGGAAGGGCGCTGGAACTTTACCGGCAATTAAAAGAGTACGGAGCGGCAGTCGCAGAGCGCGAGCAGATTGCGGCAGAACTGTTGGCACGAAAAAAGTACCTTGAACAGGTCGCCGCGCTCTCGCTGGCACCGCGTCGGGCGGTTTTTCCAGCGTATTTTGGGATGTGGCGACAACGACTCCTGGGCGAGGGGTTTTCGAAAATCATTGAGACATTTGGGCAGGAAGATGGGAATCACGATTTGCTCGATCTATAAAAGCTCCAAGCGTGAAGAAATGTACTTGTATGTGGAAAAGTCCAATGGCCTGAAGGATGTGCCGGAAGCGCTCATGCAGCTGTTTGGCAAGCCAACAAAAGTGATGGACGCCATTTTGACGCCGCAAAAGCAGCTTGCGCGCATCGATATCAACAAGCTGCTTGAGGAGTTGCGTGTCAATGGTTTTTACCTGCAGATGCCGCCCCCGCAGGAGAATCTGCTGGACGAGCATTTAAAAATGCAGAAACCGGCGGGTGAAACCGCTGGTTGATGAAAAGGGAGTGGCTGCTTTGAGTCGCTGCAGTGCCGTTCGTAGAGCAAGTTGCGGTGCTAACCATTGCTGGTATCTTGGCTGTATTGGTAATTGAATCAGAGGTGATTGATTTGGACGGGTATGTCATAGGTTGGCTGGTATACGGTGTTTCGGCGCTGGTTGTGTGCTGGCTGGGGTGGCGGATTTCGGCGGGCTGGCGCTGGCGCCCTTTGAGGACGATGGTGCGCATGCTCTTGGCCGTGCTGCTCTTCACGCCAGTGAATATTGGAACCGGGGTTAACTGGTTTGCTCCGGCCTATCTCGTCGGTGGTTATGAAGCGGTTCTCGGTAACATTGATCTGGCCGTTGATGCCATGCTCAATTTGTCGGTCGGGCTGGCTGCCGGCATTGGCGTGCTGATGCTGGATGCCATTGTCCGAAAACTGCTGCACTTGAATGAGGCAAACTGAGCCATGATGCATAAGGCTTTTTCGCCTGAACACGGCCTCGCGGCGGGCGGGGTGGAGCCAGGCATTTATCGTCATTACAAAGGCCATGATTATCGCGTTCTGGGCATGGCGATTCACAGTGAAACCCTCGAGCCCATGGTGGTGTATCAGCCCTTGTACGGAGAGGGGCGTATCTGGGTCAGACCCTTGTCCATGTTTACGGAAACCGTCAGTGTGGACGGAGAGCCTGTGGCCCGATTTGAGCGCACCGGTGACTAGATGGTTGCGGTGATAACAACGCCAATGCCTTGCCCTTACAACCTTAATGCGTTGTTCTTTATTAAAAAACTGCTATAACTTATTCAATACTCTGTGAAAAGGCATTAAATAATGCATAGTTATAGCCCCTCTCTGCTGGCGGCCAAAGCCTTGTTGGTCGTCAGGTTTTTGGTTTTTGTCAGCCTGTCGTTGTGGATCCCTGTAACTGTTGGCGCCGATGATGGCACCGATATCCGGGTGTTAATCGATATTTCCGGCAGTATGAAAAAGAACGACCCCGGCAACTTGCGCGTGCCCGCAGTAAATCTGCTTACGGAATTGGTTCCTGATGGCAATACCGCCGGTGTTTGGACTTTTGGCCAGTACGTCAATATGCTGGTGAAGCATGATAAGGTTGATGCGGCGTGGCGCAAGGGCGCCAAGGAAAAAGCCAAGCAAATCAATTCGGTTGCTTTATATACCAACATCGGTGGTGTGCTGGAAAAGGCGGCCGATGATTTCAAGGGTGACCGAAAGTTTCCCAATACCCACTTCATTTTGCTTACCGACGGTATGGTGGATATTGATCAGGATCCGCAGGTAAACGCGAAAGAACGGCAACGCATTCTGGAGTCGGTTGCGCAAAAGATCAAAAGCCGAGGCGCCAAGATTCATACGGTGGCCCTGTCTAAAAACGCGGATAAAGCCTTGCTCGACAAGCTCGCGCTTGCGACGGGGGGCAACTCTGCCATTGCCGAAACTCCTGAGGCGCTAAGCAAGGTTTTTTTGCAAACCCTTGATCGTGCGGTGCCGGTGGAGCAAGTCCCGCTTGAAGGCAACACCTTTGCGATTGACTCCAGCGTAGAGGAGTTTACCGCCCTGATTTTCCGCCAGCCCGGCAGTCAGAGTACAAAACTGGTGGGGCCAGACGAGAAAGTGTATGGCGTCGAACAGCAAGGACAGTTTCTGAAGTGGTATCAGGATCAGGGTTACGATTTGATTACCGTGCTCCACCCGCTCGAAGGTACCTGGAAAGTACAGGCAGATATGGCGCCCGAAAGCCGGGTAACTGTGGTGAGCAACCTGCGAATGAATGTCAGCCGCTTGCCGGCGAATTTCTATTCGGGGGATGTTCTTGATGTTGAGGTCAGCTTTGAAGAAGACGGAACACGGGTGACCAACAAGGATTTTCTTTCCTTGATGGAAGTGCTGCTGCGCTTGACGACGGAGGAAAAGAAGTCTGGCACCAAGACACTCTCCGATCCCGCCAAGGTACCGGCCGACGGTGTGTTTCGCGATACCATCAGCAAACTGACCCGGGAAGGCCCGTACGAGGTCGACGTGCTGGTGGACGGCAAGACCTTTCAGCGCAAACACCGGCAAGTGATTACATTGCGCTCGCCCCTGGATATTGAGTTGGCGGCCAGCGGTTACGACGAGCAAACACGCTATGACCTCATCATCACGCCCCGTAACGAGAAAATCGATCTGGCCGCAACCTCCATTGCCACCAAGATAAAAGCACCGGATGGCAGCAGCATTATTCGCACGGTACCCCTAAATCCGGAAAAAAAACGCTGGGAAATGCAAGTCGAGGCTGCCAAGGGCGACGGAACCTATGAGATTTCTCTGAAAGTCAAAGGGGTGAATCAGGACGGTAACGAGTTCAAATTTCTGCCACGCAGTTTCGAGGCGGTGTTTCCTCGCAGCCCCGCAGATGCGAATCAGTATGTGTCTCTGTCGGAAACGCCCAAGGAACTGCAGCAAGAAGAGCCCGCTGAGACGCCTGTCATCCCTCCTCCCATTGAAATCCCGCCGGTGCTTGAACAGGACGAACTGCCTCCGGCAGAGGATTCAGATCTGCTGATGTATGGCGCCATTGGCGGGGGAGTGCTTGCTGTATTGTTGTTGGCAGGAGGACTGGCCTGGTGGTTCATGAAGCGGCGTAAAGCGGCGAACGCCGACCAGGAGGAATTTGATGCCATGAGTGACGAGGAACTGACAGCCGGTGTATTTGACGATGTGCCTGCCGAGCCGGTGATGGATGATGTTCCCGATTCCCTGGATTTTGTTGAAGAGGTGCCGCAGCAAGACAGAGAGCCGGTCAAGGAAGACACCTTTGCCGAACTCGATTCGTTTGGCGAAATGACGATGACCGCCGAAGTGGAGGATCCTGTGCCTGTGCTGGACGGGGACACCAGTATTATGGACTTGGGTGACGATGATATTCCGGTCGTTAGCCAGGATATGGCAGAGGCCGATGATCTGAAGTTTGATCCGGATGCTACCGTTGTGGCGGAGGTGGCCGTCGATGAGATTGCCGAAGTGGATCTTGATGAGGTGATTGATGGCAAATCCGCAGAAGATCTTGCTGATGAAATACTGGCTGACAATTCCAAGGCGGATGATTTCGACGACGAAGAATTCAACCTTGAGGACTTCGATATTGCGGATACCGAAGACCTGGACGGTTTGACCGACAAAAAAACCTGAGGCTCAAAGCCCCGGCCGCAAAGACACAGATGTGCCTTTGCGGCTAAAAGATTACTGTTTGGTTTCGTTTTCGGAGAACATGCCCTCGAACAGCGCAGTACTCAGGTAGCGCTCGCCGGAGTCGGGCAGAATGACCACGATGTTCTTGTCTTTGAACTCGTCCATAGCCGCCAGTCGACAGGCAACTGCCGCTGCCGCCCCGCAGGAAATCCCCGCCAGAATGCCTTCTTCGCGCATGAGTCTGTGTGCAAATGCCATGGACTCTTCGTTGGAAACGGTCTCCACCCGGTCTACCATCTGCAGATCCAGGTTCTTGGGAACGAATCCGGCCCCCAGGCCTTGAATTTTATGAGGTGAAGGGCGCAACTCTTCGCCTGACAGCGTTTGCCTGATAACGGGCGAGGCTTCAGGTTCCACGGCAACGCTGATGATGGCCTTGCCTTGGGTTTGCTTGATGTAACGCGATACTCCCGTGAGCGTGCCGCCAGTACCCACGCCGGCTACCAGAACATCGATTGCCCCGTCAGTATCCTTCCAGATTTCGGGGCCGGTGGTCTGCTCGTGAATCGCCGGATTGGCCGGGTTTTCGAATTGCTGCAGCATAAGGTGTGAGTCCGGATTGGCATTGACGAGGTTTTGTGCTGTCTCAATGGCGCCCTTCATGCCTTTGGCCGGATCAGTGAGCACGATTTCTGCGCCCAGTGCCTTCATTACTTTGCGGCGTTCCAGACTCATGGAGGAGGGCATGGTCAGCACCAGCTTATAGCCCCGCGCTGCTGCGACGAATGCCAAGGCAATGCCGGTGTTGCCACTGGTTGGCTCGACCAGGGTCATGCCCGGTTTCAGCCGACCGGATTTTTCGGCATCCCACACCATGCTGGCGCCAATCCGGCACTTCACCGAGTACGCAGGATTGCGGCCCTCGATTTTCGCATAGACCTTGCCCTGGGTGACCCGGTTGAGTTTCACCAGGGGTGTATTGCCGATTGAAAAGCTGTTGTCATCAAAGATGTGCGCCATGATCAGTATTTCCTTGAACTGGATGGTCGAAGTGTCGAGTGCAAAAAATATCTGCCGAACCGGGAGAATACAAGTAAATGGGTATTATTTCCCCTCGATTCTGAATGTGCTGCATTGACGGCAGGTGCCGGGGATGGGCAATGTGCGTTGTTTTGGTCAAGGTATTTTTTTATACTCGCAGCTAGAATAATGTTCTAGTTTAATGCTGCGTCAAATACAGCCTAACAAATACAGCCAAAGGTGTACGGAGAGATTGCATGAAATTTACAGGTACAGACCAGTATGTTGCCACCGGTGATTTGCAGACGGCCGTGAACGCCGCGATCCATCTGCAGCGCCCCTTGCTGGTAAAAGGCGAGCCTGGTACGGGCAAGACCATGTTGGCAGAGGAATTGGCAAAAGCCTTGAACATGCCACTCATACAATGGCACATCAAATCGACCACCAAGGCTCACCAGGGGCTGTACGAATATGACGCGGTATCACGCCTGCGTGACTCCCAGTTGGGAGACGAGCGAGTGCGGGATATTGGTAATTACATCGTTAAAGGCAAGCTGTGGGAGGCCTTTGCCAGCGAGCAGCGTGCCATCTTGCTGATTGATGAAATTGATAAGGCCGACATTGAATTTCCAAACGATTTACTGCTGGAACTCGACAAGATGGAGTTCTACGTGTACGAAACCCAGCAGCGGGTGGTGGCAAAACAGCGACCGGTGGTGATCATTACCAGCAACAATGAAAAGGAATTGCCCGATGCGTTTCTGCGGCGGTGTTTTTTTCATTACATCAGCTTTCCTGATCATGAAACCCTGGAACGCATCATTCGGGTTCATTTTCCTGATATACAGAATGCACTGGTTCGCGATGCGCTCGACATTTTCTTTGATGTGCGAAAGGTGCCGGGGCTGAAAAAGAAGCCTTCCACATCCGAAATCATTGACTGGCTCAAGCTCCTGATGGCGGACGATATCAGCCTGAAAGTCTTGCAGGAGCGAGATCCCTCACAGGCGATTCCTCCTTTGTATGGAGCTTTGATCAAGAACGAACAAGACGTTCATTTGCTGCAACGTCTGGCGTTTATGACCCGTCGCAAGGGGTAATCGATGCACCCGAACAGGAGAGGCACATGCTGATTGATTTCTTTCTCGAGATGCGCAAGGCCGGCGTGCCGAGCAGTCTGCGCGAGTTGCTGGATTTGCTGGGCGCATTGGAGCAGCATCTGGCCTTTGCCGACATGGACGAATTCTACTATTTGAGCCGCTTGTGTCTGGTCAAGGATGAACGCCATTTTGACAAGTTTGATCGAGCATTTTCGGCGTATTTCAAGGGTATTGAAAACTTTGATGACCTGCTCGCCAAAAGCATTCCTGATGAGTGGCTGCGCACTGAGTTCGAACGCCATTTGTCTGAGGAAGACAAGGCCAAAATCCAGTCGCTGGGCGGCCTCGAAGCGCTGATTGAAACCTTCAAGAAGCGTCTTGAAGAACAGCATAAGAAGCATCAGGGCGGCAATAAGATGATAGGCACCGGCGGAACCTCGCCTTTTGGCGCCAATGGCTACAATCCCGAAGGCTTCCGTATTGGTCAAAAAGAGGGGCGGCACGGCAAGGCCGTCAAGATCTGGGAGCGACGCGGCTATCGGGATCTGGATGACAGCATTACTATCGGCACTCGCAATATCAAGGTGGCATTGCGGCGGCTGCGAAAGTTCGCACGACAGGGTGCCCAGGAGGAACTGGATCTGGAGGGGACCATCAGTGGAACGGCGCGCAACGCGGGCTTTCTCGATCTCAAAATGGTGCCTGAACGTCACAACGCGGTGAAGGTGCTTTTGTTTCTGGATGTGGGTGGATCCATGGATCCGCACATACGGGTAT
The DNA here is from genome assembly GCA_041591635.1 of Oleiphilaceae bacterium. Classification (GTDB taxonomy): domain Bacteria; phylum Pseudomonadota; class Gammaproteobacteria; order Pseudomonadales; family Oleiphilaceae; genus JACKOD01. Next base: position 167 of record JBFHRO010000053.1, on the reverse strand, counting down.
GCGAAGAACTCTTTTCAGCCTGCAAAACCGAGTTCAAGCATCTGGAGTATTTTTACTTTCATAACTTTATTTACGAGAGCTTGTGGAAGAACAACATTCGCCGGGTAAATGAATCCTTTGCAACCTGGGATGTGATGCACAAATATGCCTCTGACTACAAGGTGATC
>JBFHRO010000052.1:0-17222 GCA_041591635.1 Oleiphilaceae bacterium | reverse complement strand
GCCTGCAATGCCGGCCAGCCAGTCGTTCCATGTCAGGTCGGCGAGACTGAGTACCTCGAATTCGAGCGTTGGAAAACGGGAGATAATCTGCGTGAGACTGGCCAGATCGCCCTGGCCGCTGGGCGTGTTGTCAACCAGAATCCAGAAGCGCTTGCGCTGGGGAAAAAGCTGCTGGCTCAGGGTAATGGTTTGATCAAAGGAGGGGGCTTCGATGATGCCGGTGATATCGGCAACGCCATTCATCGACCTGGCATACTCCAGATTGTTTACTCCCAGAAACACGATCGGCGTGTCGGGAAACAGGCTGGCTTTGTGCTGCTCTGCAAAACGCAGTGCATTGTCGTCACTGGTCAGAATCAGATCGTAGGGTTTGATCTTGCTCAGCCGATAACTCAGGGACTGATAAAAAAGATCCAGCACCCTGTCATCGAGAAGGCGCTTGGTGTCCATGTATTCAATGTCCAGATCTACCTCCGCCGAAGGCAATACGGAACGCACGCCTGCCAGCACCCGGGGGCTGGTGGGAAAGGTTGAGTGGTAGGAATAAATCAGCAGTACGCGAGGCTTATGGGCAATTACGGATTCCTGCGCGAAACCAGAAGTCTTGTCTGCTGCCTGCCCTGGGCTCGCCGTGAGGCTCAGGAGGCACAAAGGCGTCCACAGAATAAGCCAGAGCCAGCCGTTGGCGTGATTGAAAGTCATAGGCGCCCTAGTTGTTCGGGGTAGCGGTGATTGCAGGCGTTGCAATGATCGGTAACTGAAAGTCTAGGTTATAGCCGGCACGGATGCTGGTAAATTGGCACAAAAAACGCCGATGCACGTGCTCGCCGGTTCTTGCGGTTGACGGCACGGGATTCCAGGACGGCTGCTCAGGGCGGGGTTGAATCCGTGATTAGCGGTTTGCTGGTAATCATGGCGCTGACCAGTTCCATAAAACGCTGAATCATTTCGCGGGAATCCTGACCCAGATAGGTGCCCGTGGCCATGAGGAAGCCACCCATGTCGGTACTGCCATCCGCCAAAGGCAGCAGGAAGCAGCGGTGGATTTCACTGGGTACCATGGTGGTTGGCAGTCGAAACCAGGGGGCCATTTCGGGATCGACCGCGAGGGCCTTGAGCTGCTCCACGGGGGCCGCCAGCAAGTAGGCTTGGGTCGCCGGAGCAACGCCTGCGAAGGCAGCCTTGTCAATCTGGTCGGCGGCGCTTTTTCGCAGTACCACGCCAAACCCCAGCGCAGGAAACAGCCGATGCAGATGCGTGACGGTTTGTTGCAGTACTGCCTCCACGCTGTTTTGTCGCTGAATGCTACTGCTGGCTGCCAAAAGCGCGGCAAACAGGTCGTGGGCATCTTTGAGTTGCTGGTGTCTCAACGCCTTGTCAATCGCGGTGGACAGGGCGGTAACGTAGCGTCGAATGCGGGAGAGTTCATGATCGTTGAGCGGGCGATGCTCATGGGCCCAGAAGAAACTGATCACGCCGATTCTGGCGCCTTCAACGATCAGCGGATAGGCGAGGTAAGCGCTAAAGGGGTGTACGGCATAAATTTTCCGGTCAATGGCGCCAAAAGGGGCGTCGGCAGTAATGGTCGGAAAGTACGCCGGAAGGCCGCTGGTAAATACCTGCGATGACATGCTGGAGCAGCCTGTCGAGGTGATCCGGATGTTGTGATACTGCTCGAGCTGGTGGGGGGCGATAATGTCGCTGTCCACCTTGTAGATATTCAGTAGCTGTTGCTCCTGGTCGACCAGTTGAATGCCAATGCCATCGAATTCAACAATGGTTTTCAGCCCCCGGACGATGGCGGCGAACATCTGGTCAAAGTCGAGCGTGGCATTGGTGGTCTGGATCACTTCGTTGATATGGGCCAGTTCCTGTTCCTTGGCCTGTGCCTGTGCCAGCGCAAAGCGGGTTTTGCGCACCAGATAGGCGTTGTTGATGGTGGCGGCAATGTGGCCCACATACCGCTGTACCCGGGCAAACTGCTCGTCATCAAGGGTGAATGCAGCGGTGGTGTTGGCAAAGTTGATCAGCCCTATGACCTTTTCCTGCACCTGCAAGGGGATGATGGCGATAGCTTTGTGGGGATTCCATTCGAACATCTGTCTGTCACGGGGCGAATAGTGGCGCAGCAGTTTGGGGGTGATGGGGGAAACATACTGGGCTTCGTTATCGAGAAACGCCTTGATAAAGTAAACGTCGTCCCAGTCAAGCGACAGCGGGTAGTTATCGAATCGCTCCATGAGCTCCTCGGAGATACCTTCGCCGTACCAGTGGCTGACCTCCAGCGTGTTATGTTCGGCGTTATAGAGGTAAATGGAGATCTGGTTGAAGCTGAAAATATCTTCCAGTGCCACAACGACTTTTTCGATCACCTCATCCAGATTCAGGGTTGAATTGACGGTTTGAATGATGGTGTTCAGGTGCAGCAGTTCGCGCAGTTTGCTGGCCTGTTCCTGCGCCAGCTGCCGTTGTGCCCGGAGCTCGCCCAGAAGTTGCTCTCTGGTTTTGTCTTGATCGGTGGTATGCACGGGCATGGTTTTCCTGAATGGGCAACGGCTGTGGCTAAGTTCGCACCAGCAAACGGAAAAAGTATAGCAAACCCTGGCGATGCTGTGAGCCATGGCAGTTGAAATGTGAGCGACTGGCAGGGCGCGGGCGCTCGGTGCAGGCGTGTTGTCGAAGATAAAGGTAGCAGGGAGAGGGCGACATCCGGCGTGTCGCCGTGGGCGCCTTTCTAGTGGGCGTGCACCCGGATTTCGGTGTTGTTTTTGGCTGCGGCGGGGGCGCCGCCCGCCAGTTCGCGATACACACGCGAGAACTGGGCGTAATCGGAAAAGCCGGCCGCAACGGCAGCATCGGTGAGCGAGTAGCCTTGAGTGAGTTTGGTGGCGGTGACAAAGATGCGCTGCCAAAGCCGAAAGCGGCGAATAGGGGTTCCGGTTTGCTGCTTGAACAACTGAATCAGGCGCGGTACCGACAGATTCACCTGGCGGGCCACATCGGCCACTGACTGGTTCTGGTTGGCGCTCTCCTTGATCAGTGCAACGGCTCTGGCAACCCGACTGTCAACCACAGAAGTGACAGTGGCGGCGGGTGTGCCCATCCAGGCTTCGAACAGTTCAAAGGCATTTGCGGTGGCGGGGCGCTGGCAAGACAGGTAATCGGCCTGACGAATGATTTCCGGTGCATGGTACAGGTTGGCGTGGATGTGGGCGGCGCCATGAGGTACCTGGGTAGAGGCCTGCGCAGCGAGGCGGGCAAAGTCATGCCCCAGGTCGTCGAGAAAGCCCATGGCGACCTTGGCACCGTGGGTATCAACAGTGACCTGGCTGCCGGCAGGAATGAGCAGGCTATTGCTGCGCAAACGCGCCTGACTGGCGGGATCTATCAGCTCCAGATCCTCCTCGAGCGAGACAATCAGTGTGGGGCTAACACTTACTCGGGTCAGCAAGCGCTCGACGCGGCCGACATACAGTGAATGGGTGGGTGAGGTATAGATAATGGCCTTGGGTGACGTCGACAGCATGAGGCTTTCTCTGAAAAGGTGCGATGAATTCGTGATTGAATTCCAGTGTTGTTCTTGTTTTGTTATTTATTTTTTTATGTATTTTGTTGTGCCGCTTTGTGTCACATTGTGTCACAACGTGTCATTAAGGGATTGTAATGATGACGCCCTGCGCATGCACCTCCGGTGCTCGTGGATTGTGAGCAACATCTTGTTATTCTTGCATTTATGTATGAATGTACCGTTTCTGGCGATTGGTGGCAGGACGCTTGCGGTGCCAATGAATGGCGGGCCCAAGGAAAGGGGATTTTTTTGCGGTGCCGGTCTAGACTGGGACGTATGAAACCATCCTCATCCGCTGTATCTCACCCAGAGCCAAACGCTGCCGAACCGGTAGCGCAAATTCATGCCGGCAAACGCCGGACCTATACCCTCTGGGTGCTGCTGGTGCTTTTCGGGATTGTGCTGCTGATGGTGATCATTGCGTTTATCAATCAGCTCTGGATACGTCAGCTGGTCAACGGCACCGTTCTGATCGCGCTGGGCGCCTGCATACTGGTGCTGCATCGAAGCCGTGAGCCTCTGGTATGGCCTGGGTATGTGGCGATCGCGTTTTTGCATCTGATTGTCACCAGTGGTCTGATCACCAACGGTGGGGTCACCGGTTACGCCATCGCCACCTTGCCGGTATTGCCGGCCATTACGGCCTTGCTTCTTGGCAATCGCAGTGCGCTGGCGAGTTTTGGCTATGTGTTGCTGCTGGCGCTGGCATCGGCGGTGGCCACGGTGCAGGGGGTACATCCGGTAAATATCACCCCCCCGGATCAGGTGCCGATGCTGGCTTTTGTGTTTGTCCTGGTGTCAAGCCTGGCTGCGACCGCCGCCATTGGCAGCCTGATTGTGACCACCGCCCAGTCCGACGCCAGGGTGGCTGAACAAATGGCCCGGTTGCAGGCGGAAATTGCCCAGCGACGCGAGGTTGAGGAAAAACTGACGCTGTCATTGCGGTCACGGTCGGAGTTTCTGTCGGCTATCAGCCATGAGTTACGCACGCCGTTAAACGGCGTCATGGGGTTCAGCCACATTCTCGAAGGCGAGGTGCTCACGGAGCGTGGCCAGAAATGCCTGGCCAACATTCGACTTTCGTCCAGCGAGCTGCTGAGCAAAATCGAAAGCCTGCTGGAATACACCGAAATTGCCTCGTCGCGTGTGCCCCTGGGTTTGCAGGTGTTTTCGTTGCGGGTCTTGTTTGAGGCTCTTGAGCAGCGCTTTGCTGCCAGAATGCGCGCCAGTAGCCTGCAGGTGTCTTTCAATTGCGCGCGCGCCGCCCGCCACTGGGTCCGGGCTGATTACGGCAAGTTGTTGCGGACGCTTTCCAACTTGCTCGATAACGCCTTCAAGTTCACCCGCGAGGGCATGATTGAGGTGGCGGCTGACGTCAAGCTGTTGCCGGCAGACAGCGTGCTGGTGTGCCGCATCACCGACACGGGCATAGGCATTCGCCCCGAGGCACTCAACAATCTTTTTACCATGTTCTCCCAGGCGGACATGTCATCTACCCGCGATTACGAGGGCATTGGTCTGGGGCTGGCGATCAGTGCCCACTATGCCCAGCTGATGGGGGGGCAGCTGAGTGTCGCTAACAATGCCCACAAAGGCTGCACCTTTACCTTGCAGGTGCCGGTGGATACCGATGTGACGCCGGTGCAGGATGACACTTCTGCCAAGGGACCGAGGCCTGCCTGATGCTTGTTGCGCGTTTTTTCTCTCGTCCCTGGTGGCTGGTCTTGAGCCTGACGAATAGCGTTTGGGCCGCAGGGGAGCAGGTGACGCTATTCGTCGATCGTGCCGATGAAACCTGGTCGGGCCGCAATGCCGATGCCACACTTTCGCCCTTGGGTATTTCGCTCAGTGCCAGTGTGCCGTTGGGTGAGCAGTGGTCCGCCGGCATGGCGTTCTACCAGGCCGAGGATTCACTGACGCGGCCGCAGGGCAGGTTGCAGCTTGAGCGCCAGCGCTATTCGGCGCATCTGGGCTGGCAGTCGGGGCCCTGGTGGAGCCGGCTGGGATTGAACGTGCAAACCGAAGCGGCACAACTGGATTTTGCCCCTGCAGGCAATGCCAAAACGGCGTCGTCAGGACGCTACGACAAGACCACCACCAGCCGCTGGGCCGACTGGCGGGTAGGGCGGGACTTCGAAGCGGGCGACTGGGGGTTTGATGTTTCGTGCGCGCTGGTGGCCGACTTCACCGCCACCGATGAAAAGCTTCAGGTTATGGTCAATGCCAAGCCCGGTCAGCAAAATCAGACCGATGAGGATTCAACCCGCTATTCCCTCGACTGGGGCGCCGGGGTGAGCTATTTCCTGCCCCTGGGCAGCGAGAGCGCGCTGGTGCCGCGACTGGACCTTGGCTGGTCGACGGCGGTGTCGAGCGAGGCCGATGGCCAGTGGCAACTCTCGCGCCGGGCCGGCAGTGGTGTGGTACGCCGGCAGGGTTCGCTGGCTCAGAATACGCAAGAGAGCGACGACAGCGGTCAAATCGGTTTCTCGATGAACTACCTGTACCGTCAGTGGTCGTGGCAGGCGTCGGTGGCATTACCGCTGCCAAAGGCTCCCGACGGCCCTTCGGCGGGCGCCGGGGTCAGTTATCTGTTTTGAAGGGGGCAAGCGCAGGCCAGAGCGTTGGCGTTAGCGCCGTTTGGCCTGCTGCATGCGTTGCTTGAGCTGCTGCTTCTGCTGTGGCGTCATGTTCTTGAAGCGCTCGCGCAGCTGTTGCTTTTGATCGGGGGCCAGGTTTCGGTACTGCTGGTAGGTTTGCCGCAGTTGCTGGCGCTCTTCCCTGGGCAGCGCCCGGTACTGCTGCATTTTCTGCTTCAGGCCTTGCCGTTGCTCGGGGCTGAGTTGCTGCCATTGCTGATAACGCTGCTGGGCTTGCTGGTGTTGCTCGGGGGTCATTTTCAGCCAGCGTTGGGCGCCGGTTTGCAACTGGGACTGGCGATCGGCATCAAAGCCGTTCCACTGGTTGCTGAGCGGAGCCAGTACCTTTTGTTCTTCCTTCGACAGCTGTTGCCAGTCCAGTGCGCAGGCCAGGGGCGCCTGCAGGCACAGCCAGAGTAACCAGAGATGGCGTGAGGGGATAGGGCTCATGGTGTGGTGTCCTCATCGGTGGTGACACTGGTTTTCTCGGGGCGGTCAAGTGTGTTGGTGCTGAGTTCATCCGGTTCGGCAAGGGTCATGGGGTCGATCCACTCACCGTCAACGTCGACCATGCTGGCCAGAAACTCAAAAAATGCCGGATCGGCCGGTGGTGCTTCGCTGGCCTTCACGGGTCCGGCCATGGCGATAAATGCCACACTGGCCAGGGCCTTAGCCTTGTTCACGTGCCACCTTGTCTTGTTCCTGTAACCAGTACACAAATTCCAGTTCTTCAATCAGTTCGACTTCATCGGTTTCCAGCTCCAGCAGGGGGAGCACATCCGCGAACCCGTCGAGCGTGGGCGTGTTTGTGGCAGGCCAGAGCACCAGCAGTGCAATCAGGCAGCTGGTTGCCAGCCCGGTTGCCCCCATCCAGCCTTGCCAGGCAGGGCGTGCAGATGCCGACCTTGACGCCAGTGCCTTGCGCCGGGCCGCATTGAGCTGTGCCTGCTGGCGGGGAGAAATCGTCTCCAGGCTAACATTGAGCGCGTGGCGCACCTGGTTGTCGAGCCGGCTGTCCGGATCATCGGGGGTGAGAGGTTCACGTTTCATGCTGGTCTGCCACCTGTTGTAGTTTCTGTCTGGCCCTGAAGTAATGGGTCTTTACGCTGCCTTCGGTAATGCCCATGGCATGGGCTGTTTCGGCGACCGACAAGCCTTCCCAGGAACGCAGGAGGAAACACTGCTGTTGCTTGACCGGTAGCTGTCGCAGGGTGTCGAGCAACTGTTCGCTAAGCTGTCGGGTCGCAATCTCCTGTATTGGTTCATTGTCATCCGGGTGTTGTTCCAGTAAGTCGATCTGTTCGTCACTGTCTTCGTTGTCTGTCGGTTTTTTCCAGAAGAACCAGCGCCGTTTCAGTGTTTCTTTGCGATGCCAGTCGAGAATCCGGTGTTCCAGAATGCGAAAAAACAAGGGGCGCCATTCATCGCTGGGCTTGTGCTGGTAGCGCTGAACCAGCTTCATCATGGCATCCTGCACAATGTCCAGGGCATCGGCTTCGTTTCCGGTGGCCAGTTGTGCCATACGAAACGCCTGTCGCTGTATCTGGGCCAGAAAGGTTTCCATCGTGGTTGGCGTGACTCCCTGGCGGTGGTAGTAATCGTTTACCCGAATCCGGTGTTGATCGTGTCGGGCTGTTAGTGCTTTTGGGCATGCGGGGCAGGCTGGCCTGCCCCGCGGTGTTGATTATAGCTTCACGGTACAGCCCTGGGCGCTGAGGGTCTGGGTGGTCTGGTCGTATTGACCGGTGGCAGTTACGCGCTCCACTTTGGCCCCTTCGGCCAGTTTGAGTTCCAGTGCGGCACTGAAGTCACTGAACTGGCGATACAGGTCAATGGCTTTGCCTTTTTGCTGAATCGCATAGCGCCCTTCACCGCTGGCACCTGTGATGGTGCTGACAGGCAGTTCGCGGGTTTGCACGGCGGGAATACCGGTAATGTGCAGGCGCGCGCTGGCGGTACTGCTCAACTGCAGGGCGCCGGCACTGACGCTGACACAGGCGCTGCTATTGGCACTGGCTTTTTTGCCGCACTGGCTCATCAACATGGCTTTGTGTTTGTTCGGGTTGGCGCTCACCAGACTCAGGGCATCAAAATCCTTGGGTGCGCTGCCAAACGCCGTGGGGTAGCCACGCAGCTGCACCCAGTCAGACGCCTTCAGGGTGCTGATATCCAGGGTGCGATAATCGACTTCATAGTTGTCGGGATCCGCGTTGGTGCTGCTGTCGCTGCCGGTACCGCTGAAATCAAACAGGCTTACCGGGCGGCGGTTGATGCTGGCCACATCGACCACAAAGGGCTCCAGGGTTTTGACCTGCCCGGTTACCCGGTTGAGCTTCATGCGTACCAGACCCTCGGTGGCATCGAAGCCGCTCTGGCTGTAGCTGCCCAGTGCCAGAATCTGCTGGCCAATGGAAAGGTTGGCGATACTGGCATCGCCCAGGCGATAGCCGTGAACGGGGGTACTGTCGCCCAAGGTGAGCTTGAGTGTTTTGGTGAAGTGTGCGGCCTTGCCTTCGGCTTCGATAACCGCGCCGCGCAAGGTGATTTCATTGCCGTTGCGTGCGGTGACCAGACCTTTGAGCACATCCTTGCCCGCCCAGGCCACACTTGATCCCGCTTCAACCTTGCTGGCGGTAAAGGTGTCGGTGGTGGACTGATGCTGGCCGAAGGTTACCACCGGGGTGTCGGCTGCCAATGCCGCCAGGGCGGTAAAGCCGGCACTGCCGCTGTATTCGATGCCGTTGATTTCATACTGGGTGGCGTCACTGGTGTGTACCTTGAACTGACCGAACTCGCCGGTTTTCAGGCGCATGGGGCGTAAGGCAAGGGTGAACGAAGAGGCGCTGGTATCGGTGGCTGCCAACAAGCCCCGCACCCGGTGTTCACGGTCTTTGTCCAGTTCGGCTGTGGCCAGCAGGAAGGGTTCAACCTGGACTTCGGCAGGGCTGAAGCTCTTGATGGTGTTTGAGGCGGCCAGATCGAAGTCGAGCGTCAAGCGTGAAATCTTGCCTTTGGTGATTTGCAGGTTGTTGTCGCCGGTGAGATTCATTTCCACATCAAGCTGGGTAACCGCCTTGCCTTCAGTATCCACCGCCTTGGCGCTGTAACTGGTACCGGCTTCATCCTGGATCACAATGTCAGCATCGGCGTAGTCCAGCTTCAGGGTGACCTTTTCATAATTGCCGGCAGGTACGGAGGCCGCGGCGAAGAGCTCCGATAACTCCTGGTACTGAACAAAATCCACATCGCTGCTCAACGGCAGCAGGCTGACGCTGGCACCGTCCTTGCGGATCAGGTTTACCGCATTCACCTTGACCTTGTAGGTGAGAAAGTCTTCTTCGGCGTCGGTAATAGCCAGTTGCAGGGTGCCGGTGTCGGTACTGGTAGAGGCGCCAAGCGTGCTGTCGCTGGAACCGCCACCACAGCCGGTAAGCTGGGACAAAATGCCGGCAGTGATGAGAAAGGTGCGCCAGGATAAAGGTTGAAATGTCATGAGTGTTCTCCTTATGGGTAGGGGTTACACCTGTTAAAACGTTCCAGGGGGCGGTTGGTTGACAGGGGTACAAAAAATAATTGAAAAAAAGGGGCTAGAAGCCGCGTGCCTGCAGAATACGGTCAAAGGTGCCATTCGCGCGGATCTCGGCCAAGCCCTTGTTGAAGGCGTTAATGATGTTCTTGTGGTCTGGATTGCCAAGGCTGCTCACCAGATGCAGGGGGTTGCTCGAAAGCGGCGTTGGCACGAATTCGATTTTGGGCCATAAATCCGGTTCATGGGCGCGGATGAGCGCCTGAGCGACGATTTCATCCTCAAGTGTCAGGTCAATATGGCCGGCAACCAGCATGCGGGCATTGGTGGCGAAGTCCTTGGCGGGAACGCGCTGAAAACCGCTGCCTGCCATGAATGCCTCCTGGTAGCTGTAGCTGCGTACGACCCCGATGCGCTTGCCGGCAAGGCTTTTCAGATCCTGGAAAACAAAGGGGTCGTCTTTGCGCTTGATGAACTTGATGTGATTGGTGATAAAGGGCTCACTGTAGTGGAGGTACTTGGCCCGTTCCTGACTGAACCAGGCGCTGACGAGCACATCGTAGGCCCCCCGCTTGACGCCATCGAGGGCCCGCACCCAGGGAACAAAGGTGAATTCCAGCACATAGCCCTGGGTCGCAAGGGCTTCGCGCGCAATGGCCACGGCGATCCCCTGATCGGCGGCCTGAGGGTCAACAAAGGGCAACCAGGGATCGCCGGCCCCGGTAATTTTTTGCGCACAGGCAAAGGACGACAAACACAACAACAATATTGCAAGCAGGTAGTTCATCGTCTTGCCGCCTTCGCTATGCCATGGCCAGAACCCACAATCCATGCTCACAGCCTAACCCAAAACGCGATAGTGGTCAGCGGGGGAAGGCGGGTTGCAAGCGCTATTTTTGTACGATGACGCCGTAGTGCCGGTGCAGGATATCAATGATTTCCGCTTTGGGGTTTGACGACAATGGCAGGGGTGCGCCGGTGATTTTTTCCGCAATATCGCGGTAGGTTTGCGATACCTGCAGCATGATCTCCAGCGGCAGCGGGTTGTCTTGTGCCAGTGCGGTACGTTCGGCCATGCGGTTTTTGTTAAGCAGAATGTCGGGATCGGGGAAGTGCTGCAGCAACTGCTGGCGAAAGCCTTCCTTGGAGTTCTCGACAATCTTGCCCGCCCGGTAGCTGGGGCCATCCCAGATGCGTGACGAGTCGGGGGTGCCTACCTCATCCATGTAAATGAGTTTTTCCTGCCCCTGGGCATCGGTAACATAGCCAAATTCAAACTTGGTATCGACAAAGATCTGGTCGAGGGCTTCGAGTGTCCGGCTGATGAGGTTGAAGCCATCTTTGAGCAGGGTTTCATAGCGGCCGATGTCTTCGGGCTGGCGGAATCCGAAGGCACGGTAGTTGGCGAGAATGTCGGTACGGCTGACATTAACGTCATCGGCCTCGGGAATGCCGGGCAGGCCGCGCAGGATGCCCTTGGTGGAGGGGGTGAGCAGCAGCTCGGGCAATTTGCCGTCTTTTTGCAGACCGTCGGGCAGGTGAATGCCGCAGAATTCCCGTTCGCCCTTGCTGTAGGCGCGCCACAGGGAGCCGGTGATGTACTGCCGGGCAATGGCTTCGATCAGCACCGGGCGGGCCTTTTGCACGATCCAGACAAAGGGGTGGGGAATGTCGAGAATATGACTGTCGGCCAGCCCCTGGGCCTTGAACAGACCAAACCAGTGATTGGATACGGCGTTGAGGGCCGCACCCTTGCCGGGAATGCCTTGCAGTCCGCCTTCGCCTTGCCAGATACATTCGAACGCCGAAATCCGGTCGCTGATCACCATGATCGCAAGGGGCGCATCGGGCGCCACATTGTAGCCCTTGTCGCGAATCAGGCGGGCGCTGTCGGCGGCCGTCAACCAGTAGACCGAACGGACTTTGCCGCTGTGTACCGGTTGATCCGTGCGAATAGGGAGATCGTTATTAACGGCAAGGACGTGATGGGCTAGGGTCATGGGCAGACTTCTGATCTTGGCAAAGGGTGGACGAGGGCGAGATTCTAGCAGAATCTGCCCCGCATGAAACGCAAGCACCGCGCCAGGTTACTTCACCTTGATATTGGGCTGTTTTTTGCGATAGAAGCTTTTGATCAGCTCGGGTATTTTCAAGGGCACCAGTTCGCGGAAGGCCTTGAGCAGGTACACCAGGTAATTCGAGCGTTTGTACCACAGCAGGCGTTTGATTCGGGCCTTCATGGGCCAGTAACCCTCCATGAACAGCGGCCAGGCATTTTCGGTGTTGCCGGTGCGGCTGTACTTGCTCAAGTCGAGGGAGAGCACTATGTCGGCTTTTTTGAGTTGTTCACGGGTGCGCAGATCCATACCGATATCAATGGCGTTGCTGATGACATCCATCACATCGGCCGGGTGGGGGTATTTTTTTACGCCGTTGAGGTCAACCGCGACAATAATGCCGGCCCCCATGTCTTCCAGGGCGGATACCGGCACGTTCTCGACAATGCCGCCATCGACCAGCATTCGGCCATCGACCTCTACCGGCACAAAAAGGCCGGGCACGGCCATGGAGGCGCATACGGCCTGGGCGAGGTTGCCTTTTTCAAAGGTGACCTGCTCACCGCTGACTACATCGGTGGTGCACACTGCCAGAGGAATGCGGGCGTCTTCGATGTTGACATCGCCCAGGTCGCGCAAAATCATGGCGCGAATCGAATCGGTCGAAAAAAAGCCGCGTTTTTTGAGGGTGAAGTTGATGACCTTGGTAACGTGCAGCTCCTGGCCCACGTTCATGATGTCTTCGACCGGTTTGCCAAAGGCGTAGTAACTGGCTACGAGTGCGCCGATGCTGGTGCCTGAAATACAACTGATTTCAATGCCTTCTTCTTCAAACGCCTTGAGCACGCCAACGTGGGCAATGCCCTTGGCGGCGCCGCCACCCAGCGCCAGACCAATGCGGGTGTTGAACGGATTCCATTTCATGAACAAGATCCCGAATGACAGGTGCAGGGGGTATTGTGTGGGATTTTGCGAATTTCGCAAGCCTGCGGGCGATTCGCGCAGCCTCTCAGCTCTTTTCCTGGGCCTGCTGATACCGGGAGTGCAAAATGGCAACGCGCTCGACGTAGGTTTGGGTTTCCTGATAAGGGGGGATGCCACCGTGCTTGCGCACCGCGTTGGGTCCGGCATTGTAAGCCGCGGTGGCAAGCCGGATGTCGCCCTTGAACATACTGAGCAGTTGCGCGAGGTATTTGGTGCCGCCGCGGATATTGTCTGCGGTATCGAAGGCGTTGGCCACCCCCAGCTCCTGCGCGGTGCCGGGCATCAGCTGCATCAGCCCCTGGGCGCCCTGACTTGACAGCGCCTTGGGGTTGAACCCTGATTCGGCATGAATAATGGCACGAATATAGGCAGGATCGAGGGCATAGCTGGAGGCCACTGCGTCGATCTGCTGTTTGTAGGCCGACAGATTCAGCGGTGTCTTGTGCCAGTCAACCGTCGAGGTGACACTGCAGGCGTAACAGGCGAATTTGATGATCTCGAGCTGGACACCCTGATCGGGCTTGTTGTCAGAGAAGGAGATAACACCGTCTTCCTGTTGAAACTTGTATACCGTGGTGTAGCCGGCGCTGTGGCCTGATGAGGGCTTTTGACGGGTGCTTTTTTGGGGCAAGCCCTCGTTGGTAAACTCGACCCGGCCATCGGGATGCACTATTTTTCGATAGCCGTTTTCTGCCAGCGCCGGGGCGGTGAGCGCCAGAGCAAGAACGCCCAAAATGACAGAGCGAGTCAGATGATGCTGCATCAGCCAGAGTCCACTTACTTCAATGGAGGTGTTTTCAACCGTTACCGTCACAGGGTGGTAGCGTTCTTTGTCATTGTAGTGGATGAGCCAACTATAATCTGTGATCTGTGTGAGCAACCGGGCAAGTCAGGTCGATTCTGCCGGTCAAAACCATGCAGAGGGAGCAAAGCCATATGACAAGCGGGCGCGAAACAAGGCCGGATCTGCAGGGAGTCAGAGCACTTGCCGTGGTGGCGGTTATGCTCGCCCATGCCGGATTTGAATTCGTTTCCGGCGGTTTTGTCGGTGTGGACATGTTTTTTGTGCTCTCGGGTTACTTGATTACCGCAAGGCTCTGTCAGGACTTGGAGACCCCAGGCCAGTGGAGCTTGCAGGCTTTTTATGCAAGGCGTATGCAGCGGCTTTTGCCGGCTTTGCTTTTGGTTATCGTCGTAACCCTGGTTTTTGCGCCGCTTCTGCTTGGCCAATCGCAAGCATTGGCTCAACTGGGGTCGACCGAGCTGGCACTTACCTATACCAGCAATCTGTATTTCGCTTTTCGTGAAGTGGATTACTTTGATGAATTGGCCGAACTTGATCTTTTTCTTCACACCTGGTCGTTGGGCGTAGAGGAGCAGTTTTATCTTTTCTGGCCGCTTGTGTTGCTGTTCTTGTTTCGGACCGGCGCAACCAAAGGCCCGTCAGGCACCCCCGGCAACGCCTGGCAAAGGCTGGGCAAGGGATTGTTTGCAATGCTGCTGTTCGGGCTGGGATTTTCGCTCTATCTGACTAGCCAATCCACGTACCAGGGCTTTTACCTGATGCCGTCCCGGATCTGGCAGTTCGCATTGGGCGGCTGCGTTTTTCTGCTTTCTTGCCGCCGCCCTTCATCGATGCCGTTTTTGTGTATCAGTGCCAGAGTATCGGTAGCCTTGGGGTGGGCAGGTCTGGCGCTGTTGATTGGCAGTGTGCTGTTGCTGCACTCGCGTCTGGTTTATCCCGGACTGTGGGCGTTGTTGCCGTCTCTTGGCACTGCACTGGTTATTTGGGGAGGAAGTTCCCATCCCTTGGCGCTCCTGTCTCACCCCGTCTTTGTCTGGGTGGGTGATCGATCCTATTCTCTCTATCTTTGGCACTGGCCGGCGTTGATTTTTCTTAAGTCCTCCGGGAGGGAGGACGACTTGATGCTGGTGTTCGCTGTGCTGCTGCTGGTCATCGCGCTTGCTGCCCTGAGCTACAAGTATGTGGAACTGCCCTTCTGGAAAGGACGCTGGCGCTCGAGGGATGCCAAAAGAACGCTTTGCTTCACCCTGCTGGTCATGCTGCTGACGCTTTGTGGCGCAGGCTACTACCGATCTGCGTTTTTAACGGTTGATGCACAGGCCAGTCCGAGCCATGCCTGGCGCCATGATTTGCCCCAGATTTACGCCCAGGGTTGTGATCAAAGACACCACAGCGATGCAGTAATGCCATGTATGGCGGGCCCCGACGATGCGAGTCACAGGGTGTTGATCATGGGGGACAGCATTGCTTTGCAATGGTATTCCATGGTGCCGGAAATTTTTGCCGCACCCCAGTGGAAAACCCTGGTCTTGACCAAGTCATCCTGCCCAATGATTGACAAGGATATGTTTTATAAAAAGATTGGCAAAACATTCGAGGTTTGCTCCCGCTGGAGGAACCGCATTTTGGCCGACTTCGAGCGTTTCAGGGCAGACGTGGTGATTATTGGCAGTGCCTCGTACGATGATGATCCTTATGAGACCGATTGGGTCGATGGCAGTGCGAGGGTGTTGGAAAAAGTAGCTGCAGCGGCCAAGGTGGTGTTGCTGGTCCCTGGTACCCCTTCCTTGACCTTTGATGGGCCCGGGTGTCTCGAAAAGAGTCTTGAGACGCATGGCGCCATCATGAGGAGTGATTGTGTCAGCAAAGACCGCATGGGCTACGTCAACAGGATTAGCGACTATCTGCGACAGGCCGCCAGTCGCTTTGCGAACGTGCATCTGCTGGACTTGAATTCGTTGGTGTGTCCGGGGGCGGACTGTTATGCCTACAGTGAGGACGGGCAAGTGGTGTTTCGCGACAGTCAGCATCTGACCGATACCTTTGTTCGTTCACGCACCACGGCGATCGCGGAAAAGATCAAGTCGCTATTGCTTCAGAATGATGCGCCAGAGGTAGCCTCACTGGCGACTGCACTCAAGGTCACAGGCGTGACCAGCTCACCGAAGTCTGAATCTGAATAATGGCCAAAGCGTGCAGCACCGAACTGCTGGCACAAAAGTCACCCCCTGAGGTGCCAGCAGAAAGAACGGTCAAGCCATCGCTTAAAGCGCGCTGACCAGAAGAATGGCAGAGGTAATGACCGCGCCCAGGAGCATGGCGAGGGTTTGACTGTTAACGGCTGTGGATTTGATCATTGTAGTTATCCCCGGATTATTGTTGTAATTACTGGTTATCACTCATGTCAGAACCGTTCACACGAACCGCTTTGTGCGACGATCCGGTTTCATTCTAGTGCGGGATTGTCAAATTTGTAAAATTAAACCTGAGACTCTGTCAGCATCACCGAAGGCGGTTTGCTGCGGCCTTGAGTGTCAGATCAAACCCAAGGAGAACCGGCGTGACAAAAGCGGCGATTGATACCATGCGCAACAGCCTGGAAGAGCGGCTGCAGACCCCTATTTCCGACTGGGCCGAGTTTGCCGGGCTGTTTTCGTTGCGCACCCTGCGGGCGGGGGAGCCGTGGGTGAGTGCCGGCGAGATGTGTTCACACTTCTGTTTTATTGCCAGCGGGCTCATGCGGGTGTTCTATATCGATCAGCATGGCCACGAAGTCAATGAGGGCTTCTATCCCCAGGGGGATCTGCTCGGGCCGATCAGCGCCTTGCTTAGCGGCACCCCTTGCCAGTATTTCATGGAGGCGCTCGAAGCCTCGGAGTTGCTGGTGGCCGATTACCACCAGTTTCACCGTCTGGGCTACGATCGCCCCGAATGGCTGCGCTTTGAAATCAAACTGCTGCAACAGCTCTACCTGCGGGCGGTGCGGCGCGACGCCAAGCTGCTGCTGGGCGGCGCCGAACAAAGGTATCGCTGGTTTTGCCGGGAATATCCCGACCTGGTGAACCGGATTCCCCAGTACCAGATTGCCTCTTATCTGGGGGTGACGCCGGTGACCTTGTCGCGCATTCGCTCCAAGGGCTGACAGGGTTGCCCGCCCGGCACCCGGTCATCCGCGTCGAGACCATCAAAGGCCCACTGCCAGCCGCACCCCCTGATCAATGGCCCGTTTGGCATCCAGCTCGGCCGCCACATCGGCCCCGCCAATCAGGTGGTAGGGTTTGTTCAAGCCTTCAACCAGTGCGCGCAACGGCTCCTGGCCGGCACAGACCACTATGTTGTCTACCGCCAGCACCCGGGATTCTCCCCCCAGTGTGATATGCAGACCCTGATCGTCGATCTTGTCGTACTGGCAGCCCGAGAGCATCTGCACGCCTTTGTTTTTCAGGCCGGTACGATGAATCCAGCCGGTGGTTTTGCCCAGTTTGGCTCCCACCTTGGATTTTTTGCGTTGCAGCAGATAGATTTCGCGGGCCGAGGGGCTCACCTGGGGCTGAACGCCCTCTATGCCGCCGCGGGCGCTAAAGGTCATATCTACGCCCCATTCCGACATAAAGGCCGGAATATTCTGGCTGGTGGCCTCACCTTC
>JBFHRO010000051.1:0-17272 GCA_041591635.1 Oleiphilaceae bacterium | reverse complement strand
TCGTTTCTTAATGTGCAAAAGGCATGAGCCGGTGCGCAGGGCTCTATGACGTGCTGTACACAAATAGTTTCGCCTTGTTCTGGCAAATCCTTTAAAATGGCGCGCTTTAACGGCCATGGTGGCAGCAAGTCTCGGGTGAGTCAGTCTGTGAGTAATCTAAAGAATATTCGAAATTTTTCCATTATCGCCCATATCGATCACGGCAAATCGACCCTTGCCGACCGCTTCATTCAGGTGTGCGGTGGTTTGTCTGAACGTGAGATGTCCGAGCAGGTACTCGACTCCATGGATATCGAGCGCGAGCGTGGCATCACCATCAAGGCGCAAAGCGTGACGCTGAATTACACCGCGCGCAGCGGCGATATTTATCAGCTGAATTTCATCGACACTCCGGGGCATGTGGATTTCTCGTACGAGGTTTCTCGCTCACTTTCTGCCTGCGAGGGCGCGTTACTGGTGGTCGATGCGGCTCAGGGCGTTGAGGCGCAGTCGGTTGCCAACTGTTATACCGCCATTGAGCAGGGGCTCGAAGTCGTACCTATCCTGAACAAAATGGATCTGCCACAGGCCGAACCCGAACGAGTCAAAAAAGAAATTGAGGAAATCATTGGTATCGATGCCACCCATGCGGTGGCCTGCAGTGCCAAAAGCGGCATGGGAGTCGAAGATGTTCTTGAACGCCTCATTGAGGTGATCCCCCCGCCTCAAGGTGATGTCGATGCCCCTTTGCAAGCGCTGATCATTGATTCCTGGTTCGACAACTATCTGGGCGTGGTGTCGCTGGTGCGTGTCATGCACGGCACCTTGCGCAAGGGCGAGAAGATCACCATCAAATCGACGCACAAGGCGGAATTGGTTACCTCTGTCGGGGTGTTCACGCCCAAACGCAAGGAAACCGATTTGTTGCGTGCCGGAGAGGTGGGTTTCATCGTTGCGGGCATCAAGGATATTCACGGGGCGCCCGTGGGTGACACCATTACCCATGCCAAGACGCCGAATGTGCCGGCTTTGCCCGGTTTCAAACGGGTGAAACCGCAAGTCTATGCTGCGCTGTTCCCGGTCAGTGCCGATGATTTTGAAGATTTTCGTGAGGCACTGGAAAAACTCACGCTCAATGATGCGTCGCTCCAATACGAACCGGAAACCTCCGATGCGTTGGGGTTTGGGTTTCGCTGTGGATTCCTGGGCATGCTCCACATGGAAATCATTCAGGAGCGACTTGAACGCGAATATGATCTTGACCTCATTACTACGGCACCGACGGTGGTCTACGAAGTGGTCAAGCGCGGCGAGATCATTTACGTCGATAACCCCTCCAAATTACCGGACACAGGCTCAATCGACGAGATGCGCGAGCCGATTGTGGAAGCCAATATCCTGGTACCGCAGGAATTTCTGGGTAACGTCATCACCTTGTGTGTTGAAAAGCGCGGTGTTCAGGTAGACATGCATTTTCATGGCAATCAGGTGGCACTCAAGTATGAATTGCCCATGAATGAGGTGGTGATGGATTTCTTCGATCGCCTCAAGTCCTGCAGTCGTGGCTTTGCTTCACTCGATTACCAGTTCGTACGCTTTGAACCGGCTAACCTGACGCGGCTGGATATTCTGATCAACGGCGAACGGGTGGATGCCCTCGCAGTTATCGTGCACCGGGATCAGGCACAATCCCGTGGACGTTCCCTGTGCGAGAAAATGAAGGAACTGATTCCCCGACAAATGTACGATGTGGCGATTCAGTCGGCGATTGGCAACCAGATAGTGTCACGTCAAACCGTGAAAGCGTTGCGCAAGGACGTTACCGCAAAATGTTACGGCGGTGACGTTAGCCGCAAAAAGAAACTGCTACAGAAACAAAAGGAAGGCAAGCGTCGCATGAAGCAGGTGGGTCGCGTTGAAATACCCCAGGATGCTTTCCTGGCCGTACTTAAAGTTGACAAATAGTAGGATTGCTCATGGATCTGGATTTTCCGCTGATATTGGTCGTGCTGACGTTGGTGACCGGTTTTGTCACTCTGGTGGACGTTGTGCTGCTGAAATCGAACTATGCCAATATGGCAGCAGCTAAATCACAGCAAGTGACGGCAGAGAGTCGAGACCGGTTTGAGTCGGGAATGTCGAGGCGGATAAATGCGATAGGGTGCTGGGTGGTTGAAACCTCACGCTCCTTCTTTCCGGTACTCGCCATCGTGCTGGTGCTGAGATCCTTCCTGGTTGAGCCTTTTCAGATTCCGTCCGGGTCGATGTTGCCGACCCTTGAGGTGGGGGATTTCATTTTGGTGAACAAGTACACCTACGGCATTCGGCTGCCGGTGGCAGGCACCAAATTGATGAGTCTGAATGATCCCGTGCGCGGCGATGTCATGGTATTTCGTTATCCGGGGGATCGGAAAACCAATTACATCAAGCGGGTAGTGGGGGTTGCAGGCGATAAAATCCGCTATCAGGATAAAACCCTCTATATTAATGATGAGCCCGTGACCGAAAAACACCTCGCCAACTTCGACAGCATCCGCCTGTTTGAGGAGCAACTGGGAGAGATTTCGCACCAGATATTCAAGAACCGTCGGGTGAGCAGTACCGCGGGTGCGGGTGAGTGGGTCGTACCGGAGGGGCATTACTTTGTGATGGGGGATAATCGCGATCACAGTAACGACAGCCGGTTTTGGGGAATGGTGCCAGACGAGTTGGTAGTGGGTAAGGCTTTTGCAATCTGGATGCACTGGGAAGAGTTGCTCTCGATTCCTTCGTTTGCGCGTGTACGAACAATTGAATAACAGGATTGGCGTGGATATGTCTGATCGTAAAGCAGTATTGAGATACCGGCAGGCCGGCGTCTCCATCATGAACATGATGGTGGTGTTGTTTTTTGCCGCTGCAATTCTGAGCGTCAGTTTGAAGCTCGTTCCTATATACATAGATAACCGGACCATAGAAACGGTTATCGAAGACTTGTTTCGTGAATCTGCCGGCAAGCGTGTGGCCGCCGAAGATTTCAAGGATAGCCTTGCCAAGCGCCTGTCAATCAACAACATTCGCGATTTCAAGAATGAGTATTTTACGGTTTCCCAAACCGATGGCCGGCTTTCCGGAGTGCTCAAGTACGAGATCAGGGTGAATGTTTTTCGAAACATCGATGCGGTTGTGGTGTTTGATCGCGAATTTGACGAATCCGGACGAAAATAAGGCGTTGTGAGTAAACTCGATTATTGCGCACTGGAAAAACGCCTTGGCTATCAGTTCAAGGATCCGAAACTCCTGATTCTGGCCATGACGCATCGCAGTCATGGTGGCAACAACAACGAGCGTCTGGAATTTCTGGGCGATTCGGTGCTGAATTTCATTATTGCCGAGGCGCTTTTTCTCAAGTTCCCCAAGGCCCGCGAAGGACAAATGAGCCGCCTGCGGGCCCGTTTGGTAAAAGGTGTTACCCTGGCCGAACTGGCGCGTGAGTTCGGCCTGGGAGATTTCTTGCTGCTGGGCTCAGGTGAGCTCAAAAGTGGAGGCTATCGGCGCGAGTCGATTTTGGCGGACGCCATGGAATCCATCATCGGTGCCATTTTTCAGGATGCCGGCTTTGCGGCCTGTCGGGAGCGTGTGTTGCACTGGTACGCCGACCGGCTTGAGTCGCTTTCGTTGCAGGATACCCAAAAAGACCCCAAAACCCGGTTGCAGGAATTTCTCCAATCGCGCCAGCTGGATTTGCCAAAGTACGAGGTGACCAATGTGATTGGTGAACAACACTCCCAAACCTTCTTTGTCGATTGTGATGTGTCGATGCTGGAGTGCACTACCAAAGGACGCGGCAACAGCCGTCGTATTGCTGAGCAGCAGGCGGCCACACAGGCATTGATATTGTTGGGATTGGAGGATGCACCTTGAGCGTGGATGATAAAGAAACAGCAGGGAGCTCCCGGTGTGGCTTTGTGGCGATTGTGGGGCGCCCGAATGTAGGCAAGTCGACGCTATTGAACCGGATTTTGGGCCAGAAGCTCAGTATTACGTCGAGAAAACCGCAAACCACCCGGCACCAGATTCTCGGCATCAAGACGCTTGATGATCTGCAGGTGATTTACGTCGATACGCCCGGCATGCACCGGGAAGAGACCAAAGCCATCAACAAGTATATGAATCGAGCCGCTTCGGGAGCACTTAAGGGGGTTGATGCGGTTGTGTTCATTGTCGATCGGCAGAAATGGACCGACGAAGACGAATGGGTGCTTGAAAAAGTCAAACGTGCCGATTGCCCTGTGATTCTGGCCGTGAACAAGGTCGATCAACTCACGGATCGCAACGCGCTTTTACCTTTTATGCAACAGGTAGCCGGAAAAATGGACTTTCACGCGATTGTGCCCCTGTCTGCCACGCAGGGACACAATGTCGAGCGCCTTGAAGCCCTGCTGGCAGCCCTGATGCCGGCAGGTATTCATCATTATCCGGAAGATCAAATCACCGATCGGACGCAGCGGTTTCTTGCGGCCGAACTGGTACGGGAAAAAATCATGCGCCAGCTTGGTGCCGAGGTGCCTTATTCGGTCAACGTCGAGATTGAGGAGTTCAAGCAGGAGAACCACGTTTTACATATAGGCGCTCTGATTCTGGTCGAGCGTCAGGGGCAGAAAAAGATCCTGATCGGCGACGGTGGCGATAAACTCAAAATCATTGGTCGGGATGCCCGCCTTGATATGGAAAAGATGTTTGAAAGCAAGGTCATGTTGCGATTGTGGGTCAAGGTGAAAAGCGGTTGGGCCGACAGTGAGCGGGCATTGAAAAGTCTTGGTTATACTGACATCAACTAGGCTCTCGCTGCGGCATGTGACCTAGCGGGATTGACGGGTTTGCCCCATGGTAAATAGCGTTTGTCTGGAGCCGGCGTATCTCCTGCATACTTGGCCGTATGGGGAAAGTGGTCTGATGATGGATGCCTTTTCCCACGGCTACGGTAAAGTTCGCGTGATCGCAAAGGGCATAAAGCGGCCGGGTAATCATGCCGGCGGCCTTTTGCGCCCCTTCCAGCCCTTGTTGCTCAGTTGGCAAGGCAAGGGGTCGCTCAAAAATTTTGTGGGAGTCGAGTCCGAAATGCGACTGCCGGCGCTTACCGGTGATACGCTCTTTAGCGCCTTTTATATCAACGAACTGCTGCAGTTATTGTTGCGTCCCGACGATCCCGCCCCAGCGCTCTTTATTCATTATGCCCATGCCATGGGGCAGTTAGCCTCCATGTCGCACCTGGAAATTACCCTGCGCAACTTTGAATGGCACCTGTTATGCGAACTGGGGATGGCGCCGGATTTGATTCGGGATCACCTGGGGGCGCCTTTAGCGTCTGACCGCTATTACGTGTGGGGCGCAGAGCAAGGGTTTATGCCAGCAGAACCAGCGGCAAGATTTCCTGAATCAATGTGTTTTTTGGCATCACAGCTGCGTGCTGTACATGCCTTTGTGATAGAAAATGCTCCCCGGTGGTCGTTCGATGATGCCGACACGGCGCAGAGCTCCGGCATGGAGCATGGGTTGCCCGTGGCCAAACGCCTTTTTCGCCAGATCATTGCGCATTTGCTGCAGGGCAGGCCGCTGCGCAGTCGGGAATTGATGCTGCAATACCGGTCGTTTGAATCCCGGGATGCCGATACCAGATCAACACAAGAGGGTAAAACCAATGACAGCTAACCGAGTATTGCTGGGTGTAAACATTGATCACATTGCCACGTTGCGGCAGGCAAGAGGTACCCGTTACCCTGAACCTTTGCAGGCGGCTTTACTGGCCGAAGAAGCCGGAGCTGACGGCATTACGGTGCATCTGCGCGAAGACGCCCGGCATATTCAGGAGCGGGATGTGCTCTTGCTCAGCACCACCTTGCAGACCCGGATGAATCTTGAAATGGCCGTGACCGAGGCGATGATTGCACTGGCGCTGCGGGTAAAGCCGGCACACTGCTGTCTTGTGCCGGAAAAGCGGGAGGAGCTCACCACAGAAGGGGGGCTGGATGTATTGCAGCAGGAGGCCCGGATCGGCGAAGCCTGTGAGCGGCTGGGCGCGGCCGGCATTGAGGTTTCGCTGTTCATTGATGCCGAGTTTTCACAAATTGATGCAGCGGTACGCTGCGGGGCGCCCGCGATTGAAATTCACACCGGGCATTACGCCGAGGCGCTTACCCCGCAGGCGCAACAGCGGCAACTGGAGAAGATTCGCAGTGCCGTTGCTTATGCTTTGACCAAAGGTCTCATTGTCAATGCCGGGCACGGCTTGCACTATCACAATACCGAGGCGATTGCCGCGATTGCCGGAATCAATGAACTCAACATTGGCCACAGCATCATCGCACGTGCGCTCATGGTGGGAATGAAGGAAGCGGTAAGCTCCATGCGTCAACTCATCGCCCAGGCAAGTGCTGGCGCCTCGCAGGGATGATACGGGGTGTTGGAACCGATATTGTCGAGGTGGCAAGGATTCAGGCCGCCTGGGGTCGACATGGCAAGCGCTTTGTCAGTCGGATTATGACGCCCTCGGAGATGCTTCGGTTTTATGCGCGCCAATCGGATATACGATTGCTGGCCAAAACCTTTGCACTCAAAGAGGCGGTGGCCAAGGCGTTGGGCACCGGCATTGCGCAAGGGGTCGGCTGGCACAGCATTGAGACCGGGCGTGATCCCCTGGGGCGTCCCATCGCCAGTCTTCAGGGTGCAGCGGCAAAGCGGATGCACGACTTGGGCGCACAGCAGGTTCACGTGAGCGTCGCCGATGAGCAGGCTTACGTAGTGGCGTTCGCTGTGCTGGACTGATCAGGCTTGATGGTGCTGCGCATTTGAGTGCGCCAGTCGTTTTCATCGGTCCAGCGTAGCACCTGTTCGATGGCGGCGATGAGGTTGGTAACGGGCTTGCTCAGATCCGATTGCTGCTTGAGCGCCACCTCCATGGCTTCGGCCGCCTGTCGCAAATCGGGTACACCGCAATAGCGGGTTGCGCCATGGAGTTTGTGAACGCGCATCAGAAGGGCCTCCAGGTCTTTCTCATGATAGTGCTGGCGAATGGCATTCAAATCCAAAGGCAGGTGCTCCAGGAGCATGGTGAACAACTCTTCCGCCAGATCCGCTTTTCCTGCTGCCAGCTGAATGCACTCGGTGATATCGATGCAGCGATCCAGCCGGTGAGTGCGTGATGGACGCATCGGCGTGACAGCCTGGTCAAGTGCTGGCGCGGGAAGTTGCAGGGTCGGCCTGAATCCGGTGCGATGGGCAATCACGTCCTGCAGCTGCTGTTCGCTGACCGGCTTGGTAAGATAGTCATCAAATCCCTTGCGCAGCAGGTTTTTCTCTTCTTCGGCCAGAGCGTGGGCGGTGAGGGCGACGATCGGCGTCTGATAGCTTCCCGTACCGCAGGCGCGAATGCGCTCGGTGGCTTCTGTGCCATCCATGCCGGGCATCTGCACATCCATGAAAATCAGGTCGTATTGCATCAGTTTGGCTTTGGTCAGGGCCTCAAAACCGTTGGTGGCGGTGTGAACCTTAATGTGCATGCCGCTCAACAGGGCTTCTACCAGCTTAAGGTTGGCTTCATTGTCATCGACGGCCAGAATCGTCGGCTCGTTGCTTGCGCGGCGCGGCTGTTCGCCGGCGCCGGGGTAGGTGCTGATCTGCAGTTGGCCAGCCGGCGGGTGGTGGCGCAGCAGTCGCACCAGCATTTCTCCCAAACGTTGCTGTTGAATTGGTTTGGTCAGGTGGCCTGAACAGATTTCCAGCAGCGGCTGGTTCATGTCATCCAGGGTGGGGGTCAACAACAGGGTGCGGCAATCACGATTGGCTTCCAGTTCCCGCAGACTGATACGGTATTGGTTGGAATTCATCATGTGGCGACTTAAGCCAATAATGGCCAGTTCGTAGCCTTGGTGACTGGTTTGGGCGTAAATGATTTTTTTCACCAGCTCAACCGGGGATTCCACCTGTGTCACCGAGAGGTTCATTTGTTCCAGCAGATGCTTGACGACCATGCCGGTGGTTGTCTGGGATTCCAGATAGATGACTTTCTCGCCGTTGAATTGGGGCAAAGATGACTCGTGGCTGACGCTGGCGGCCAACTCGGTCTTGAAGGTGAACCAGAAACTGGAGCCCTTGCCAAGCTCACTTTCCAGGCCGATTTCGCCCCCCATTTCCTCCACCAGTCGCTTTGATATCACCAGACCAAGTCCGGTGCCCCCGTACTGGCGAGAGGTGGTGGTGTCTGCCTGGGCAAAGGCATTGAAAAGCGACTGCTGCTGTACGCGGGACAATCCCACCCCGGTGTCTGTAACGTTGATTCGCAGGGTGAGGTGTTTGCCGTCGCTCTCCATGTCTTCCATCATGACGCGGGTAGTCACCTCGCCGGTTTGGGTAAACTTGATGGCGTTATTGACCAGATTGGTAATGATCTGTTTTATCCGCAGCGCATCGCCCATCAGGTTGTTGGGCACGTCGTTATAGACCAGGGCCGCCAGATCCAGGTTCTTGTGATGAGCGGCCGGCGCCAGCATGACCATGACATCCTCGATGATTTCACGCAGTTTCAGCGGACTGCGATCCAGCACCAGTTTTCCGGCTTCAATTTTGGAAAAGTCGAGAATGTCGTTAATGATGGTCAGCAGGATTTCCGATGACTTTTTGATGGTGGTCAGGTGGTCCTTTTGCTGTGAATTCAGATGACCTTTGAGCAGCAGGTTGGTGAAGCCCAGAATACCGTTGAGCGGGGTGCGGATTTCATGACTCATGTTGGCCAGAAATTCTGACTTGATCCGGCTCGCCTCCAGGGCTTCCTTGCGGGCAATGTCCAGCTCGATGTTTTGAATCTCGATGGTTTCGAGGGTTTCGCGCAAGTCTTCGGTCGCCTGATCAATATTGTGCTGCATTTCGTCATAAGCCCGACTCAGTGATTCGGCCATGCTATTGACTCCGGACTCGAGCACTTGCAACTCCTCTCCGCCCTGGGTATAGACCCGCGTGTCCAGTTTGCCTTCACGAATTGCCGTAACGGCCTGGGTGATTTTTTCCAGTGGATTGACGACACCGCCGGTAATATGCAGTGCAATGAGCCAGTTGATAACGATCCCTATGGCCAGTAGAAGCAGGGTGGTTAACAAGGTGTGGTACTTTTCAATGGTCGCATGGGTGTGTGACAGTTCCAGTGCGATCCAGCCAAGCGGTTTTTCCAGCGTGTTGGCAGGCGTTGTGGCAGCCAGCTCCAGTGGTTGCGTCACCGTACGTTGATTGTCAACGGGGGCGATAAACAAGCTGGTTTCGTCGCCCCGTTTATGGATCTGGACCCGGGTTGATAGCTCCTCAAGATGGGGTGTCAACAGCGTCTTGGGGCCGGCCTGAACCAGTGCGCGGTGATAGCGGTCAAAAATGATCAGGGACCGGACATCGGCTTCTTCCAGCGTGGCATTGGCCAGAACGATCAATTGCTCACGTTGGGCCTCGGTGATGCCATATTCAGACGCCACCGCCAATTGGCGGCTAAGTGAGTTGCCACGTTCGACAAAATGCTGGTCGATGGAGCTCAGCTTGGTGTGAACAAAAAACAGCGCCAGCAAAAGGGCAATGGTGATGGCCGGCAGTAGCGCCAGCAACAGAATGCGCTTGCGTATTCCCCACTTAGGCATGGAAGGTGCCAGGGCTGCAATGCGGCTCAAAGGGTGGGGTGTCGTCGAATTTGCGCGGGTGCAACGTCATGATGTCCACTTGCCTTGGTGATCTGTAGCCCGGTAAAAATACCATAGCTTATGCTAAACTGGCTGCTTTATTTTGTCGCACTGCGACCTGGTTTGAGGTCATTATGGAATACCCGTCATTAGCGTCTTTCGTGGGCAACACCCCTCTGGTTCGCTTGCAGCGGTTGCCTGGCAACACATCGAACCAGCTGCTGGTGAAGCTTGAAGGCAACAATCCGGCAGGTTCGGTCAAGGATCGGCCGGCGTTGAACATGATCACCGCCGCCGAAGCGCGAGGCGAGATTCGCCCTGGCGACACCCTGATTGAGGCCACCAGTGGCAATACCGGAATTGCACTGGCGATGGTGGCGGCCATCAAGGGTTACCGCATGGTGTTGATCATGCCGGAAAACATGAGCGCCGAGCGCCGTGCCTCAATGGCGGCTTACGGTGCACAGCTTGTCACCGTTACCCGTCAACAGGGCATGGAAGGCGCGCGGGATCTGGCGCTGGCCATGGAGGCCGCTGGGGAAGGTAAAGTGTTGAACCAGTTTGCCAATCCCGACAATCCGCTTGCCCACTACCGTACCACCGGGCCGGAAATCTGGCAGCATACCCAGGGAAAAATCACTCACTTTGTCAGCGCCATGGGTACCACGGGCACTATTATGGGAACCTCCCGCTATCTGAAAGAGCAAAACAGCGCCGTGCAGATTGTGGGCTTGCAACCGGCCGAAGGCTCTGCCATACCGGGAATCCGCCGCTGGGCACCGGCTTATGTGCCCAGTATTTTTGATCCCAGGGCGGTGGATCAGATATTGGACATCTCTCAAACGGAAGCGGAAGACACCATGAAAGCGCTTGCCCAATCGGAGGGAATATTTTGCGGTGTTTCCTCCGGCGGTGCGGTCGCAGGGGCGTTAAAAATCAGCGAGGGTGTTGAAAACGCAGTGATTGTCGCCATTATCTGTGATCGTGGTGATCGTTACTTGTCGACGGGTGTGTTCGGATAACGGATTCGGCACCCTTCATTTCGGCTGCCCCAGTGAACCAGGGTGGCCTGACGCCTGATATCTTATATATAAGGGCGTATCGCCGGTTATGCTTGCGCATTTTCTCCTCCAAACCTCAACAGAGCAGTAAGTCATGGGCCGACAGACCAGAAAAAAAGTGACACTTCCCCCGGTAACCTTGCGCATTGATCGTTTGAGCCACGAAGGGCGAGGGATCGCTTTTACCGAGGGTAAAACACAATTCGTGGAAGGGGCCTTGCCCGGCGAAGAAGTCAGCGCAAGTTACCTGCGCAGCCGCAGCAAATTTGACGAATTGAAAACACTAACGGTACTCAGCGCCTCGCCCGAGCGGGTGGAGCCCCCTTGTGCCCATGCCAGCCTTTGTGGTGGTTGCAGTTTGCAGCATATGGCGCCACCAGCGCAGATTGCCCTGAAGCAATCGGTGCTGAAAGACCAGTTTGCCCATTTTGGTGCCGTGGTGCCGCAACAGTGGGCGGCGCCATTGTGCGGGCCGGAACTGGGCTATCGACGCAAGGCCCGATTGGGCGTCAGGTACGTGACCAAGCGCGATGAGGTGCTGATTGGTTTTCGTGAAAAACACAGCAATTTTCTGACCGCGATCTCTTCCTGTGTCGTGCTCGACCCGCGGGTGGGCGCTAAAATCCAGGCGTTGCAGGCCCTGGTGCGGTCATTGTCGGTGTATCAGCAGATACCTCAAATCGAGGTGGCCATGGGTGATCAGGAGGTTGCTCTGGTGATCAGGCACATGGCGCCCCTGACAGAAGATGACCAGGATCGCTTGCAGCAATTTGCCCAAACGCATGAGTTGGCGCTTTATTTGCAGCCTAAAGGACCAGATTCGGTTCACAGGCTCTGGCCACTTACCGGTGATGACCGGTTGCACTATGCCTTGCCTGCATACGGTTTGACGATGGGCTTTCATCCCCTCGATTTTACCCAGGTCAATGCCGACATTAACCGGGCGATGCTGGATCAGGCCCTGCAGTGGCTCGACCCGCAACCCGGTGACCGGGTGCTGGATCTCTTTTGTGGACTGGGCAATTTTACCTTGCCGCTGGCGACGCTGGCCCGCGAGGTGGTTGGAGTGGAGGGCGATGAGGCCATGGTGGTACGGGGGCGCGAGAATGCGCAGGCCAACGGGATCGGCAATGTGCGTTTTTACGGCGCCGATCTGCAGGGCGATTTTACCCAGGCCGATTGGGCCCGGGAGGGGTTTGACAAGATATTGATTGATCCGCCCCGATCCGGTGCCCTGGAAATTGTGAATTATTTACCGGCGTTTGGTGCCTCGCGCATTGTTTATGTTTCTTGCAATCCGGCCACCTTGGCACGTGATGCAGGAGTATTGACAGAAAAAGGCTATCGTTTGATCAAGGCGGGTGTCATGGATATGTTCCCTCATACCACCCATGTCGAGTCCATGGCTTTGTTCGAACGCAGTTGAGAAGCAGGGCAAGGCCAGAATGCTTGGTCGCGCTGCCCGTTGACCGCCGTACACATGTGACAGCAGTGCTATTTGATCACCGTACTATTTGATTGCCGTACTATTTGATTGCCGTACTATCTGATTGCCGTACTATTTTATTGCCGTACTACAGGAATGATGGATTCATGGTTAAGGTTCGAGAAGATCATCCGGTAACTTCCGAAGGTCACATCGATATTGATCGGTGGGTTGCCTTGATCGGAGAGCAAATCCGGCTTGAGGATGAAGCATTGGTCCGGCAGGCCTGCGTTTTGAGCCAGGCGATTGATGAGCAAAACGTGAGGGAAGAGCGGGTCTGGTCGCCGGGGCACAGCAGCTTTCGTACCGGGCTGGAAATGGCCCAGATACTTGCGGAGTTGAATCTGGATCAGGAAACCCTGATCGCCGCCATCTTGTATCGTGCGGTGCGTGAAGAGCGTATTGCCTTGTCCCGCGTGCGTGCCGAATACGGCGACAGTGTTGCCAAGCTGATTGACGGCGTGCTGCAGATGGCGGCTATTTCGGCCAGTCATCAGCCTTTTAAGGGTGCGGTACTGGGGCAGCGTGATGGCCAGATTGATAATGTGCGCAAAATGCTGGTAACCATCATTGATGATGTGCGCGTGGTATTGATCAAACTCGCAGAGCGTACCTGTGCCATTCGGGCTGTGAAAAATGCAACGCCGGAAAAGCGTCAGCGGGTCGCCAAGGAAGTTTTTGATATTTATGCACCACTGGCACACCGCCTGGGCATTGGTCACGTAAAGTGGGAACTGGAAGATCTTTCGTTTCGCTATCTGCATCCGGTGGCGTACAAGAAAATTGCCCGCTTGCTGGACGAAAGACGTGTCGATCGGGATGACTTCATCCGTAGCGTGCTGGGGAGCCTTGAGAATGCCCTGCGGGAATCGGAAATAGAGGCGGAAATCTCGGGCCGGTCCAAGCACATTTACAGTATCTGGCGCAAAATGAAGCGCAAAAACCTGGATTTTTCCCAGATTTACGATATTCGCGCGTTTCGGATTCTAGTGCCCAAAACCGCCGACTGTTATGCCGCGCTAGGAGTCGTACACACGTTATGGCGGCATATTCCCAAAGAGTTCGACGATTACATTGCCAACCCGAAGGAAAACGGCTATCGCTCCCTGCACACTGCGGTGGTCGGCCCTCAAGGCAAGGTCATGGAGGTGCAGATTCGCACCCGTGACATGCATGAAGAAGCCGAGCTGGGGGTTTGTGCTCACTGGCGCTACAAGGGCACCGATGCCAAAAACAAGTCCAATGCCTATGAAGAAAAAATCAACTGGCTGCGGCAGGTGCTCGAATGGCAGGAAGAAATCGGCGACGTTTCGGGCATTGTGGATCAGCTTAAAAAAGACGTGGCCGGCGACCGTATCTACGTGTTTACCCCAGAGGGGCATGTGGTCGATCTGATGCAGGGCGCAACGCCAGTGGATTTTGCCTACCGGGTCCACACCGAGGTGGGGCATGCGTGCCGCGGTGCCAAGGTGAATGGCCGCATTGTGCCTTTGACCTATGCCCTGAAAACCGGCGAGCAGGTGACCATTCTCACCGGCAATCGCTCTGCGCCAAGTCGGGACTGGCTCAACCCGGGGCTGGGCTATCTGCAAACCTCACGGGCCCGGGCCAAGGTGGCGCACTGGTTCAAGCAGCAGGATCGAGGCAGCAATATCGTTGACGGTCGCGCCATTATTGAGGATGAATTCAAGCGGCTGTCGTTGGGTGACATCAATCTGCAGCGGCTCGCTGAGCAACTCAACTTCAAATCGGCCGAGGATATGTTTGCGGCGGTCGGCGCCGGGGATTTGAAGCCGACGCATGTGGCGAATCTGGCTCAGCAACAAATCGAACCCAAAGAAAAGCAGCTGGATTTGCAACTGAGCCCCAGCGTCGAAGGCTTGCACAAAGAAAAAGGCATTCAGATTCGCGGCGTTGGCAAGTTGCTGACCAGTATTGCGCATTGCTGCAAGCCGCTCCCCGGGGATCCCATTATTGGCTACATCACCGTGGGGCGGGGGGTTTCGATTCACCGTCAGGACTGCATGAACGTGCTGCAATTGCAGGAAAAAGAACCCAACCGCATGATCGAGGTCTCCTGGGGCAAGACACCCGACACCATTTATTCGGTGGATGTGTCCATTCTGGCGTACGACCGGGAAGGTCTGCTGCGCGACATCACCCAGATCCTGGCCAATGAGAAGGTGAATGTGACCAGCCTCAATACCTTGTCCGACCGCCAGCAGAGCACGGCCACTATGTCGCTGACGCTGGAATTGAGCAGTCTGGAAAAACTCGGCCGGGTACTGGCGCGCATCAAGCAGTTGCCCAACATCATTGAAGTGCACCGCAGTCGCAGAGCGTGAGCGTTATGGCAGAAAAATCCAGGTATCAAATAGAGGATCTGTGTTACCTCATGGCCCGGTTGCGAGATCCCCACACGGGCTGCCCCTGGGATCTCAAGCAAGACTTTGCCTCCGTATTGCCGCATACCCTGGAGGAGGTGTATGAGGTCGCCGACGCCATAGACCGCGATGACAAGCTCAATTTACGGGAAGAACTCGGTGATTTGCTGTTTCAGGTAGTCTTCTATGCCCAGCTGGGGCGTGAAGAGGGCAGTTTTGATTTTGAGTCCGTGGTGGATGGTATCGTGCGCAAACTCGTGCGCCGGCATCCCCATGTGTTTCCGGCAGGCACCCTGGAAAGCCGACGCGAAGCCCATGAGCCGGTCAGCGAAGCGGACATCAAGGCGAACTGGCAAAAGATCAAAGCGGCCGAAAAAGCCGCTTCCGACAAGCCTTTGCCCGTCACAACCTCTTCTCTTGATGCCGTGCCTCTGGCAGCGCCGGCTCTTGCCCGCGCCGAAAAAATCCAGAAAATTGCCGCCCGTCAGGGGTTTGATTGGCCTGATATCGCCCCTGTGTTTGACAAGATGCGCGAAGAAATGGACGAGCTGGCAACCGAAATCAATGCCACCGACCAAGAGGCGCAAGCGCGTCAGCAGCGCATGGAAGAAGAACTGGGGGATGTGCTTTTCACCTGCGTCAACCTGGCGCGCTTTGTTAATGTGAGTCCGGAGCGGGCATTAACCGGTGCCAATCGTCGCTTCGCGGCACGCTTTGCCTACATTGAGCAGCAGTTGGCGCAGCAGGGAAGCAAGGTGTGCGACACCCCGCTGGACGAGCTGGAGCGGCTTTGGCTCGAGGCCAAGGCGCAGCTCAACAAAGTCTAGTTTGGATTGGCGCTCCAGTTCAGGGGGCCGGGTCTGGAAATGCCGAATCCCTGAGCAAAATCCACCCCCATCTGTTGCAGTGCCAGCCGACAGTCATCATCCTCCACAAACTCCGCAACCGTCTGCAGGTTGGCGGCGTGGGCAATGCCGTTGCAGGCTTCGACGATGCCCCGGTCAATGGGGTTGCGCAACAGGTTTTTCACAAAACTGCCATCGATTTTCAGGTAGTCCACTGGGATCATTTTCAGGTACGAGAAAGAACTCATGCCCGCGCCAAAGTCGTCGAGCGCGAACTTGTACCCCTTGCCGCGAATGTCTTTAATGAATTCCACACTGTCAGCCATATTTTCGATGGCGGCTGTTTCGGTGATTTCAAAGCAGATGCGTTCGGGAAGAATCTGATAAGCCGCCGCCAGCGCGTCTATATCGCTAAAGAACCCAGGGTCACTTAAGGTTGCGCCCGAGAGATTGATAAAAAAAGTGCCTTCCGGCTCTTGGCCCAGACGTGTAACTGCTAGGTATTTAAAGACATTATGGACGACCCAGCGATCAATCTGTCCCATAAGCCGGTAGCGTTCAGCCGCAGGAATAAAGGCACCGGGGGGAACCAGTTCACCTTCATCATTGAGTCGCAGCAGGAATTCCTGATGCAGGCCTTTGCGCGAAGTTTGCAGGCCACACATGGTTTGCGCAAACAATACGAATTTATCGTTTTCCAATGCTTTTTTGATTCGCGGAACCCACTGCATTTCGCTGCGGCGATAGGTTAGCTCGACATCGTCGTTCTGATACCACTGAATGCCGCTGTGGCCCTGTTCCCGCGCTGCGCCGCAGGCAATGTCCACCGAGGCCAGCAATTCCGATGCAGTGTTTTCCCCGGGGTTGATGCCCATAATGCCAATGCTGATGCTGATCGAAAATGCCGCATCGCCCCACCGAAACCGGTGCCCGCTGATCTCCTTGCTCATGCGTCGGGCAAGATCGAAGGCCGCCTGCTTGGATATGTGCTTGAGCAAAATACCGAATTCGTCGCCACCGAGGCGAGCAATCGCATCCCCAGCGTCACCGCGCAGCTGGTGTTTTAGCAGGCGGGCAGTCTGGCGTAACAGTTCATCACCGGCCAGATGGCCACAGCTGTCATTGATCAGTTTGAACTGATAGACATCGACCTGCATCAGTACGTTGCCTTCATCGCCCTCGATGGGTTCGTGTAGCGATTTCTCCAGTCGGCGCTCAAACTCGCTGCGGTTGAGCAGATGGGTGAGGGTGTCGTGGTGCGAGAGAAACGCAAGGTTACGTTCGGTTTCGCGATGGATTTTCTTGTCGGTGCCACGTCTGAGTTCCCGTGCGATGACCGGCACCAGGCGCATCAGGCGCTGCTTGCTGACGTAATCCTGTGCGCCGAGTTTTATCGCCTCCATTTCGGCACTTTCAAGCAGGGTGTTGCCAATAACGATTATGGGGGTGTCGGGGGTGAGATTCTGAATCAGGTTGACGGTGCTGAGGGAGGCCAATGGCTGATCACCATGGTCAGATATGGCAATGTCGTAAATTTGTTGTGACAGCGCATTTGTCAGTTCGTCGGATGTTCTGACATGGGTGACACTTGGACGCATCCCGTGACTTTTAAGCACCTCCACAATCAAGGCAGCATCGGTGGGCGATTGATCGACGATCAGCAAGTGAAAATGTTGCCGCGTCACTGCCTCGGCAGGAGTGGCGGTAAGGGGTTTTGTCACAGGCACAGCTGGGTATCTCATGGGTTATTTGCTATGTTGAGGCCCAGTAGGGCCGTATTGCACATAAGGTCGAGTTTGAATCTTCTGGCTTTTCTGTGCGCGGT